>CAYPZM010000137.1:0-11899 GCA_964414825.1 uncultured Cytophagia bacterium | reverse complement strand
CCGATCCAGGTCAAATAGACCGGCTGATTGTTTTCAGAGTTCTCCGATGTATAAAGCTGTCCGTATCGTTTTGGCGCTTTGTTTGGAATTGGCGCCAATCCGAGACTGAGCTCGTTTTCAGCACGTGATGTCGATTAACAACTCTCCTTAACAGATCGAGACCCGCTTCCAGAACGCATTCGCGGAATAACGATTTCAGACAATCGGCACGTGGTACAATCGAATGATGACATTCTGCCCGGCGCATTTTGACAAGTCCGCAGTGATGGTTTAGATGCGCCCGGCCAAATAATGCTCGAACGGATGCACGGCTAAAAGCTGACCTACTCTCTGCGACGTCCAGATGGCCGGTCAGCGGTCGAGATAATCGTCTATATAAATTTCGATCTCGGGCGCTGCTCCCCACAGCAGACCGGGTAAAAGACAAAGCAGCAACGTATAGCGTTTCATCATGCACCTCATGTTTTGTTCAGTACGGGAATCTACCGCATTAGAATCATTTTTTGGGATGCGGAATGGATTCCCGATTCATGCTCGACCAACAGACGGCAAAGGTAAACCCCGCTGGGCGCCGGCACGCCGCCCGAGGTTTTGCCGTTCCATAAAATTGAATGCTCGCCCGGGCGCTGGTGTGCCCTAACCAGGTTGGCTACGTCTTTGCCCTGCATATTAATCACATTCACATTGACTTGAGCGGGCACCGAAAGTGAATATCGGATCGTTGTGGCGGGATTGAATGGATTTGGAAAATTGGGGCACAACTGAAAAGTTTCGGGGAAATTGGCCCTGCTCTCTTTTACCTCTGTTGCATCCTGCAATTGCCACACGCGAATCCAGTCCACCTCTTGAATGGCCGGGAAGCGGGTGCCGGCATCCGGTTTGGCGCCCCAGCCACCGACGCCAATGCGCAAGACCAGGTATTGCTCAATATCAGGCAGAAAAGACGTTGACGGCGAAAACGAACGCTCGTTGTTGATGTAAAACTGCACACGTTTGGAATCCTTCCACCAGGCGCCATAGGTCGTCCAATCAGTCCATTTGATGTTTTCTGTCCAATGCCCGTAATCCTTTTTGTCGCCGTTGATCTTGACATGCAGTGCCTGCCACATGCGGTTTTTACCGGAACTGGAACTGACGGTCTCGGCATAATCAATCTCCGGCGGCCAGCGGTGATTGCCGATGCTGTTAGAGCCGTCGGCCGGATCATAGCCATAGGTGTAGCAATTCATGTGAAAACCGTTGCCGGTCGCGGTGCGCTTGACGCGGGTTTCAACATAACCATATTTAAAGGAAAACAAGGCGGGATTACTGCCGGTTTGCCGGGTTTTAATGAGCGCGCCGGTGTACGGCTTGCCGCCGGATGATTTGTCCCACGCGTACAGCCAGGCGCTGCCGTTTTTCACCTGCACCAGCGGCTGGCCGCCAACGGTAGTCTGGTTGGGGTAGTGACAATCATTTTGATCCCACTCCTGGCCGAGGGACCAGGTACCGTGATCAAGGGCGTCACCGCCGAAATTCTCTTCGAAAATCAACACCCATTCCTTGCCTTGCGGCGGTTCCGGGGGATCGGCTATTAGTAAAAGGGGGAAATATAACAAAAGGAAGAAAACATACTTCATTGCAGCCTCAGGATTCATGTCTAGTTAAATAATTGACAGGTGCTTGCTAATAATAGGAATCCCGAGATTGTAAATCAAGTATTTTTTGAAAAATTTGAGCAGATATTGCGCAAAAATAGCTCAAATCAATAAAGAAAAAGAGCTGGCTATATGGGCCAGCTCTCCAGGTATTCGTGGTGCACAGCTATTCGGTTTACAAATAGTAAACTCTATTAGCTCTAATTTTTTATCGTGCTAATTCTTTCACCACGTTTTTCATCATAAACTGCAACGCTTTTGCCTTGTAGGAAAAATCATTAAATGAACCAATGATAAAAGATTCGGTTAGCGGATGATAAAACAGAAAAGCGCCGGTAACGCCGACACATCCCCAGCACTTGTACTGGGGCGGCAGCAGGACGGGAATGGTTTTGAATTTCCAGATGGAATAGCCGTAATCAAAGCCAATCATCGGAAATCCCATCGGCACATCATCCTCGATCATTCGCGTTAGTGTTTCTTCTTTGATTAATTTTCCCCCGACCAAACCTTTCATAAATTTTAGAAAATCATCAAGCGGGGCCATGACGCAGCCGCCGGCGTAATCGATTTCATGCAGTCCCTGGACAGAGAACAAATTAACGTCCTTGATGTACAAGTTTGCGGGCGGATAACCCGGTTCAACCTCCGGTTTTGAGTAACCATACATGCCGGCATGCTGCATGCCGTGAGGTTGAAAAATCAATTCATGCATCACTTTGTGAAAGGGTTTGTTGGTGATATTCTCGACGATCAATCCCAGCAGGTAAAAATTCGGGTCGGCGTAGAAATGTTTCGTGCCGGGTGCGGCCACCGGTTTTAAATTTTCCTTGCCCCAAATGACCGCTTCTCGTGGCGTAATTCGGAATCCCGGTTCGTTTATCATTTTTTCATACAATCGATAAAACACATCATTCAACCCGGATGTCTGCATCAGCAGGTGCCGAATGGTGATTTGATCCGAATACTCTTTACCTTTGTAAACATGCAGGCCGTTCGTCAAGTCGGCATCAAGGTAATTGGCGATGGGATCATTAAAATCCAGTTGATTGCGTTCGTAGAGGATACTGATGAGTGTAGCGGTAAACAGTTTTCCCACACTGGCGAGATGATTTGGCTGTTTGATGTTTGCCTTGATATCATCCGTCATTCCCTCGGCAAGATTGAGATCAACACCAAGGTTTTCGGAATGAACCAGCAAATAGGCATTTCTTAGTTTATTGTCCTTTTGAACCTGGGTTCTTAATGAAGATTCTATTTTGGCTTGAATGTCGGTCGCTTTCATTGCTTAATCCCTCATTAAAAGCTGATTCATCTTGAACCTCTTGGCGGCACGTGCCGATTTTTATTTTTTTGATTACATTTCTGGGCCGATTTTAAAAGTAGATATGACTATGTTATCAATAAATAAATGATGTTCACTTTTTGACGTCCATTTTCCTCCTAAATAGACATTGATCCATACATTCTCAATTTTAAGAGAATCGGTGGAGCGAAAAAGCAAATCCGTTTTTTCAAACGCGAGTTTATCATCGATCCATCCACGCAGGATGCCATTGCTTTTTCCCACGTCATTGAGTTTGACATACTGTTCCACACAGTACCAGCGATTGTTTTCGAGATAGCCGCGGTTTTCAATATTCCAAACCCAACTGGAGCCATACTGTCCCTGCATATCCATGTGGTAGCAATAAAAACCAATGGGTGTTTTTCCGTCCTTCAAGCCCTGAAACAGTCCGCGTGCGGACCAGCCATCATCGCCATGCACCGGCCGTCCACCCCATCCTGCGCGGCCGTAGGTGCCGGCGATGCCGGGAAGTTTGCCGCCGCGTTCGGGATTCCAGTCACCGGCGAATCGAAGATAGTAGCGGAAATAAATCTCCTCGGGTTCCTGATTCCATTGATCGGAAAAGTCAAAGTCGAAACTGGCGCCGTAATGGCCGCCATTTTCAACTTTGATCATCAGAGCTTTTCCATCAAACGGTTTAAAATTCATGTCTTCATTTTCAAAAACGAGACATGTATTTCTTGGAGATGAATCCCCGCCCCATGCTTCATACCACTTGTCGTTTTCGAAATTGCAGCGGAAGGGTATTCCCTGAGACAATGCAGGAAGCGGTAAAAGTGACAGCATTAAAAATGTGCAAAAATCCAAGATTCTCATATAACCTCTCTTCAATCGGATTTTTCAAATCCGCCTTACCCCAAGCGATAGCCAGAGTGCGGCGTGGTGCAGGCCGGGTCGAAACAAACGTAACCAAGCCAGAGCTTGGTTACGAGCAGATTTGCAGTACATCGACAGGTGATCTACAAATGTTCACAGCTCGTCATCAATTTGTCGCACACCTTGGGAGGTGTACGACAAAATCGATCTATTTAAACCCCACCTGCGGCGCATTATAATAGCCCATCGACGCATCCGCGACGGCCATGCGGTAGAGATGGTTTTGCATGAGACAGGTGCGTTTGGTGTTCGACAGACTGTTGGTGGAATAGATGCGCAGCTCACCCGGCAGACTGGTAACGATCTCTTCGCGCCAGTCGCCGATAATGTCGGCTACGATTAAAATATCGCCGTCTATGTCCAGCTTTTCCGAGCCGTCATATTCGATCACCTTGTTGCGAAAACAAATTTCTTTTTGCGGATCGGCATTCCACCAGACGGCGCGCGGCGCGAGTCCCCAGAGATTTTGATCCGACAGTCGTTGTCCGTCCGCGGTGTAGAGGAAGAATTTATCGCCGCCCTTGGCTTCGCCGGCGTAACATTCGATGCCCGGGTACTCATCCGTAATATCACCGACCATGCCCTGATTATGAACATGATGGGTGCGCCCCTCATAGCCCCATATAATCTCGCCGGTTTTGGCATCCACCAGACAGACGCCGTTTTGCGGCGACCGCGATTCGATGCCGTAGAAAATTTCATAGCCGGGACGTTCCGGCAGAAAATCATTAATGTACCCGGCATCGTTGTGGCCGAGGCCGGTGTGCCACAGAGGCGTGCCGTCATCATCCAACGCCGCCGTGCCGATGACCAGCTCGTCTTTGCCGTCACCATCAATGTCGCCCGTTAACAGCGCATGGCCGCCCTGGCCTTTGTACTTTTCATATTCGCCCAGACTGGCCCACTGCCAGATGGGGCGCAGATTTTTGTCCAGCGCTTTGGTCTTGATCACCGTATACGTCCCGCGCTGCATGATCAGCGACGGATGGACGCCGTCGAGATAGGCGATGCTAAGGAAATTGCGGCTCCAATAATTGTACGATTCAAATCCGTCGCGGGAAATCCAGTTCTGTTTGGCCACCTGCTCGCCGGATTCGCCATCCAGCTTGATCAGATACTCGGGGCCGCGCAGCACATGCCCGTCCAGTTCGCGTGGATCGCCCTCGCCGGCTTTGGCATAGACCTCGGCTTTGCCGTCACCATCGACGTCAAAGACCATGTATGGCGAATACCAGGTGCCGGTTTCGATGGCCCATCCCATGTTGTGGCGCCACAAAAAATCACCTTTTGAAGTGTAGGCATCCAGCTTGTAGGGCTCGGGGCTGCGTTTCCAGTATCCGGGACGGTGGTAGGGATCAACATTAAAATCCGGGTGCTGCAAAACAAAATCATAGGCGCCGTCGCCGTCCAGATCGCCGATGCCGACGCGCTTGAGGGTGATGTCGTTTTCGTTCAGTTTAATCGAATAAAACGGTTGATTGCCGGTCAGCGTAAACACATAAGCTTGTCCCGGCGAGTCCTGTTCCTTGCCGTCGACGACGGTTTTGATTCGATAGTTGAATCCGTGCCCTGGTGCGGCTGTGGTGTCGAGATAATTGGTGGATTCGGTAATCGGTTCGGTATTGATTCTCTCAAAATCGCTCAAGCCAATATCCTGGCGGTAGATATTGAATGCAACATCCGCCGGATCCTCTTCCAGTAAACGCCAACCGACGTAAACCGTGCCTTCCTCCACCGTGGTGGCCACCACGCCGCGGTCGATGGTTTCATTCACCTGGGCGAATAGTGGGGTGCAGAGAGCCATTAATCCGATAAATAAAGTACGCATGGAGAACCTCATGATCTTTATGAACTGCAGCGATTGTGTAGTAAACCTCGCAGGGAACGAGGATTTATCTTTTTCTTCAAAATATAAACAATCGTCGCTCAAAGTAAACGAATTTTTTAACAGGATGTGCACTAGTGAAAAAGTCAGAGAGAGGATTTGCTGATTTTTGCAAGAAAAAGCATTCATGGAGGCAAAATAGCAAACGAGAAACGCAATTGTGAAGAGACAAATTGAGCTAAAGGGACATAAAAAAGGACGGTCAAGCCGTCCTTTAGGTTGTTCTATGTTCGATCATATTGTCGAGTCCATTCAGCCAGGCGGTCAAACTTTTCCGAACCCAGTTGGTCGCGGGTAAAGCGCCATTTCCAGTTGCCGTTGCCGGTTCCCGGCGTGTTCATGCGGGATTGCTCATCGAGCTCTAACACATCTTGTAAAGGGAAAAGCGCAACGCTGGCGCGCGAGGAAATGGCGGCCTCGATCAATGTCGGAACTATATTGTCTTCCTTTACTTCTTGGTGAAAATAGACACCCAAATTCCACTTTTCCGCATCAGTGGCGTCTTTGCGATACCAGCCGAGCGTGGTATTGTTATCATGCGTGCCGGTGTAAACAAGACAATTTTCATCATAATTGTGGGGCAAGTAGGGGTTGGTTTCCAAATTCTCGCCAAAGGCAAATTGCAATACTTTCATGCCTGGCAACTTGTAGACGCGCAAGGCCTCTTTAACATCGTCGGTAATCAGCCCCAAATCTTCGGCAATAACATTAAAATTGGGACAGCTCGATTGCAAGGTTTTGATAAAATCATCCGTCGGCACTTGAACCCATTTTCCGTTAATAGCAGTTTCTTCTTCCGCCGGTACTTCCCAATAGGCGACCAAGCCTCTAAAATGATCAATGCGCACGAGATCAAACAGTTTCAGGTTTCGAGTGAGTCGCGCCGTCCACCAGGAAAAATTATCCTGTTGCAGTTTTTCCCAATCATAAATCGGATTTCCCCAGCGTTGGCCGGTTTCGCTAAAATAGTCCGGCGGCACTCCAGCAACCACATAGGGCTGTTTGTTTTCATCCAGCTTGAAAAATTCGGGGTTACACCATACATCGGCACTGCCAAATTCAACATAAATCGGCAAATCGCCAATAATGCGTATGTCCCTTTCATTGGAATAGGATTTTAAGGCATGCCACTGTTTATGCGCCATATACTGCAAAAAATAATTGTACAAAATAGAGTCGTTAAGCTCTTTTGCTTTTTCTTCCAACGTGTCAAAATCACGGTCGCGCAATTTTTCAGGCCACTCGACCCAATTATGCTCTTTGTGTTGCTGCCTGAGTGCCATAAACAGCGCATAATCTCGCAGCCAAAACGATTGCTCTTCAAAAAAGGTATCAAATTCGGAATCGGAGGCCTGGCGCCAACGCTCAAAGGCTTGCCGAAACAGGCTCATTTTATAGTCGCGCACAGCCGCAAAATCCACTCTGTTTGGATCAAAATCGGGAGGAGATGTGAGTTCGACAGCGGTGAGCCAGCCTTCGCGCTCCAGGAGTTCGGGACTGATGAGCAGAGAATTGATCGCAAAAGCGCTCGGACTCAAATAAGGCGAGTTGCCATAAATGGATTCGGTCGGATTGAGCGGCAATATTTGCCAGTATTTTTGCTGAGCCGATTTAAGGACATCCACAAAGGTGTAGGCTTCAGGACCCAAATCGCCAATGCCGTGGGCGGATGGCAGAGAGGTGACGTGCAACAGAATTCCGCTACCGCGTTCGAGATTCATAAAGTTCCTCTATCAAAGTTTTGTTTTAAATTGAGTTTACAGGAATGTAACGTTTGGCGCGGACGATTTATTCGAATCGCTGAAAAAATATTATAGAGAAAGAAATATTAGTGGAGAATTCACCTGCCGGAGTGGGCCGGCAGGCTTTAAATCTATTCTACCGTTTGATCCATCGGTAACCCCAACTGCTTGTACAAATTGCGGCGTGCAGCTTTGTCTTTTTCCAAAACTCCGTGGGCACGTTCTGCTACTTGTTTAGCCACGCGGCGCGGCACCACCACAACACCGTCGCCATCGGCTACGACCACATCACCGGGGCGGACGAGCACACCGCCTATGGTAACGGGACGATTCACCGATTCCAGCTCGTTGCGGCCCGGGCGAATGCCACGGCTCTTTTTGCGCAAATAAAGGGGAACGCCCTCAATGGCAACTTCATCGGTGTCGCGCGCGCCTGCATCGGTAACGACGCCAACCGCACCTTTGGCAGCCCAGCCCATAATATTGTTCGAGCCGATGGTGCCAACGTCGCCAAATTCAACATCATCGATCACAATCACATGTCCCGGCCCAATAATCTGCGTCCAGGTTTCGGAGGAATATTGATTGTAAAAGCTGCCTTCCCATTCGGAAAAATCTTGTCCCGGGTTGGGGCGATCTTGTTTCTGTGTTGGGACATAGCGTACGGTCAGCGCAATACCACGGATGATGTGGGAGAGAGAATCCAAATCAAGCCAGTCCGGATGAATGACCGGATCCACGAGGCCCGTATTGGGCCAACCATGTCCAGTCCATCCGACACATCGGCAACGCGCAAACCCTCGTAGAGTTTGAGCAGCTCCTGGTTTTCTTCTGCCGAATAGACGGTCGTTTCAATAAAATTGATGCCATGTCGCAATTGTTCCGGCGGTGCGCTTTGCGCAAAAACCAGCGATACAGCACATAACATAGCCAGGAGCAACAACATCTGTTTCATGATTCCTCCAAAAGTTGGGTGCAAAGCTAGAGTCGTTTATTGTGATAGATAAATTTTAAAGCAAACGGTTCTGCCAAACGAACCTTTTGAACAGAGCCGATGCTGTTTTGAATAACAGCACCGGGTTATTGTCTATTCTACAAGCTTGGGTTGGTAGTGCTCAAATGAGCAGGATTGGAGATTACTGACTCGAATCACGACCGTAATCGAGACGGTTATCCGTCGTTAGGTGCGGGAACATGGGAACCGCCACAGGATACGGCACATTTTCTTCAATGACAAACATGTCGATGCGGGTGAGCTCCACATCTTCGAATATTTCCATGTTGATTTCAACCTGATCGCTATATTTGGTTTGCAGGCTGTCTACATAATCGTTCATATATTCATCAATCACCTTTATATAATCTTTGTAAAAATTATAAGGCGATTGTTGCTGACGCAAATATTCCTGTTGATGAAACAACGAGAGAGCTTGATCTTGCCACATGTGGGTGTATTGTTGCACAACATTGACCTGATCGTAATTGCGTTTGTAAGCCACATCTGTGAGATATTTGTCTCGGATCAGATCGACCGCCGCGAGCTTGAATTGTTTGGCAAAATTTTGATCGTTGACATTTTTGCTGCGAAATACGAGCGGGTGGCGCGCCAGTTCGTCGCGAAAACGCTCCACAGTCCAGGTTTGGCCTTCAATGGTCAATAGCGGCCAATCTTTGATCTGTTCAAATTCGCTCTGCAAACCTTCAGCATCCACTTCCGGTGGTTTTTGATTCCAAAGCTGAGCATTGATGGACTCGCGCTCTTGCTCCGGCGATTTGACGTAAAACGGTTTGACCACGTCCACAACTTTGTAAAACGTGTCTTCATCAAATTGCACAGTTTTACCTTTCATAACATCGAGCACAAATTCCGCGTAAAATTTCTCTGCCTCTCGTCGACTCAGCCGCTCTTTCACATCGTTTGTGCGCAATTTGATCTGCTCGTCGGTGATGGCCACAGATTCGGTCCAGCCCAGCACTTTCATGGTAATAAACGAATTTTCATCGGCGCGCACCGGCCCAACCACTTGGCCGACTTTAAGAGAGTCGGAATACAGGGCTTCGATTATAGCGTCGTTGCCTTCGCGTTGCCAGGTAACATCGCGGGTGGGCAGCTCGCCAGTACCGCCAATAATTTCAAATGCCGCTTCAAACGAGGCCGTGGGATCGTTGAGCATGGCTTGAACACTGTCAGCGATATTTTTGGTCGGAACGGTAAAATAGGCAATATTGTATTCGCGGCCAACCCATCGATAGGCGTTGCTTATTTCTTCCGGCTCGAGCTTGACTTTCGAGATGCCCTCTTCGCGAAACAACCAGCGCCGCATGGCCTGTTCTTTTCGCCCCTGAATATAATTTTGAAAGTTTTGGTTGTTGTACAATTCATTATTCGTACCCGTTTCTAACGCCAACATTTTTTCTGCGAGTAACGAGTTGAGAATAATTTTTTTATGGATGTACGAATTGCCTTTGACATATTTTGGCCGAATTGTGTATTCGGCTCGGCGAATAAATTCATCCAGTGTAATTTCACGATCACCAACTTTTGCGAGAATGACCTGTTCCGGTTGCTCCGGCGTTCGCGAGCAGCTTGACACAATTGCAAGCGTAATTAGTAGTAATATGTATTTTTTCATGTTCTTTTGTTGTATGGTTAGGGTTTTCAATTTGCTGTATTATACTTTATACGAGTAGAGACGTTCCGAATTATTTCACTTGGAAATGTGCTCTTTATTTCTTTATGCAGAGACTCGCTGAGAGAAGCAATGAAACATGTTGCAACCATCCTTTTCATAAAACTTTTGTCTGCTGCACGTTGTATTCTGCTTATTCGGGAGCAGGATGATTATTACAACAAGAATTGATGGAAAAGTTCAAAATAAATAATACCTCATACCTGCAAAGATATCAAAGATTTCACGATTAATCTCAAACTTGGCCATGACATAAATTATAGATATATTTTGTTTTTCTCTGCGTATTCTCAGCGCGCTTGGCGACTCTGCGTTAAGCTAAATGCATCTAATTCACCAAAATATAATTTGGATTAACATAGTATCTCTGCGTTGATAAAATAAAGATTTTTTCAGATAAGGATCGCCTATATAAAGCAAGACTCTGGCAAAGTTACCCTTACCAGAGTCTTTAGAGTCATCTATTTAAGCAACAATCGTTTTAGAACGTAATGCCGCAGGTGTAGGAATGAAAGTTACCCAACAGTCCAACACTTTTGTAAGCATAGTCCAAACGCAGAGCTACGTTGCCCATCAGGTTCATCAACAGGCCGCCGCCAAAGGTGGGGCCGTATTCAGAATCTTCCATAAACAGGGCTTTGTAACCGCCGCGCAGATAAAAGCTGCCAAAGGCCGGCATTTTAAGTTGATATTGCGCACCCAGATTAACCGATTCTGTGTTGTTGTTGGGGTGCAAGGCATCTGCAGCAATGGTCAGGCGATGACCGCCCAGTACGATCGGATGAATCGCAACACCCACGCGGAAAATTAAGGGTAATTCCCATTCAACGGTTTCAAATTTACCGTTGGCGTACTGATAGTTACCTTGTTCATCCGGTTTGATATCGATCGGGTTCAACAAATCGATACCGTCGTATTTCATGCGTGTACCATAGTTCGAAATGCTCATGCCGATGTTCATACCGTCAGCTTTTTCGCCGGTGGGGGAGAAAAAGTGGGTGTTGAGTTTAACACCCAAATCCACGGCGATTGCGCTGGCACCGGAGTGCCAAATCTGCGAGCTGATATATTTTATGGATGCGCCAAACGAAAACCATTGTGCCAAGCGCCGCGAATAAGAAAGATTAGCGGCAAATTCGGTGGCTGTAAACAGTTCGCCTGTGCCTTCCTGAAAGTCGAGATTGGTTACCGGCATATCGCCATAACCCACCTGGGTTAATCCGAGCGCAAGGGTTCCGATACGCGGCAAAGCCAAGCCAACACCGACAAATGAGGTGTTAATATCCGCCACCCAAGGCTGAATGCTGAACTGAGCTTCGCTCTTGTTCATATAACCCAGGCCGGCGGGGTTCCAGTACATTGCGGATAAATCTTCTGCAAGGCTCACATAGGCATCGCCCATGGCGATACCTGCGCTGCCAAATCCAATTTCCAAAAAGTTTGCGGTCGCGGTGCCGGCGCGGCTTTTGACCGCATGGCTATTGGGAGCCATGCACAAAAGCAGCAGGGCCGCAATGACCAACAAACTCGTAATTTTCTTTCCACTCATAGTCTAACCTCTTTTATATTAAAATCTTTAGTCATTCCAATTCCTAAATTAGACTGCTACGGAGTTATTTAATAATGGCCAGTTTGCCCATTATCTCATCACCGGTATCGTCTGCTGTGAGGTGGTAAAGGTACATGCCGGCAGCGATTTCCAGGCCATCTTTGGTCAACAA
>CAYPZM010000136.1:0-11990 GCA_964414825.1 uncultured Cytophagia bacterium | reverse complement strand
ACCTAGCGTAAACATCTGAATCTCTTGCAGTACACCAAAATCTTGATAGGCATAATCCAGTGCCAGGTTCATGCCGCCTACGTCGTACAAAAAGCCGGCGCCAAAACAGAGGCCTTCTTCGGAATCGCGCGCAAACATGGTCTTGTAACCGGCGCGCAAGGCGAACATGCCAGCATACAGATATTCCGCACCCACATTCACACTTTCGACATCATCGTTCGGGTGCAGCGCATCAACCGCCACTATCAGGTTGCTGTTGCCCAGGCCTTTGAGAATGTCCATGGAAACACCAACACGGAACATCAACGGCAGATCAAACTTGTCGGTCGACAAATCGGCATTAATGTTGTGGTTGTTGCCCGAAATCGACGGGTCGATATCGGTCTGGATCAGCATGTCGCGGCCACCCATCTGCATTTTGGTGCCGTAATTGGTGATGCTCATACCAATCTTCAGACCGTTGTACTGCGTGTCGAACAACGTGCCTATGTCAAATGCAATACCGGTCGCATCGCTGTGATAAATCTTTTCCTGAATGTACTTAAAGTTAAAGCCGATGGAAAACCGGTCGGTCAAGTTGCGGCCATAAGCCAAACCAAAGGCATACGAACCCGCGGAAAACAGCTCGCCGGTGCCGTCCGGTTCCATAATTGTGGTGCGTTCCATTTTGTCCATGGTCATAAATTGTGCGTTCACACCAATGGAGCCGATGTTGCCCAAATTCATGGCAAAGCCGGCATAGTTGTTGGAAATATCGGCGATCCAGCGGTTGTAGGTAAACACAGCCTCAGCGCCGTCCACACGCGCGATGCCGGCGGCGTTCCAGTACATGGACATGGCGTCTTGAGCAACCGACACATAAGCGCCGCCCATACCAATGGCACGGGCGCCAACATCAATGTTTAAAAATCCGGCCGCGGTGGTGCCCACTTTGGTGACGTTTTGTGAGAAAACAGACGCGGAAAACAGCAGAAATAACAATACCAGTTTTTTCATAAGCACTCTCCACACTTGAAACCAACAAGATCGCATCGAGCATAACGCTAGTCAGCGCAAACGATCGTTAACAATCATAGACTCAAAGGGAAGCAATCAATGTTGCAATTCCCTGGTTGAAAAAAGCCGGGCTTTGTCGCAAGCCCGGCAGTACAGCTATTTTATAACGGCAAATTTGCCAATTTTTTCGCCATATTCACCAGCATCGATATGATAGATATAAATACCATACGCAATATCGAGCAAGTCTTTGGTTTGCATATCCCAGACAAACGTGCCGTCGAGAATATCAGTGCTGACGTCATGCTCCAGCTCATTGACCAGTTGGCCGCGCACATTAAAGATTTTGATGGTGCATTGCGGCGGCAAATGGGTAAAGTGCAGCTCGCGTGGTCCGCGCCCGTTCGAGTAGGGATTCTGCGGCTCCCACGAGTTCGACACCACGTACGGATTGGGCACGACTCGGATGTCTTCCAAAGTCACCTGCTCGTCTTCGATACGTTGGCCGGCAGTGGTAAATTCGTAGACATCGCTGGAGAGGAATGGTTTTTGAGTTCGGATGAACAGCGAATCGCCAGCCATGGGGTTGCGATGCAGCGAATCATTGGTTGCCGAGTCAAATTCCAGACTCCAGGTAAAAACGAGCGAGTCGTTTTCATCGTATTCCAAGAAAATCACTTCATCGCTTCGAGTGCGATCGGTAAATGCCGTCAACATCCCTTCTTCGCCACTTAGAGCGTCCAATTCCCAAAAGCCAAATTGGACCGGCTCGTTGGTCGTAGCATTTATAATTTTGAAATTCACCGGAATCGCCGGCAGATTTCGCGTAGTAGAAATGCTGACCTCGGTTGAGGTATAAAGCCCAACTTGACCAAATTCGATTATATAGTCATTCGGTGCAGGAATTCCCTGAGTTCTGCTGTAGCGGAACGGCTCAAAGCTAAATCCGTAAATGCTGTCATTGCTCCACATGGAGCTGTCCGGATTTAGTGAAAGCTCATCAATGTTAAAGAGCTTTAGCTGAAAGCCATCGACGATAGGTAGCGTACCATCATTTTGCACATTGGGGTTTTTATTCAACAGAGTATCGGGCGCACCCGCATTGGTAACATTAACCAAAGTGATACTTTTAGTCAAACGCGTCATATTCAGCGTTGGGCCTTCACCAATCGAATCCTCAAATGTGACTTGGTACGTGTTGCCATCCTTAATGGCCAGCGGATTGATAATCTCATAACCAATAGCACCGTCAGCGTTACCGCCGTGAATGGCTGTAGCCGTGCTGAGCGACGCATCAACAAAGCCGTTAGCCGGCGCTTCCGGACGCACGACCACCACGTTTGGGCCTTTGTCTTCCACCTCGCCAGCCGTGTTCAGTGTGATGAACTTGCTACATTCGGTTGGCGCGAGTCCGCCTTCGGGAGAGCCACGGTCGTAAGCGGTGACAGCGTAATAGTACGTTTGACCGTTCACTGCTGTGGTATCGACAAACGAATTTACAATACCTGTGTTGGTGCCCAGGAAAAACTTGACACCTTTGACAGCAACAGGCGCCATGCCGGAAATTTCATTGTCGAGGTCAAATTGCGCCAGTGGTTTACGATACGTTGTGTTCCCCTGGCCGTCGCTAATGGGTAGCGCATCATTCCAACCGGGATCGGTGGAGCGATAGATTTTGTATCCTTCAAAATCTTTTCCTGTGATCGGGTCTTCCGATTCTTCGGCAATCGTATCCCACATCAGCGTCACTTTGCCATTGCCGGGGATCGCGGTTACGTTCGGAATATTCGGAGCCTTGGCAAAATTATAGTTCTCGTTATAGGCCTTGGCAAACCATTTGACATTTTCCAAATAATCATCACGGTTAATTCCGCACAACGTACCCATGGAAAAGCGTTCGATGGTGCCGGCTTTGTGCGGGAAATATCCCGAACCGTACATGAGCTCTATATTTTCATTCAGCAGCTCCTGGTCAAACAATCCAGGCAAGTTAAACTGCCACAATTTTTCATCATCGTATTGCGCCAGGTTCTCCCAAATGTAGAGGGTAAAACTGGTCAAACCGATCATGTCGGTCTCATCGATATCAGTTTTATCAAAATGCGGTTCGCCATCGGTCGGCATGCCGTCACCCTCACCCGGGTCTCCGGTAAAAGGTTTACCGTCGCGACCGACATCGTCTGTGAGGACATCCCAATCGTTGTCATTATCAATGCCATCATCGCGGCGTTCGTCCAACATAATGTTATTTATGCCGGCACCCGAAAAGTAATCAACAGCTTTGAGGCCCACATACAAGTATGTGGTAAACGCATCCGCACCTTCGCCCACTACGGCACCATTATTCTCATCGATGATACCGTTAAGGTTATTGTCCACAAGGTCAAACGGGATTTCTTGCAACAGTTTGCCATCCCAGAATTTAAAGACCAAGTCCTGGTATTGAA
Organism: uncultured Cytophagia bacterium; assembly: GCA_964414825.1. Lineage (GTDB taxonomy): Bacteria > Zhuqueibacterota > Zhuqueibacteria > Residuimicrobiales > Krinioviventaceae > CAYPZM01. Next base: position 8,547 of record CAYPZM010000136.1, on the reverse strand, counting down.
TTTTTAGCGTATCCACGCCTTCATCATTCAAAGAAGTCACCCGGCGTTCAAATGTCTTATAGTTGGTCACGACAACTGGATCGCTGGCGCGCAGGGTTTTCGGCTCGAACATGCTTTCATCAATGATGATGCCGTCGCCCATCATTCCGTCGCCGTCATTATCAATGCCGTCGAACGAGTTTCCAGGAGATTCGAGAAACACACCGCCGAAATAACCAACCGGGCTCCAACCACCGCCGCCAACGTCATCGAAATCATACAAAAAAGCGGAATCGGATTCCTTGTCAAATCCGCCCATGTCGTCGCCACCGTCACCGGATTGCCGCGAATCACCCATGTTGTTTCCGTACTTGTAGGAGAACACCATTTTGTCGTGATCGTGTGTGCCCACATTTTCCAAATCGTAGAGGTTGAACATGCCGTCTTCAACCAGCGCATTGGACCACTGAAAATTACGCACCCACATGCGAATACCGAGGCCCCGGCGCAACGAATCGGTGCTGTCCGGGTAAAACTTGAATTCGGCGTTGGTGTAATCGTCGGCAACAAAAAAGCTCTCTTCATCGGCGTTAAAAATATCCTTACCAAAATAGCCGTTCCAGGAGCCGGGCCAGCCGGGGTCAACCGTATCGTCCAGCTTGTCGGGCCAGACATCCGGCCAGGACCATTGCCATTTGGTCATGGCGATTTTGTTGGTATCGCGACTGGCGAAACCGGGAAGCGGCAAAAAGGTCCACCAATCGCCTTCCGGGCTTTGGTCTCCTGTTGAGTTGCCAATAACGGAACTTCGAACGGTGGAGAAAATATGTTTGACCTGCCCCTCGCTGTCAAGCACTTCGCTACCGACAAAGAGGTTACCGTCAATGAGATACCAACGACCGGAGTTGATCGGCCATTCGCCGGCAAATGCAGACGGGTCTTGAATACGCCCCGTGGTTCCGTCATTATAAAATGTGGTACGGAACAGGTTCCCGGCGTGAACACCGTCCCGCAGTTCGAGAAAATCTCCGTGCAAGGTCTCCATCTGCGCAAAGGCACTGGAGGGCAGCAAGCACGCTATAAAGAGAAGTAAAGCTAACCATTGAAAATAATTTTTCATGTTTTTTTCCTCCAATACGCTTAAAAGCCGACAGACAGACCGACTTGAATTTGACGCGGAGCGGTATACCAATTGGGTTGCAGAATAACATGCTCCACGGTTCCTATACGATCGGCGCTGTAGGAAATGCGCTCCGGCGTGGTGTTGGTGGTGTATTGTGGTGAACCGGTATCCGAGTAAACCGAGGTTGCATCATCCGAGTCCAAGAGGTTGTTCACATACGCGAACAGATTCAAATCGAGACCGGAGAGCCGGAAGCGCTTGTTTACGCGCAAATCCACAACGGCTTGATTGGGAATGCGTGCGCTATTTTCAGTGAGCCCGGAAAGGGCGGTTCCGCCGACAAACTCGCCACGCGGAAAGGACGGTGTATACGGGAAACCCGAGTAGAATCGGCCAATACCGGAAATAGTCCAATTGTTTTTGCTATAAATCAATTGGCCATTAAGAGAATGGCGACGATCCCATCCCATGGGAATCAAATTAAGTCGCGGTTCTTGCTGATTTAACTGTGCATTGTAAGCGTCATTCGGGTTGGAATAGGAGCCCTCAGCGATCTGAAAGGTATAATCCACATTGGCCTGAAAATTGGCAGCCATGCGGCGTTCCAGTTTTAAGGTGATACCACGCACATTGGAATAGTCTTTATTTTCATAGGTCGAGTACAAAATACTTGGAATCGCTGTTTCCACCAACGGGCTGGTACCGACCCAGTCGCGAATATCGCGATAGAAAACAGTAAAATCGATACTGGTGTTGGCCGCGATTTGCTGGTTCAAACCAATTTCATACTGGACCGTACGTTTGGCGTTCAAATTTGCATTGCCAAAAATCGAATAGCCGCCGGAGGGATTAATCTTGAAATCCGGATTGGCATACATTTGACCATAGGTCGGGATTTGGAAAAAATGTCCATAAGAAAAGTGGATCACGCCCGCATCACTGATTGGATAGGCAATACCCACACGCGGACTGAGCTGCATTTTGGGTTCAACTTCCGTATGCATAAACTGCTTGCGCTCTTCCGGGGTCATTTCTTCAAAGCCAGCCACATACGCTTCATATTCAGCCTGAGACAACCCTGCCGGTGGTGCTTCCCAATCGCGGTAGGTGTGTTCGGCTTTCATCGGATGATAGATATCCGGATCGCTCGGATCGCTGGGTACGACATAGTTTGCATCAAACCAGTCAAAACGCAACCCCACATTAAGGATAATCTCCGTAAACTCCATTTTGTCCTGAATGTAGGCAGAGAATTCACGCGGTGAGCGGTTATAGTCGCTGCGATTGGCATTCGAGATTGATGGGATAGAGGGCGTAAACGGTACAATTTGTTCATTGGCTTCGGGATCGGTTGCGGCTTGCAAACTGTATCCACGCGATTCGATTTCGTGCAGGCGCAGCTCAAAACCGGTTTTGACCAGATGATTACGTGTGACCTGGCTCGAAAGGTCGAATTTGGTAAATAACGAACGGGTTCGATTTTTGCCAAATCCGTGGCCGCTGCCATCATTCCAAAAGGAAGCGTTCACAGGAACGGTGTTGGAATCCGGATGGATGTACCCTTGTGGTCCGGATGGATCGACATACCACTCGTACTGACGGCGTTCTTGTTTGAGTTGCTCAAACAAAACGCTGTCTTCCGCCGAGCTGCGCGGATAAAGCACCATTTCGGGCAATAAATCGCCTTCGTCCGTCGAATCGGAATAGACGTACACGTAATAATCCGGCATGGCATTAGGGCTTTCAAACACATAATTTTCGTCCTGATAATCCAGATAATTCACACGCACCTCGTAAAAGGTGGTCGGTGACAAAACATGGTTCAGGGAAAGAATGTGAGATTGGTTGTCGCTGTGGTATTCATTGGTACCATAGGGCACGTAACGCTGTCCATGGCTGAATGAATAGGGTCGGTCAAATTTGTTCCAAATCAAGTTGTAGTTCATCTTTAAATTGCCGCTTGGACGCCAGGTTAATTTGCCCTGTGCAGAGATACTGGTTCCTTGATTCATCGGCACCAGAGAGCTGTCCCCGGGCACACCTGTAGACAAGAACCAGTTACGACCGTACAGATGACCGGAATAGTCGTGCCATCGTGCATTGGTAAAAAAGGTCACCTTGTCGTTGGTAAGCGGCACCGGGCCGCTCAAACTCATATCAACATTGTATTCAGGATTAAACTGCGCGAGCGGATTACTGGTGTATCCCTGGCTACCGATGGCTTTACCAGTGCTGTCGTACATAGTCTCAACTCGATCCAAGACATCAAACTCGGAGCGGTTGCTTATATAATCACCAACATAGCCACGAATCTGACCGCTGTATTTAGGAGAACCTTCTTTGGTAATAATATTGATGATACCGGACATGGCCTGGCCATACTCGGCGTTAAAGGTTCCCGAAATAACCTGCAGCTCTTGGACTGCATTATTTTCGACGGAAATGCCTTGGCTATAATTGCGCACATTGGTGACCGGAACACCATCCACCCAAAACGCAACTTCGTCACCACGACCGCCGCGGATATGAAAATCACCACCCTGGCGAACAACACCAGCTTGAAGCTCCAACACTTCATTAACGGTCTGCACGGGCAAGTCCAACATTTGGCGCGCGCTCACACTCGACATGGACGAGGTTTTATCCATTTGCACCAACGGCCGCTCGGCTACAACGGTTACTTCTTCGCCCTCTATTGAGGTTTCTTGCAATCGTGCTGTGACCGGAGTGGTTAAATCGATAGATACCTGAACATTTTCAATAATTTGGCTCTTGTATCCCATCATGGAAACGCGCAGGGTGTAGGTTCCCGGCGGAATATTAATGATGATAAATTCTCCGTTCAAATCAGAGGCAGCACCCCTTTGGGTGTTCTCAATCACGATGTTAGCTCCAGGCAAGGGCTCGCCCGAAGACGCGTCAACCACTTTGCCGGAAACTTTTCCCGTTATACCGGCAAACGATGTATGCACAAAAATAACACATGTGAGAACCAGCAGGAGAGCAACAATTGTTTTAAATCTCATGCTCGTATACTCCTATTTAATGGATTTAGGCAAAATTAGAAACCGAGACCCAGCGTAAACATCTGAATCTCTTGCAGTACACCAAAATCTTGATAGGCATAATCCAGTGCCAGGTTCATGCCGCCTACGTCGTACAAAAAGCCGGCGCCAAAACAGAGGCCTTCTTCGGAATCGCGCGCAAACATGGTCTTGTAACCGGCGCGCAAGGCGAACATGCCAGCATACAGATATTCCGCACCCACATTCACACTTTCGACATCATCGTTCGGGTGCAGCGCATCAACCGCCACTATCAGGTTGCTGTTGCCCAGGCCTTTGAGAATGTCCATGGAAACACCAACACGGAACATCAACGGCAGATCAAACTTGTCGGTCGACAAATCGGCATTAATGTTGTGGTTGTTGCCCGAAATCGACGGGTCGATATCGGTCTGGATCAGCATGTCGCGGCCACCCATCTGCATTTTGGTGCCGTAATTGGTGATGCTCATACCAATCTTCAGACCGTTGTACTGCGTGTCGAACAACGTGCCTATGTCAAATGCAATACCGGTCGCATCGCTGTGATAAATCTTTTCCTGAATGTACTTAAAGTTAAAGCCGATGGAAAACCGGTCGGTCAAGTTGCGGCCATAAGCCAAACCAAAGGCATACGAACCCGCGGAAAACAGCTCGCCGGTGCCGTCCGGTTCCATAATTGTGGTGCGTTCCATTTTGTCCATGGTCATAAATTGTGCGTTCACACCAATGGAGCCGATGTTGCCCAAATTCATGGCAAAGCCGGCATAGTTGTTGGAAATATCGGCGATCCAGCGGTTGTAGGTAAACACAGCCTCAGCGCCGTCCACACGCGCGATGCCGGCGGCGTTCCAGTACATGGACATGGCGTCTTGAGCAACCGACACATAAGCGCCGCCCATACCAATGGCACGGGCGCCAACATCAATGTTTAAAAATCCGGCCGCGGTGGTGCCCACTTTGGTGACGTTTTGTGCAAACAGCGGCACGTTCAGCAACAGAAAAACTGCTGTAATCACAGTTATTAATCGTCTCATCTTTGGCTCCTTTAAGAAAATTCTCATACGATTCTGATTTATTTTATAATCGCAAATTTACCAATTTTTTCACCCAATTCGCCGGCGTCGACATGGTAGATGTAAACACCGTAGGAAATTTCCATTTGATCTTTGGAAAGCATATCCCACACAAACGTGCCATTTGCCAAATCAGCACTTATATGCTCAATTTCGCGAACCAATTGACCGCGCACATTAAAGATGCGAATGGTACATTCGGACGGCAAGTGGGTAAAATGCAACTCGCGCGGGCCGCGGCCATTTTCATAAGGATTCAACGGTTCCCACGAGTTGGCAACAACATAGGGATTGGGCACCACACGAATTTTTTCCAAATCGGCCATTGCTTGCTCATTGTCAATAGAAGGAGCCTTGGATGTAAATTCGTAAATATCGTGCGAGAGGAACGGTTTATCCGTCATTATTTTCAGAACATCGCCGGCGCGCGGATTGCGGTGCAGTGAATCGTTGGTCTCGGAGTTCAGCTCAATGCTCCAGGATAGCACCGTGGTATCAGAGGGCAGTTCTTCCATAAAAATGATTTGATCGGAACGCGTGCGGTCGCTAAATGCTGTAAACTTGCCTTCTTCGCCGCTCAGCGCGTCCAGCTCCCAGAAACCAAAATCTATCGGTTCGTTGGTGGCGGCATTTTTCACTGTAAAATTCACCGGAATAGCTGGCAAATTACGTGTTGCGGAGATGCTGAGGTCCATGGATGTATCGATGCCGATATCGCCAAACTCGATAATATAATCGTTCGGCTGCGCAAGCCCCGTGGTACGGCTATAGCGGAATACCGAAATTTCCGGCGCATAAACGCTATCCGCATTCCAATACGTGCTATCGGCGTTAATGGCTAGCTCCGGAATATTGTACAGCGCAATGCGGAATCCTTCCGTCATGGGCTGTTCCGCGCCCGGCAACAGATTGGTGCTTTTGTTGATCAAGGTATCACCTGTTGTGATGTTGACCAGGCTAAAATTTTTGGTTACAGGCGCTAATACGCGAGAATCATTTTCAATAACTGTATCCTCGAACGCGATCATATAGCTGTGGTTTTCCATGACAAAATTGCGGTCCACAATGTCATAAGCGATTTGGCCGCTGGCCGTACCGCCTTCAACCATGGTCATATTTTCGAGATCGGCAGTAATGTATCCGGCTGATGGCGCTTCGGGCCGCGCGATAGCTACGTTTGTGCCTTTGTCTTGAACACGGCCGGTTTTGTCGATTGAAATATACTTTGCGGTTTCGCTAGGTGTAATGCCCAGAGAATCGGAACCCGAGTCGTACGCGGTAACGGCGTAATAATAGGTTTGACCATTGACGGCTGTAGTATCCACAAAGCTGTTAGCCACTCCGGTATCATCGCCCAGCCAGAATTGCACCCCGTTTACATCCAACCTGGCATAACCGCTTATGCCATTTTCCAGGTCAAATTGCGCCAACGGTTTGCGGAAGGTCACCGAGCCAAAACCGTCGGTGATTGGCTGCATATCTTGCCAACCCGGATCGGTGGAACGGTAAATGCGGTAGCCTTCAAAATCCTTGCCCGTAATCGGATCAATGGATTCTTCGGAATATTTGTCCCAATACAGAGTGACGCGTCCATCGCCCGGCACCACGGTCAAGGTGGGCAGATTCGGAGCTTTGGCAAAATTATAGTTTTCAAGATAGGTTTTTTCAGCATATTGTTTATTGCGAATGAGTTCATCTTCGGTGGGTCCGTAGCCGAGCAGCATGCCGAGAGAAAAGCGTTCAATATTGTCAACTTTGAGCGGAAAGTAGCCGGAACCCAAAAAGATATCCGTATTACCGCCGGAAGCGCGTTCGTTCAAAAATCCGGGTCGTACGGCTTCGTCCCACAAAATTTGGTCCTGGGACAAGGGGTAAATCGTCCACGGTTCGTGGATGTTAAACGAGGTGAGACCGATCATATCGGATTCATCAATATCGGTTTTGTCGATATGCGGTTCACCTGGCAATAATGTCCCGGCACCGGAAGTAGGTAGACCATCGCCTTCGCCGCGGTCGCCGGTGCGTGCAACACCATCCAGACCCAAATCGTCGGTGAGAATATTCCAGTCGCCGTCATTGTCAATACCATCGTCGCGGCGCTCATCAATGAGAATATTATCCAGTCCATCACCGGTAAAATAATCAACAGCTTTAAGACCAACGTAGAGAAAGTTGGAAATGGCATCTTCACCTTCACCAAATATCGATCCGTTGCTTTCGTCGATCAAACCATTCAGGTTGTTATCGATCAAATCGTTTTGAATTTCTTCAACCGTATCACCCGGTTTAATATGATAGGTTCGACCCAAATAGGTGATACGAACGCCTTCTGCGGTCATTTTTGCAGGTGTACGTTCAAAGGTTTTATAATTTGTAAGAATAATATCGTCATCAAGATTGATAGTACGAGGGGCAAATGTATCTTCGGTGATAATTAAGCCCGAACCCATACTGGCGTCACCGTCGTTATCGATGCCGTCGAACGGATTGCCCGGAGATTCGAAAAAAGCAGCACCCAGCAAGCCAACCGGAGTCCAGCCTCCTGAGCCGATATTGTCTTCATCAAACTGGTACCCCAAATTCTCCTGCAAAATATAGGCGCCGCCATCATCATCGGCATCTTCGCCAATATTAGGACCATACACGATTCCGAATACCATCTTGTCGTGTTCGTAGGTACCAATATTCATGGCATCGTAGAGGAAAAACAGACAATCTTCCACCAACACATTAGACCACTGGAACTGACGCACTGTGGCGCGAATGCCGAGACCGCGACGGGTCAAGTCCGTAGAATCCGGATAAAACGGAAATTCGCGATTGTTATAATCGTCCATCACATAATAGCTTTCCTGATCGGCATTGAGCACATTTTTACCAAAATAACCGTTCCACGAGCCGGCCCAACCGGGATCAACGGTGTCATCAAACTTGTCCGGCCAGGAGGAAGGCCAGGACCACGGCCAATGGCTCATGGCAACCTGTTTTTTACGTTCGTTGCCATTGTCATCCACACCGGGAAATTGGTTGGCAAAAAACGGAAGTGGCGTCATCGACCACCAATCGCCGGTATTGGGATCGGCATCACCGGAGGTGGCATTGCCGGGATTACCGCCCTGGCTGCCGTTACCTTCGGAAATGATAACGATACGCTCTACGGCTCCGGTACTGTCGTTGATGACCTCAACCTCGGCACCAATCAAACAGGCCGATTTTGACAGGTACTCGTACCCCGAATTGATAGGCCATTCGACACCCAGCTCATCGGGTTGGCGGTCGCCAATCATGCCGTCGTTATAAAACACGGTTCGAATTTGGTTACCCG
>CAYPZM010000135.1:0-12014 GCA_964414825.1 uncultured Cytophagia bacterium | reverse complement strand
TCGGCATCACCACCACGTATGGCTGCGTGAGCTGCCATACCGATGCCAACTTGCTCAAACAGGTGGCCACACCCATCGAACGCCCCAGCGAGAATCCGGGCGAGGGCTGAGGCGGAGAAGTGCCTCAGTTGGAGGCATGGCAAATGGTTTTTGTGGAAGAATCGTTTCTCAGCTCGCATCACGGTCAGTTTGGCTGTATCGCGTGTCACGAGGGCAATCCCAATACGAATGATAAAACTGAAGCGCATGTCGGACTTGTTGCCGCTCCCAGCGACAGTCAGGATGTTTTCTGCGGCGGCTGTCACGCGGGAATTATGGAAAAACATCGCTCCAGCTTGCATGCCAACCTTGATGGTTATTTTAACATGATCGATCAGCGCTTGGGACGCGATATTTCCGACGATCCCGAGATTCGTCCGAAATTTGACAAAGAATGCGGCAAATGTCACGCGAGTTGCGGTCAGTGCCACGTATCGCGTCCGGTTTCGGTTCAAGGCGGATTTATCGACGGTCATAATTTTTTAGGCCAACCGCATTCCAAAGAAAACTGCACCGCCTGCCACGGCAGCCGAGTAGGCGCTGAATATTTTGGCGAAAACGAAGGCATAAAAGCGGATGTGCATTGGATCCCCAATGTGAAGAAATGCACATTTTGCCATACCGGCTCGGCCATGCACGCCAGCAGTCTGGGCGCCGAGCACCGTTACGAAGATATGGATATGATTCGTTGCGAAGATTGCCACAGCGGCATCGAGGAAGCGAACAATTACCATTCTACACACTGGGGCGATCTGTCGTGCCAGGTGTGCCATTCGCAACCCTACAAAAATTGCAACAGTTGCCACACAGGCGGACAAGGCATTACGGGCAGCTCGTACATCACCTTTAAAATTGCCAAAAATGCGCGCAAATCCGAATTCCGCCCCTACGACATCGTTACCGTGCGTCACATTCCGATTGCCCGCGATACCTACGCGAGCTGGGGCATTGCAGAGTTGCCGAATTACGATTCCGCGCCGACGTGGAAATATGCCACACCGCACAATATTCAGCGCTGTACCGCACAAACCGAAGCGGAAGGCTGGTGCGGCGCCAACTGTCACGGATCGGATTATTATTTAACGCTCCAAGATCTCGATCCCGATGAAATTGAAGCTAACAAACACATCGTATTAACCAAATAGTAACAAAAAGGAGTAACTATGCTAAAGAATTCTCTGCTTCTGATGCTCTCGCTTGCCGTGATTTTTGTGATGGGATGCGATAAAGACGAGTCCACCGGTCCCAGCGAAACAGTTGATGAATTCAAACTTCTCACTGATATTGGTGACGAGTATTTCAGCACATATACCACGCCGAGCGGTCTACCGGTCAATACCAGCATCTCTGCCGTGTTCCCGGTTTTAGCGGATGACGACGCGTCGAACGATCCGTTCATTATCGACTATCGTTCTGCCGATGCGTTTGCCAGCGGCCATCTCAAAGGCGCGGTCAACATTTCTTTAGAAAGCCTGGTTGAAAAAATTGATGATGGCACAATTCCCGCGGACCAGACTATATTGAATGTGTGCTTTACAGGCCAAATCTCATCCTATGCCACAGCAGCACTCAACATGCTCGGTTACGATGCGCAAAATCTGCTCTTTGGTATGTGTGGCGTTACCAATGATGAAAGCATCAACGGGTCTAACCTGTGGAACGATGCCGCTAAAGAAGATGAATTTGCCTCACAATTCGTTTCTGAAGAAACAGTCCCAACAAAAGAGTACGAGTTTGCGGAAATCGCCACCGGCGAAAGCGATGGTATCGCGGTGTTCAAAACCCGTTTGAAAGAGGTGCTTTCTACTCCCCCAGGTTGGGGTCGAATTGGCGCCGCCGATGTCTTTGCCAGCCTGGATGATCACTTTATAATTAATTATTGGCCCAAAGCCGAGTATCTTGATCCGGGTCACATTCCGACCGCTGTCTGTTTTGAACCCAAAGATGCGTTCAAAGCCGATCAAATGTTAAAATATTTGCCCACGGACAAAACCATTGTGGTTTACTGCTACACCGGTCAAACCTCGGCACAGCTTGCGGCTTATCTGCAAGTACTAGGTTACGACGCCAAAAGCCTGCTGTATGGCGTAAACGGTTTTGCCTATGAGGTTTTATCAAAAAGCAAATACACAGCGCCCACCAACGATTACTCTTCAATTATTGTAAAATGAACCAGGAGGTGGCTCTAGGGCCGCCTCGTTTGTTTAATTTTAGCCAATATTTTTTGATTGCTCGACAATTCGAGCTTGCCGCCAAGACTCCAAGACACGAAGAAACAATTAGATAAGATATGTGCAAGCGATTTGCTTTACGTGTTTTTTGTGTTGCGGCATTTAAATTTTCCAAGCCAGACAAAAAATTAGATTTTTTCTTCTCAGGTCTTGCTATTTGTGTCCAAAGTTGTATCTTGAATTATAGATAATCTTGAAATAGAAATAGAGCAAAGTTGTGGTGTCACTCTTGTGTACAAATATTTCAGGGCTGTACCCTTCCTCTCAAGTTGGCTCCTGCTTTGCGGTTTTTCTTTTCTGTCCAATAAAAAGAATTCCGGTTGTAACCAGCGCTAAACCTTTATAACTATAGGTCATTTTATGAAACGCTTTTGTGTTTTCGTTCTCCTGTTGTGCGCGCTGTCGACGAGTTTCGCACAAGGGATCGTGTTTAACGGCTCGGCGCGCAACTCGATTTATGCCTACGAGAGCGACCAGGCGCACACGCGTATTTATCAATACGCCCGCTTTAATGTGATCTCTCCGTGTAAGCTCTTTACCTTTCAAACTTCCATGCGCGCGCTTACCGATGCCAACATCAATCTGAGCAGCGAAGAACGCTTCAAGCTCTATTCGTTGCGCTTTAATGGCGAAGGGCTGTTTAACGAGCGTTTTAACTTTTCCATTGGTCGATTGTTTTTGCACCCCGGCACCGTGCTCGGCGGTCTGGATGGCCTTTCTGCCGAATACGAGTTTTCCGACCATTTTTCCCTCAACCTATATGGCGGTCTCGAAAGCGTATTTCAGCGCAGCTTTGAAATGTATGAAACAGCGGACAGTCGCGTGGTTGGCGGAGTGTTTGAGGTGTCAAAATATTTCACCTCAAAATTACAATTGCTCTATTTGCAAAAATCCAATAATGAAACGATTTTTTGGCACATCACCGGCTTGAATTTCGATACTGCCATTCTCCCCAATACTATTTTGCGTGCGCAGTCCCATTATGATCTTGAGAACGAACGATTTCATCGTCTGTTGGTGCAAGCGCGTAACTCCTGGACTCCCGATCTGATGACCACTCTGGAGTACAAACGCCAATTTCCTCAGGTGTATGCCAATTCCTACTTTACCATTTTTACGCCGGAAGCCTACCAGCGCATCCGGCTCGCGGCGGCGTATCAATTTTTAACCAACTATAACGTGCAATTGCAATTTCAACATGTGATGTTTGAATTTGATAACGCCGATCAAGTCTATTTAACCGTGGGCAATGATTTCGGTAACATTGGCTTGGTGTGGGAAACCGGATATGCCGGAGACCAGCTCGGGTTGATGCTGGATGCGTATTATGAAGTCATTGACAATTTGATCGCCTCATTGTACATCGACTATTCCCGCTACCGGGTTCAGGAAATCTATGAATTTGACAATCAGTTGGCCAATGCCGTGCGGCTCTCGTACCGCCTCAATCGCCATTTTTCTGTGGATGTCGAATATCAATGGCTCACCAATCGCTTTAAATCCAGTGACAATCGTTTTCTAAATCATATTTCCTACGTTTGGTAAAGGAACCTGATATGAAACCGCCAATTTTGATTTTATTCTTTGTATTAGCTTCCCTGTCATTTTTGGGGATGGTCAGTGTTCAGCAACCCGGCGTCCAATTTTCGCATCAACTTCATATTGAAGCCGTTGAGCTCGGATGCGCCGACTGCCATACGGCTGAGGAAAGCACAACCGCCCAGGACAATCTGCTGCCAGGGCATGACAATTGTTATCTGTGCCATGAAGAAGACGACACCGAATGCAGCTTTTGCCACACCGATGCGGACGATCCGCAAGGCATTAAAGATTTTATCCATATTGCCAGGTTTCCGCACGCACAACACGTGGGTGAGGATTTCGAGTGCGCCACGTGCCATGCCGGAGTGGCAGCCGCCGAGAAAACCGTGGTAGGCCGCTATTTGCCTTCCATGCAATTGTGCCAGGATTGCCATGGCAATCTTGCTCAAGTCGATTACTGTTACGTGTGCCACGCCAAAGGCGAAGAGCTTGCGCCGGCGGACCATCGTTTGGATTGGCGCAGTGCCCACGGCCTCGCCAATCATTTGGATGAAGAAAATTGCCAAATGTGCCATACGGAAAAGCAGTGCCTGGATTGCCATGAAAAAGACAATCTCGATCGTCAGGTTCATCCATTGAATTATGTGAACAATCATGCCATTGATGCCAAAATGAAAGCTGACAACTGTTACACCTGCCACGAAGAACTGGAATCGTGTGTTACCTGCCATCGCGAGCAATTGGTGCTGCCGCGCAATCACAATACCGCGGGTTGGGCTACGTTTACCAACGGCGGCCGCCATGCGCGCCAGGCCAAAATGGACCTCGACAAATGCCTGGCCTGCCATAACGATGCTTACACTGAACCCATTTGTATGCAGTGTCATGCGGCAAAGTGAGCCAAAGAACGTTGTGAATATAAAAGGCAAGTTGATATGAAAACGTTTAGAAAAGACAAATTAGCCCCGTTTGGATTTGTTTTTCTTTTGGGTCTTATTTTGACTTTACTTTATTGGGGATGTTCGACCGACCAAAGTCCGATGCCGTCCAAAGCGCATCCGGAGGGCTGGGTCGGCCGAAGCGGTGAATATTTTCACGGTACCGTTGTTGCCGAAAGCGGCACAAAATCGTGCAAAAGCTGCCACGGAAGTGATTTTCAAGGCGGCGACAGCAAAGTCTCTTGCTACACCTGCCACCGCAGTTTTCCACATCCGCAAGAGTGGATGGTGATTTCCAGCGACATGTTCCACGGCGCGTTTTTGAACGACAACAATTATACGCTAACCGGATGCCAAAATTGCCATGGCGAAGATTTTCAAGGTGGCGCGTCGGGCGTCTCGTGTTACCGGTGCCACGACAACTATCCGCATCCGGATAACTGGTTGACGCAATCGACCGAACAATTTCACGGCAACGATATTCGCCAAGCAAACTGGTCCATGGAGAGTTGCAAAGGCTGTCACGGCACGGATTATCGCGGTGGTTCCAGCGAAGTCTCCTGCTACCGCTGCCATACTGCCGAAGCCGGACCCGAAGCGTGCAATGTTTGCCACGGCAATCCGGAACACGCCAATCCACCGGAGGATTTGAACAACAATACGGCCACCACAGCTTTGGGCGTCGGTGCACATGAAGTGCATCTCGAACAATTTGAGTGTACCTTGTGCCACATCGTGCCCGAGTCGTTTGATGATCTCACGCATATCGACATGCCGCCGGCGGAAGTGAAAGAGCAATGGACCTGGGATCGCGAAGAAGCCACCTGCGCCACCTCGTGCCATGGCCCAGCACTGGTTTGGAACGATTTTGGCAATTGATGGTCTTAACAATCCACGTTTGTTCTAAGCCCCAAGGCGATAGCAGAGAACTTTTATCGCCTTTTATCTTGCTCTTTCCTCGCATAAAACCGTTGTTCTTCCAGAATTTCCATCCCTGGAAGCAAAATAAAACAGGGCTTCAGGCCCGTCTGGGGACTGAAAGTACCAATCCATTTTTCATCAAGGATTTCTAATCATGGATGAAGCTAAACCGCCTTAAACAATACCTGCAAGGTATACTTTGCCCTTGACATAATCGGAATTTATTATTATACTAAGATCATTGTTAATGTGAAACTCGTAACAGTTAAAATCAATCCTATGATATTTTTTTCAATTGATATCCCCAAACAACAAGGTTTATAAATTATGCCACAACAAGCCCTTAATTTTTATAACGCTCTCCACGAATTCATGGAGGCACGACGCAAGCAGAGTGGCTTGGCGGAAAAGACTGTCATCCACGTCGGTTCTGCTACCTGCGAAAAAGCCGCCGGCTCTGATGCGGTGATGACAGAGTTTCAAAAGCTCATTCGTGCGGCGGGTCGCGATGATATTTTGATTAAACAAACCGGCTGCACCGGCCGCTGCGCACGGGAACCCATTGTTGGTGTGTTCATTCCAGGACAAATTCCTATAAAATATGAAAATGTCAATTCCGACAAAGTGCAGACGATTTTTCACGACCACATCATAGGCGGCCAAACCGTGCCCGAGCTGGTGCTGGACAAAAAGACGGAAAAGCGCTACGATTATGTGATCACCGTGTGTTCATCGGAACGCTGTCGCCACACCAAAGCCGATCCGGAGGGCATGGTGGAGCAGGCGCTGCATGCAAAAGGAATAGAGCTCGGCCGCGTGCGTATTTTTGGCGGCGGCTGTTTCGGCTTGTGCGCGGCAGACCGCGTTGGCCAGCAACAGGTGATGTTGATTTTCCCGGAACGGGCGCTCTACAGCTTTGAAACTCAGGAGCAATTGGAAGAAATCATCGAGTCGCATATCAACAAACATAAAGTTCTGAAAAAATATCAAACTCAAACGGATTTTATTACCGAGCAATTCTTCTCTTTGTATGGCGATGTGTCATTTTTTAATAAACAGACACGCCTCACCTTGCGCAACAGCGGATTGACCAATCCCGAAAGCTTGGTCGATTATGTGATGAACAAGGGTTACGAAGCATTAGCCAAGGTGTTGGATAAAAAAGATCCAAATTGGGTGATTGACGAAATTACAAGGTCAGGATTGCGTGGCCGCGGAGGTGGCGGATTTCCCACCGGCCTCAAGTGGAAAAACGCCACCAGTTACACCGATGATCCGATCAAATACGTGGTGTGCAATGCGGATGAAGGTGATCCCGGCGCGTTTATGGACCGAAGTGCCCTGGAAGGCGATCCGTTCATCATCCTAGAAGGCATGACCATAGGCGCCTATGCGATTGGCGCACACAAGGGCTATATTTACGTGCGTGCCGAATATCCGCTGGCGATTGAGAGGCTGGAAAAAGCCATGGCCAAAGCGCGGGATAATAATCTGCTCGGCAAAAACATTATGAATTCGGGATTTGATTTTGATCTCGAAATCCGCTTGGGTGCCGGCGCGTTTGTGTGTGGCGAAGAAACCGCGCTCATGCTCTCCATTGAAGGCAAACGCGGACAACCGCGAATTCGGCCACCTTATCCCACCGAGTCCGGCTTGTGGGGCCATCCCACGGTGATCAACAACGTCGAGACCTGGGCGAATGTGCCCACGATTTTGTTGTACGGCTCAGATTGGTACTCGCGCATTGGTACCGAAAAGAGCAAAGGCACCAAAGTGTTTGCCCTGGCCGGAAAAGTAGAGAATACCGGATTGATCGAAGTGCCCATGGGCACGACGCTGCGCGAAATCATTTACGACATTGGCGGCGGCGTTCCGGACGGCCGTGAACTCAAAGCCGTGCAAACTGGCGGACCCTCCGGCGGGTGTATTCCGGTTCAGCATCTCGATACCCCTGTGGATTATGACGAACTCGCCAAACTCGGCTCCATTATGGGATCGGGCGGTATGATCGTTTTGGACGACACCGATTGCATGGTGCAAACCGCAAAGTTTTTCCTCGAATTTACGCAAACCGAATCGTGCGGCAAATGCGTCCCCTGTCGCGAAGGCACAGTGCGGATGCTGGAAATTCTCGAGCGCATTACTCACGGCGAAGCAGAATTGGAAGAATTGGACAAGCTGGAACGACTCGGCAAGCTGCTGCAAAAATCGTCGCTGTGCGGATTGGGGATGACGGCACCGAATCCGGTTCTAAACGCGCTGCAAAATTTCCGCGAAGAATTTGAGGTACACATTACCGAAAAACGCTGCCCCACGCACAAATGTCCGCAGCTTATCACCTATGAAATCGATCCGGAAAAGTGCACCGGTTGTACCTTGTGCGCGCGTCGCTGCCCGGTATCGTGCATTGACGGTAAAGCGCGGCAGGTGCATGTTATTGACCAGGAACGATGCATCAAATGTGGTGAGTGTTTTAACGTCTGTAAATTTGATGCCGTGTTGAAAATTTAGATTGGTAAAGCACCTATTAATAATGGACTCGCAAGCAAACGGATTAGCAAAATTGCCAAGTTCGTTTTTCCTCACGTCTTGGCGACATGATAAACAGGATACCTCATGAAAAATGTAAACATTTATATTGACGATGAAAAACTCACCGTCCCTCATGACATGACCATTATGCAAGCGGCCGAGCAAATCGGCGTGCGCATTCCGCGGTTGTGTTACCACCCGGACCTCTCGCTTGAGGGTGCCTGCCGGGTCTGCATCGTGGAGGTGGAAGGTGTGAATAAATTTTTGGCCTCTTGCGCCAACAAGGTGTGGGACGGCATGCGCGTTAAAACCCATTCGCCGGAAATTCGCCAGGCGCGGCGCGACATGGTGGAATTGATTCTCGATAATCATCCCATGGAATGCCAAACCTGCGAGCGCGATGGAAATTGCGAGCTTCAGAACCTGGCTTACAGTCAGGGCGTGCGCGAGCGCCTTTTTGAAGGAAAACGCAAACAGCACGATTTAGAAACATCCAGCGCCTCGGTGATTCGTGATGCCGAAAAATGTATCCTCTGCCGCCGCTGCGTGCGCGTCTGTTCGGAAATACAGGGCATTCACAACCTCAGCCAACTGCACCGCGGCTTTAACACAGTGGTCGCACCGGCGTTTGAAAACGGCATGGCCGATTCGGTTTGTATTAATTGCGGCCAGTGCATCAATGTCTGTCCCACGGCTGCCTTTTTGGAGCAGCCGCACACCGACAAGGTGTACGACGCGTTGTCCGATCCGAATAAATTTGTTGTGGCGCAAACCGCTCCGGCGATCCGCGCGGCAATTGGCGAAGGATTTAATCTGGCGCCGGGAACGCCGGCAACGGGAAAAACAGTTACGGCGTTGCGTCGCTTGGGATTTGACGCGGTGTTCGACACCAATTTTGGCGCGGATTTAACGATTGTGGAAGAAGCGCATGAACTGGCGCGTCGCATCGAGATCGGCGAAAATTTGCCGCTGCTCACCTCCTGCTCGCCGGGTTGGATTCAGTTTATGGAGCGCTTTTATCCGGAAATGATTCCGCACGCCTCGTCGTGTAAATCGCCTATGCAAATGTTGTCCACCTTGTTGAAAACCTATTATGCGGAAAAAGAAGGCAAGGATCCCAAGGATATTTACGTGGTCAGCATTATGCCGTGTGTGGCAAAAAAGTTTGAAGCCGAGCGCGAGGAGCACATCACGCCGGATGGCATGCCCTACACCGACGCCGTGCTGACAACGCGCGAAACGATCTGGATGATCAAAGCCTATGGCATCGACTTTACGCATTTGCCGGATGGCGAGTTTGACAACCCGCTAGGCTTCTCGACGGGCGCCGCAGACATTTTTGGCACCACCGGCGGCGTCATGGAAGCGGCTCTGCGAACGGCGGCAGAAAAACTGACGGGCGAGCCGCTAACAGAATTGAACTTTACTCAAGTGCGCGAGGCCGAAGGCCTAAAAGAAGCCACCCTGCGCATTGGTGATATGGACATCAATGTGGCCGTGGCAAACGGTTTGACCAATGCCAAGACCATTTTGGATAAAATCAAAGCTGGCGACAAACAATATCACATTGTTGAATTGATGGCGTGTCCCGGCGGCTGTATTGGCGGCGGCGGTCAACCGTATCCGCCCGAAGGGCATTACGTTCTCGACAAAGACATATTGAAGCAACGCGCCAACGCCTTGTATACGATTGACAAAGCCAAAACCGTGCGCAAATCGCACGAGAACCCGTTCATTCAAAAACTGTACGAAGAGTATCTCGGCGAACCGAACGGCGACAAGGCGCACGAATTGTTGCACACGACCTATAAACCGCGTGAACCTAAAGGAATTAGCTGATGGATATCAAAGTTAAAAACCTCGATCAAGATATTGTCGATTTTATAAATGAATGTATGGAAAAGGAGCATTCGGACAGCTATCTTATCGCCATTTTGCACAAGGTACAGGGCCGCTACGGGTATTTGTGTAAAGAGCATATGGAAGAAGTGGCGCAACGCGTTCAGGTGCCGACCTCTACAGTAAGTGGCGTAGCCACATTTTATCACTTTTTCCGCTTACAGCCCAAAGGGAAACATCACATCTCGATTTGTCTGGGCACCGCCTGTTTTGTGCGTGGTGCGGACAAAGTACTCGACGCCTTTCGTAACGAACTCGGCATCGGCATGGGCGAAACCACACAGGACGAGCTATTTTCGCTGGAAAGCAGCCGCTGCCTCGGCGTTTGCGCCCTGGCACCTGTGGTGCTGATCAACGATCAAGTTTACAGCAAAGTCACGCCAAAGCAGGTACCGGATTTGATTAACAAGGCGAAAGACAAGGAATTGGTGTAGGTACAACATTTATAAACCAGCGCGGTGACAAAGTCACCGCAATGCGGTCATATTGGGACAGTGCTCCATATCAATTTTGAGTGCGCTAACTGCCTGCGGTCACCTAGTGACCGCATTGAAGAATGTGAAGGATAATGGCTAAATTATTTCATGGATTTGCGACATGTTCTGTTTTAATTATAAAAATTTGAAAACCTTACATGAACAAGGTCTGGCATGAAATGGTTGATTGTTTTGCTTTTTTTTCTTTTCATGGTCCCGAGTCTGTCGGAGGCCGCCATCCCTCTGCGTATCGATGTTTTGGAAACCTATCAAACCATGGATTTTTTTGGCGCTTCGGATTGCTGGTCGTTTCAAAAAATTGGCGTCTGGGATGTCGAACATAAAGATCGCGTGGCGGATTTGCTGTTTTCGCCCACAAAGGGCATCGGCTTGTCGGCGTGGCGCTTTAATATTGGCGGCGGCATCAACAAGGCGACAATCGAGCATCCCTGGCGCACCGTTGAAACATTCGAGGTTTCTGAAGGGGTTTACGACTGGACGCGCCAGGCCGAAGAACGCTGGTTTTTGCACGCTGCCAAAGCGCGCGGCGTGGATAAATTTATTGCCTTTGTCAACAGTCCGCCGGGACGCATGACGCGCAACGGATATACAAATTGCACGGAGAATTTAGGCAGCACCAATTTAAAACCGGGATACGAAGGCCAGTTTGCCCGCTATTTGGTTGATATTTTGAAATTTTTTCGCGATCAAGAGGGCATCGAGTTTGATCACATCAGCCCGGTTAATGAGCCGCAGTGGGAGTGGAACCATTCGAATCAGGAAGGTAATCGCGCCAGCAACGAGGACATTATTGCGATTGTGAAAGCACTTTATGACGAGTTGCAGCGACAAAACGTAAATACGGAAATTTCTATCACTGAAAGCGGAGAGATCAAAGCCTGGCACGAGCTCAATTCGAAAATGACCTCAAAATATGGCGAGCGCTATGGCAATTATTTGCAAGAGGTGATCGGACATCCGGAAATCTCGGACAAAATTGGCAAGCACTTTGGCGGGCATTCCTACTGGTCGGATCGTCTGAACGGTCAGTTGGTCGAACACCGTTTGGCCGCTCGTCCCCATTTTATAGAGTTTCTGGATCGCGGCTGGACCTACTGGGCCACGGAATATTGCATCCTCGACGGCCCGGAAGGCAAAGGCGGGCATGGACGCGATTTGACCATCAATCCCGCATTGGATGTGGCACGCGTCATCCATCACGATTTGGTTTATCTCAACGCTTCGGCGTGGACCTGGTGGACGGCCGTGTCTCCGGAGGATTATAAAGATGGGCTGATTTACACGAATTATAAAAATAATCCTGCCTCGCAATCTATTATCGAATCGAAAATTTTATGGTCCTCTGGCAATTTCTCGCGCTACATTCGTCCGGGGGCGACGCGTGTCAAACTCATGGGCGCGAACAACAAGTTTGG
>CAYPZM010000134.1:0-12055 GCA_964414825.1 uncultured Cytophagia bacterium | reverse complement strand
AATACAAGCGGTTGCGCAACGAGTTCACTGGCGTGCACACCGGCAAAGGCATTAACTGGGGCGGTTCCCTCATTCGGCCGGAAGCTACGGGTTACGGTGCCGTGTACATTGCGGCAGAAATGCTCGCCACACGCAACGAGACGCTGGAGAACAAAATTTGTCTGGTTTCCGGTTCCGGAAATGTGGCACAATACACCACGGAAAAGATTCTTGAGCTCGGCGGCAAAGTCATCACGCTTTCGGATTCCAATGGTTTTATTTATGATGAAGAGGGCATCGACCGTGAAAAACTCGAATTTGTGATGGAGCTGAAAAACGCCCGCCGTGGCCGCATTCGAGAATATGTGGAAACCTATAAAAATGCCGAATACAAACCGTTTGAAAGCACGGAAGACGAGAATCCCTTGTGGAATATCAAAGCCGATTGTGCGTTTCCCAGCGCCACACAAAATGAAATTTGCGAAAAAGATGCCGAGAACCTGTTGGCAAACGGCGTTTACTGTATCAGCGAAGGCGCCAATATGCCTACGTGCGGCGAAGGCATTAAAATGTTTGTCGATGCTGGCATTTTATACTGCCCCGGCAAAGCCGCCAACGCCGGTGGTGTTGCGGTGTCCGGATTGGAAATGACGCAAAACAGCATGCGCCTGCCCTGGACTCGCGAAGAAGTGGACGACCGGCTGCGCATGATTATGAAAAATATTCACCAAACCTGCGTGGATACCGCGGAACGTTTTGGCACCCCGGGCAATTATGTCAACGGTGCCAACATTGGCGGATTCCTCAAGGTAGCGGATGCCATGTTGGACCAGGGGTTGGTTTAAACATTAACGCTGTCAGGGTTTTAAACCCTGACAGCGTTAGCTCTACTCTTTATCTTGACTTTAATGTTTGTTTTGTTGATTTTACAATCGTTCTCTCAGGAACAGTGTTTGAAATGGCGCTGTTGAAAAAGAGAGGATACAACAAAACAACCAAAGGATACAATGGTTAACCGTCACATTGAAAAAGCACTACCGCACGCCGATCCGTTATGGGTAGAGCACGGCTATGGCACGCGGTTTCAGGGTTTTCAAAATTTGATGCGCCTGCGCATCCGCGATATTTTGCTGGTTTCCAGTTTGTACGATCTGTATGTGTTTGAAGAAGACGGCCGGCTCTATGAATTGATGCGCGAAAAGTATCAAGAGCTCAACCTCAGCCATGCGCCGGAGCTCACCCGCGTCTCCAACGGCGAAGAGGCCATTGCGCTCATCCAGGAAGAGCGGCGATTTGATCTGTTGATTACCACGCTGCATATTGAGGATATGAGCGTGCCCAGGTTTGCAAAACGGGTGCGCGAAGCCGGCATCGAAATTCCCATTGTGCTGTTGGCGTTTGATAACCGCGAGCTGGCGGATTTGATTACGCACGGCGCCGCAAATGTCTTTGACGAGGTGTTTATTTGGAACGGCAATTTTCGACTATTGTTGGCGATTGTCAAGCATCTCGAAGACAAGATGAATGTCGACCACGATACCAATTTGGTCGGCGTGCAATCCATAATTGTGGTTGAAGACAATGTACGCTTTTATTCTTATTTTTTGCCGATCATTTATCTGGAGGTGATGAAACAGTCGCAACGCCTCATTTCCGAGGGCATCAATTTGTCGCACAAGCAGTTGCGGCAGCGTGCGCGGCCGAAAATTCTGTTTTGCAAGTCCTTTGAAGAAGCCTGGGACTATTATCAAAAATATGACGACACCATTCTCGGCATTATTTCGGATGTCAATTTTCCGCGCAATGGCAAAGCCGATCCAAAAGCCGGATTGGAGCTGGCGCGTTTGGTATGGCAGAAACATCCGGATATTCCCATCCTGTTTCATTCTTCACAGCAAAAAAATGAGCAACTCGCGCAACAAATAGGCGCCAGTTTTGTGCTGAAAGACTCGCCTACTTTGATGCAGGAATTTCGAGAATTCCTCATTCACGATCTGTCGTTTGGTGATTTTATTTTCCGTACGCATAACGTTTATGAAGTGGGTCGCGCTCAAGACCTCATTGGCTTGGAAAAAGTACTGCACGATGTTCCGGAGGACAGCATTGTCTATCATGCCGAGCGCAACCATTTTTCCAACTGGCTCAAAGCGCGCACCGAGTTTTGGCTGGCTCATAAATTGCGGCCGCGGAAAATTACCGATTATGCGTCGGTTGAAGACACCCGCCAATCGCTGATTCGGGAATTGCGCGAATATCGCAAATTACGGCAGCGCGGCATCATCACCGATTTTACCAAAGATTCGTTCGACCCCTATAGCAGTATCTCCCGCATTGGCGAAGGTTCATTGGGCGGCAAAGCGCGCGGCTTGTCCTTTGTTAATATTTTGATCAACAATTATAACGTTCAAGACCGTTATGAGGATGTGCGCATTTATATTCCTCCAGCTATTGTCATTGGCACGGATATCTTTGATGCATTCATGACCGAAAACCAGTTGTTGGATTTTGCGCTCAACACTACAGACGACCAGGCCCTCATTCAGCGCTTTCTCGAGGCTAAAAAATTTCCCGAAGATATCTTGGGTGAACTCGTCTCGTATCTCGATCTTGTGCAATCGCCGCTGGCAATACGCTCGTCCAGTCTTTTGGAGGATTCTCACAATCAACCGTTTGCCGGCGTGTATGACACCATTATGCTTCCCAATTCCGATCCCGATTCTCTGATCCGCCTGCGCGAACTGCTGCAAGCCATAAAACGCGTTTACGCATCAACATTCTTAAAATCTGCCAAAGATTACATTAAAGCGACCTCGTATCATCTTGAACATGAAAAAATGGCGGTGATCGTACAAAAAATGATTGGCGCCCAATATGGCGAGCGTTTTTATCCCGACTTTTCCGGGGTAGCACGCTCGTACAATTTTTATCCGGTCAAACCGCAAACCGCCGCCGATGGCATTGTCTCGGTTGCGCTGGGCCTTGGAAAAATGGTCGTCGAAGGCGGTTCGTCAGTGAGATTTTCTCCGAAATATCCCAAATATTTAAATCTCTACAACGACACCAAAGCTACACTACAAAATGCGCAAACCACCTTTTACGCACTGTGCTTGGCAAAAAATGCTTACAATGGCAATTTGGAAAAGCTGGTTCAGGAATTCTCGCTCAAAGATGCAGAAGCGGATGGCACGCTTTCCTTATTGGGATCGACATTTTCTCCTGAAAATAACACCATTTACGACGGTATTTCGCGTTCCGGTTCGCGACTGGTTACGTTTGCGCCGTTGTTGAAAAGTAAAATTTTCCCGCTCGCGCAAATTCTTGAGCTACTGTTGGATATGGGGAGCTGGGGCATGGGTACGCCGGTGGAGATTGAATTTGCCGTAAATTTGCACACGCCGCCGGATCAACCCAAAGAGTTTGGATTGCTGCAAATGCGCCCCGTGGTGTTGAACCGTGAACTGGAGCTTTTGAACATCGAACAATTTCGCAATAATGAATTGATTTGCAAAAGCGTCCAAGTGCTTGGAAACGGTGTATTGCGCAATATTTTTGATATCGTGCTGGTGGACCGTGACACGTTTGATCGTTCTAAAAGCCGCCAGGTGGCTGCGGAAATTAGCTCCTTTAATGCAAAATTGCTCGATCAGCGGCGCCCCTATCTTTTGGTTTGCGTCGGTCGGCTGGGAACTCTCGATCCGTGGCTCGGCATCCCGGTGACCTGGGACCAGATTGCCGGCGTGCGTGCTATCATCGAGTCGAATTTTAAAGACTTTTCCGTGGCGCCATCGCAGGGCTCGCACTTTTTTCAAAATCTCAACTCCTTTATGGTCGGCTACTATACAGTTCACGCCGGCAATGCTGATAATTTTATCAATTGGGAGTGGCTGCTCAAACAAGAACCGTTTGAAACCACCACATTTGTGCGTCACTTGCGTTTTGAGTTTCCCATTGTGATCAAAATGAACGGGCACGAGAGCAAAGGCATTATTTTGAAACCGGAGGCCGGTATTGGATAGTCACGACAAAGTCCCGGAAACCTGTCCGCATTGCGGTCGAAAATTGAGTCCATGGGAACAAGTGCTGCTTAGCGTGGACCGCGCCTTGATGTGCAAGGGCTGTTGGTACCGCATTTTATTGGATCACTCTGACAATCCGCAAACCAAACCGCCCGTCAATCCTTCGAATAATAAAGGTGACAAAAAATGAAATCGTACAATTCGTTCGAAGTGGCGCAAAGTCAAGTGCAAAAAGCGGCTGGCATTCTCAATTTAAATCAGGCCACAATCGACCTCCTGTCTTCGCCGCAGCGTGAATTTGCTTTTACCCTGCCCGTTAAAATGGACGATGGCAGTTCACAAATATTTCAAGCCTATCGCATCCAGTATAATACAGCCCGCGGCCCGGCCAAAGGTGGCATTCGGTTTCATCACGATGAAACGGTCGATACCATACGCGCTTTGGCGTGTTGGATGTCGCTAAAAACGGCTGTTGTGGATTTGCCGCTCGGCGGCGGCAAAGGTGGCGTAGTGTGCCATCCGCGACAGCTTTCCGAGCGCGAGCTCGAAGCATTGTCGCGCGCCTACATACGCGCCAGTGCGCCATATTTGGGCATTGATAAGGACATTCCGGCCCCGGATGTGTATACCAATCCGCAAATCATGGCCTGGATGATGGACGAGTACGAGACCATCCTTCAGCGTCATCACCCCGGTGTGCTCACGGACAAGCCGATGCAAATTGGCGGCACTGAAGGCCGGCGCGATGCTACGGCGCGCGGTGGAGTCATCACCGTTCGCGAGGCGTGCAAGGCGCTGCACATCGATCCCACCGGCACCTTTGCCGTGCAGGGATTTGGCAATGCCGGACAACGCGCGGCTTTGCTGCATCAGGAATTGCTCGGCGGCGGCACATTGGTTGGCGTTTGCGACTCCAAAGGCGGCTTGTACAATCCCGAAGGCATTGATGTGAAAGAGCTGGTCACGCACAAGTTGACCAAAGGCTCAGTGCAAAATTTCCCAGGCGCCAAACCGGTTGATCGTGACAGTATTCTTGAGCTTGATGTGGATATTTTGTATCCGGCAGCGCTGGAAAATTCGATTTCACATTTAAACGCCAAGGACATCAAAGCCAAAATCGTCTGCGAACTCGCCAACGGTCCCACCACACCGGAAGCCGATTTGATTTTGAATCAAAAAGGCATCCACGTCATTCCGGATATTCTTGCCAGCGCCGGCGGCGTCACCGTTTCTTATTTTGAAATGGTGCAAGACGGCACATTGGACTTTTGGGAAGAACACATTGTGCACGCCCGCCTCGACAAAAAATTAACCAAAGCCTACCAAACTGTGCAGGAAGCCATTCGCGAGAAAAACGTACATCCGCGTTTGGCCGCAACCATTGTGGGCGTAGCACGGATTGCGGAGGCGTGTGAGTTGCGGGGGTGGGTGTAAGTTCTGTCTCTCTATCTTTTTAAGAGCGGCGCCCCAAAGCTGGCAGACGTTCGCAAAAAAATAAAACTATTAGTAGGTTACTTTGTTATTTCAAAAAAATTTGGTTCTTGATTCCAAGATTTAAGTAGCTCAAAAGACAGGTTTTACTTCAGCGTTGTCTTTGTCGTTTCCGTGGCCGGGTGTTTTTTCCAGACCTTTATATGTTTTTGAATTTTCCCTCGGCTAATTATTTCCTTGAATCCCCCCAAAAAATTTACCATATTCTCTTCCATAATGAATCGTAATCAGTGAACGCAGTTGAATGCCAGGAGACACAACATGAAACGTGGAATCGTGCTGTTCTGTATGATTTTATCCGTTGTTGCTTTTTCACAAACCGTGGAAGATCATCTCGCTCAAGGCGATGCCGCCTACGACGCAAATAATAATGATACCGCGTTGGACCATTATCTTGCTGCTTTCGAGCTGGACAACAGCAATTGCGAAGCTACGTGGAAAGTTTCGCGCTCGTATGCTGACCGTGGCGATGCCAAGGAAGACAAGAATGCTCGTCTGGAAAATTTTGAGCTGGCCGAAGAGTATGCTCGCAGAGCTATCGCGTTGTGTCCGAGTAATGACATGGCGCATTTGTCCCTTTCCATTGCCATTGGACGAGTAGCACTGATGTCCGGGAAAAAAGAGCAAGTGCAATTGTCGCAAAGCGTCAAAGATGAGGCGGAAAAAGCCATCGAATTAAATCCGAATAATGACATCGCGCATCACGTCTATGCACGCTGGCATCGCAAAGTGGCCACGTTGAGCGGGTTTTCAAAAACATTTGCCAAACTTTTGTACGGGGGCTTGCCGCCCGCAAGTTTGGAAAAATCAGTGGAACATTTCCAAAAGGCCATAGAGTTAAAACCCGAGTACATCAATCATCATTACGAGCTGGGCATCACCTATGAAGAGATGGGAGAATATCAAAAGGCCAAAGCCCAGTACGAAAAAGTAGCCGCGCTCCCGGCGAAAGCCAATATGGACCCAAAATACAAAGCCGAAGCTGCGGAACGATTGCAAAGTGTTGAGAAAAAAATATAATTTTTTCCCGCGCACAACAAGTAATCGTACAAAAATGAAAGAATGCAACGAATTAACCTACAATATTGTGTGAAGCAGAAGAGCGCAATTCTAAAGACAATGATTTGCGATGACCGGCGAAATGCCATGTTTTTTATACATGCAAAAAGCCCAGAAGATGATTGGCCAATGGATTAAAGAGTTTGTACAAGGAAGCTCATTCTTATTCATACAATATTGTTTTTTTATCGAATTTTAACAACAATATTGTTGTTAATTGATCAAGTGGCGAGTCTTTTGGATCAAAACAACGTTTGCATAACTTTCTATTTATGCTTATATTAGGTCTTGAACTGGCTTGAGGCTCAAAATGAGATTTTTATATAATTAATGGCATTTTTATTGCCGATTTTATGACAAAGGAATCATATTCACTAAAGAGTAGACCACCATTGCGTACTCGACGACATAAACGAACCACTTCCTCAAGCTCACGACTATCATGGGCTGCCGTATTTGACAAGCCTGTAACTACTGCTTGACGCGCTCTTCACTCCTTTTTGACCGCGTCTTCCGCGGTCACGTTCAGCACACGGCCACAAATTTTATAAATCGCAATTTTAGATGTTTTTTGATAAACGTACACTAGGACTATCGCGTATGACACATTTGACCCCAACTCGCACTAATGCTGCAGGCTTTCGCCGGGCCAGCGGCCTTTATGATCCCGCATATGAGCACGATGCATGCGGCGTCGGCTTTATTGTCCGCCTCGATGCCAAACCCGATCATAAAATCGTTACCGACGGCATCAAAATCCTCATCAATTTGGAGCACCGCGGCGCTATCGGCGGCGATAAGGGCACTGGAGACGGCGCTGGTCTGCTGTTTCGGTTGCCCGATGATTTTTTCAGATCCATAGAACATGAATTAGGATTTTCTCTGCCCACGTTTGGCGATTATGGCGTTGGTATGGTCTTTTTACCCACGGATGCTGGCCTGCGTACGGATTGTAAATCCGCATTCGAGAAAATTGCCTACCAGGAAGGCGTTGAAGTGTTGGGTTGGCGAAAGGTGCCGACAGAAAACGGGCATTTGGGGGACCTGGCACGATCCACTCAGCCGGTTATTGAGCAGTTCTTTGTGGCCCGCGGTAGCATCCCGCAAGAGCAGTTTGAACGCAAAATGTATATCATACGCCGCCTCGTTGAAAAACAAGTCGCCAGTTGGGAAGGCGTGGATGCCAGCCAGTTTTATGTTGTGACCTTGTCGAGCCGCATCATTACCTATAAAGGTCTGATTACCGGCACGCAGCTCACCACGTTTTATGCGGATGTGAATCATAAAAAGTTCAAGTCGCCGTTTGCACTGGTGCATCAGCGCTTTAGTACTAATACATTGCCGACCTGGCAGTTGGCGCAGCCGTTCCGTGCGCTGGCGCATAATGGCGAAATTAATACGCTGCGCGGCAATATTAATCGTATGAGCGCGAGAGAAGCGCGCATTCAATCGCCTTTGTTTGGTGAGGATATTGACAAAATCAAACCCATCATCATTGAAAACGGCAGCGACTCGGCGATATTTGACAACGCTCTCGAGCTGCTCATTCAAGCCGGCCGGTCATTGCCGCATGCGATTATGATGATGATTCCGGAGGCGTACGGCCCGGAAATTCGGATGAGCACGGATAAACAGGCATTTTATGAATACCACAGCGCTTTAATGGAACCGTGGGACGGCCCTGCAGCAATCGCCTTTACCGATGGTCGCTACGTGGGTGCCACGCTCGATCGTAACGGATTACGGCCGGCACGCTACACTATCACCAAAGATGGATATGTGGTGATGGCATCGGAAACCGGAGTTCTGGAATTTGAGCCGGAAAATATTGTGCGCCGCGGACGTTTGCAGCCCGGAAAAATGTTTCTCGTCGATTTGGAGCAACATCGAATTGTTCCGGACAACGAAATCAAAGCAAAAATCTCTCGTCAGCGCCCGTATCGCCGCTGGGTCAAAGCCAATCATGTGGAGTTGCGCGGATTATTTGCGCCGGCTCGGGTACCTCGATTGGAACCGGAGCAATTGCGGCGCCTGCAGCATGCGTACATGTACACGGATGAAGAATTAAAAATGATTTTAGCGCCTATGGCGGCTCGCGGGCAGGAACCGGTCGGCTCTATGGGTAACGATACCTCGCTTGCCGTACTGTCGGATCGGCCGCAGTTGATGTTCAACTATTTTAAACAATTGTTCGCGCAAGTGACCAATCCGCCGATTGATCCGCTGCGCGAGCAACTGGTCATGTCGCTGGAAAGTTTTGTCGGCCGTGAAAAAAACTTTTTGGAAGAAACGCCGGAGCATTATCGCGGCCTCAAATTGCAGCACCCGGTACTCACACCATCGGACTTGGCGCGAATTCGGCAATCCGAGAGTGAGTACATAAAAACCACTGAAATCGATATGCTGTTCTCGGTACATGGCGGTGGGAAATCGCTCGAAGCGGCGATCAACACTATTTTTCAACAAGCCAAGCGTGCCATTTTGGATGGTACCAGTCTGATCATTTTAACGGATCGCAACATGTCCAAAGACCGTGCGCCCATTCCAGTGCTGCTGGCGGCGTCCGGCTTGCATCATTTTCTCATCAAAGAGGGCATCCGCAACATGTCCGGTATTGTGGTCGAAACCGGAGAGGTGCGCGAAGTGATGCATTTTTCCATGTTGATTGCCTACGGTACCGACGCCATTTGTCCCTATTTGGCATTTGCGACCATTCGCGATTTGGCAGAAGACAATATGCTTGAAAATGAGCTCCCCGCTGAAGAGGCCATGGATAACTATATCACGGCAGTCAAAAAAGGGTTGCTCAAAACAATCAGCCGTATGGGTCTTTCGACCATCCACAGCTTTTTTGGCTCACAAATTTTTGAAGCTGTCGGTATCAGCAAAAACGTCATTAATAAATATTTTTGCAATACGGCTTCGCGTGTTGGCGGCCTGGAACTCGAAGACATTGCCGAAGAAATAGTTCGACGCTATCGGGTCGCATTTCCGGAGGTGGGGGTAGCGCCCAAATTGCTCGATCCTGGCGGTGTGTATCACATTCGCAAAGGTGGCGAGCAGCACATGTGGAGCACCGAGGCGATTTACAAATTGCAGCTCGCTACGCGCGTTAATGATTATTCAATTTTTAAAGAATACACCGAATTGATGAACAAGCACGTAGCGCATCACACCATGTTGCGCAGCTTGCTGCATTTTAAAAATGGCAAGTCAGTTCCGATAGATGAAGTGGAGCCGGTGGAATCCATAACTAAACGGTTTGTGGGGGCGGCCATGTCGTTTGGTTCCATTAGCCGCGAGGCGCATGAATCGATTGCCATTGCCATGAACCGACTCGGCTCGCGCAGCAATTCCGGCGAAGGCGGCGAAGATCCGGCGCGCTACAAACTGCTCGCAAATGGCGATAACCGCATTTCTCGCATCAAACAAATCGCGTCCGGCCGCTTTGGCGTCACTACGGATTACGTGATGCACGCAGACGAACTTCAAATCAAAATCGCGCAGGGCGCCAAGCCCGGCGAAGGCGGCCAGCTTCCGGGGCACAAAGTGGATGAACACATTGCCCGCGTGCGGCATACAACGCCGGGCGTCACCCTGATTTCACCGCCGCCGCATCATGATATTTATTCAATAGAGGATTTGGCACAACTTATATTTGACCTCAAGGCCGTAAATCCAAACGCCAAAGTCTCGGTCAAGCTGGTTTCCGAAGTCGGCGTTGGAACCATTGCCGCCGGCGTAGCCAAAGCCAAGGCCGACACCGTGCTCATTTCCGGCCATGATGGCGGCACCGGAGCTTCGCCATTAAGCTCGATCAAACACGCCGGCTTGCCATGGGAGCTGGGTGTGGCTGAAACTCAGCAATCGTTGATGAATAATAATCTTCGCGATCACATCACCCTGCAAACTGACGGACAGTTAAAAACCGGTCGCGACTTGGCGATTGCCACGTTATTGGGTGCTGAGGAATATGGATTTGGTTCTTCCATGCTCGTTACATTGGGCTGTATCATGATGCGCAAATGCCATCTCAATACGTGCCCTGTTGGAGTGGCCACGCAAGACCCGCGGCTGCGTGCGCGATTTGGCGGCAGTCCCGACTTTGTTGAACGCTACCTGCGCTTTATCGCCCAGGAATTTCGCGAGGTCATGGCCGAGCTCGGTTTTCGTACCGTGGATGATATGGTTGGTCGTGTAGATATGCTCGAGTACGTGCCGCTAAAAGACCACTGGAAAGCTAAAACTCTGGATTTAAACCCATTACTTGACTATGAGGTAAATGGAGAGATTCCGCGTCACAGAGTGCATAACCAGGAGCTCAATCCGCATGAGGAAATCGATAGAAAATTGATTGAACTCATTCAACCGGCACTCGAAACGGGTGAAAAAGTCAAAATCGAAATGCCGGTGCGTAACATCTACCGAACGGTTGGTGCGCGTATGAGCGGGCATATTGTCAAAGAAAAAGGGCCAAAAGGTTTTCCTGATGGCACGGTGGATATCACGTTTACCGGATCGGTGGGACAAAGTTTTGGTGCGTTTTTGGCACCCGGCATCAACTTTACTTTAAAAGGCGATGCCAACGACTATTTGGGCAAATCCATGTCCGGCGGACGCATTGTGGTCGTGCCGCCGGAAAATGCCGGATTTGAGCCGCATGAAAATATTATTGTAGGAAATGTTTTATTGTACGGCGCCACAGGCGGCGATGTCTTTATAAACGGCATAGCCGGCGAGCGCTTTATGGTGCGCAATTCCGGCGCCAAAGGTGTGGTTGAAGGAGTCGGAGATCACGGCTGCGAATATATGACCGGCGGTTTGGCCATTATTTTAGGCCGAACCGGCCACAACTTTGCCGCCGGTATGAGCGGCGGTGTGGCCTATGTTTGGGATGAAACCGAGCTGTTTGATACGCGGTGTAATCTCGACATGGTTGACCTGGAAAGCGTGTGGCATGAAGAAGATAAAAAACTGCTGCACAAAATGCTCAATAACCATTATCGTCACACAAAAAGTGCGCGGGCAAAATTTATTCTGGACAATTGGGAAGCGCAGCTCCCATTGTTCGTAAAAGTAATGCCAATCGATTACCGCAAAGTGCTGGAGCGTATGCGATTGCAGGAAGAAGCAGATAAAGAAACGGTCGCGGTGACCGAGGAGGTCTATGATGGCTAAAGCAACCGGCTTTTTAGAATATACGCGCGAAGAAGCGCCAAAACGATTGGTGCATCAACGCGTTAAAGATTTTCGCGAATTTGAACAACTGTTACCGGAAGATAGAATACACCAGCAGGCCGCGCGCTGTATGGATTGCGGTGTGCCTTCGTGCCATTCCTATGGTTGTCCGGTTGAAAATCGGATCCCCGATTTTAATGACCTTGTCTATCGCAACCATTGGAAAAAGGCGCTTGAGGTGTTGCACTCGACGAATAATTTTCCCGAGGTAACCGGACGTGTGTGCCCGGCGCCGTGCGAAACCTCGTGCACATTGGGTATCAACCAACCGC
>CAYPZM010000133.1:0-12653 GCA_964414825.1 uncultured Cytophagia bacterium | reverse complement strand
ATGTATATATGATGCATGCTATCGATAACAATGACACAATACCCGACATGTTGAGAGTTTTTGAGGAGATGCAAAAACTTAAAGAACAAGGCGTCATTCGACACACCGGATTCTCGAGCATGAACAGCGCTCAAAAGTCGCGTGATCTGATTCGCAACGCTGATTTTGACGTCTGTATGTTGGCTATCAATCCGACAACATACGGGAATTATGAAACGGTAACCATGCCGGATGCGATCAAAAAGAATATGGGCGTATTTGCCATGAAGGTTATGCGCGATGTCGTCGGCAAAAATGGCACCACTGCTGAAGAATTAATGGATTGGGCCCTCGATCGTGAAGGAGTGGCCGGAGCCGTAATTGGACACGTGGGTGAAAACATTCTCAATCAAAACGCCCAAATCGTTATGCAATACAAACCCTCCAGCGTAAGAACATGGGGACATTTGGAACAACGATTGCGTCACTACGCTGGCCCGCATGCCTTGTGTTGGGCACATCCAAATTATAGAGATGAATTTCGTGCCGCATAAAGCAATGGCGGCACGATTCCAACTATTGCCAAGCTCCTAAAATGGCTCCCATAACCGTAAAGGTAACGGCGTGATACCCGCCATTGATTAGCCAAAGTTTAAACGATTTCTGCTCGAACAAATATAATATGCCCAGAGCTGTCGCAACCCAGCCAACGCCGGCAGCAGCACCGGCAAACAATCCAAACGACAAGGTTCCGGTTGGCCCGATAAACGCAGCAAGATTAAAGGAGATAATGAGGGAGAGGATAAATGATAATCCAAACGTTTTTGCCATATTGGAATTCTGCAAATCCTCATCCGAGAGCTTGGCCTCTCGTTGCCACACCTTTCCAAACAACACCGGCGAGTACCATAAGGCTCCAATAACAAAACTTGAAACGGCTGCGACAATAATTGCCAAATAATTCAAACTGGATAGGTCCATTGTTTTCTCCCGTGTGATTTTAAAAAATGGATTAGGAAAAGTGAAACCTGTCGATTTTTGTCAAAATTCCCAATCAAACCTAATTTTTTTGAGGAAACCGTTATGAAACGAATAACGATATGTTTTGTGCTACTATTTGCTGTATGCCTCTTTGCAAGCCAAGATGTTGCGCAATGGGACATGTTCGAGACCTCATTTACCAGCTCGAAAAGCTACGGCAATCCGATTTACGAGTTAGAGGAGTTTTCAGTCGAGTTTACCTCCGCAAGTAAACGTGCTCGCATCATTCTGGGTTTTTGGGATGGCGGAACTACCTGGAAGGTTCGATTTTGTCCCGACGAGCTCGGCACCTGGACCTACAAAACCGCCTGTTCGGATATGGAAAATAGTGGATTGCATGAGCAGTCCGGACAATTTGAATGTATTCCAAATGACAGCGGATTGGATATCTATAAACACGGCAGTATCCAGCGCGTCAAGGGAGAGTATCATTTATCTCATGCGGATGGCACCCCGTTTTTCTGGGTGGCTTGCACGGCCTGGAACGGCGCCTTGCGCTCAAATGAAGAAGAATGGGATATGTATTTGCAGCATCGAAAAGATCATTTTTACAATACCATTCAATTCGTCACCACGCAATGGCGCGGATGCGAGCAGGACCGTGAAGGCCAGGTAGCGTTTACAGGATGCGGCAGAATAGAGTTGAATGTGGAATTTTTCAAGCGCATGGATCAAAAAATTCAACGCATTAACGACCACGGCCTGCTGGCCGCCCCGGTTTTATTGTGGGCTTTGCCGTTTGGAGACGGCCGAGAATTGAGTCCGGGCTATTATTTGCCTCAAAACGAAGCCATTTTGTTGGCGCGCTACATGGTGGCACGATTTGGCGGATACCACGTTGCCTGGCTCCTTGGCGGAGATGGCCGATACGTCAACGAGTACGAGCAGCGCTGGAAAGAGATTGGCCGCGCTGTGTTTGCAGACGATCCTCCGGGTATTGTAGCACAGCATCCGCATGGCCGCTCGTGGATCGGTGATGTTTACGCGGATGAAGCATGGCTCGATATTGTCGGCTATCAATCCAGCCACAGCAATCGCAAGGGCACTGTGGATTGGATCAACAAGGGGCCTATGGCAGAACAGTGGGACAAATTGCCAGCGCGTCCCATAATTAATTTGGAACCCAATTACGAAGAAATTCATTTTACTATATCGGCGGAGGATGTCCGTAACGCCTCGTATTGGAGCTTGTTTGCCACACCCATGTCCGGAATCACCTATGGTGCCAATGGTATTTGGCCGTGGCTATATGAAGGTGAGCGAATTCTAAATCATCACGATATGGGTGGCGTGACCCCTTGGAACAAGGCGATCGATTTTCCTGGTAGTTTACAAATCGGTTATTTATCTCAATTCATTAATAGCTTGCCGTGGTGGGAATTCAAGCCCGCTAACGAGCTTCTTGTAGAGCAGCCAGGAGATTCCACCTATAACCATTTTATCTCGGTGATAAACACTCAAAATGACTCCATACGATTGGTCTATGTACCCATATCTTTAACCGTCAAGCTTTTTAATCCATTGCGATATGGCTATTCCGGGCAATGGTTTGATCCGGTGAACAATCGCTATTCAACAGCGAGTGTCACAACGAATGAGCACCATCAGCTTGAAATTGCCGCACCGCATGGTCAGGATTATGTACTCGTGCTAAGGAAAAAGTGAAAATGTAACTTTTTGTAATTCAACCTGCACAACAATTTTCAACATTGGTTTTTGAAACTGGAATGATTAAGTTTCTCGCTGAACTCAAAGCTATACACATTCTCAGGAGATACAATGCGATTACGCTTTGCAGTGCTTTTCTGTCTGGCGTTTGCTATAACGCTTTTGGCTGAAACACCGCAGTTTACATTGGATGCTGCCCGGATTTTTGATCTGAAAAAATCTCAGACATTCAAACGCTCTATTTATTCACTGGACTTGCAAGCCTCGGCGGACGATACAGCCATGTTTTTGCGTAAACCAGACGGACTGGAAATTTTGTCACTGGATTCTCTAAACCGCCATGAAATCCAGATCACCTTTCAAATTGACTCTGGTTTTGTTGACTTTCAAACGCACGAGTTTGCTGTGTTGGATAGCTCGCTGGAGATAAAAGCCAAATGCTCGCTGGATTTGTGGTACGCCAAATCGCCAACAGTTGAGGAGATTCATATCCAGTCCAGTACAGGCGCTTACCAGGATACGTTGCGATTGTCCAAATCGGACAAACATTTTGCCACCATGGAGCTGATTGGTAACGGACTCTTTGCAAATACAACGATACTGTTCGATGATGCGCTGATCAAAGTGAACGATTCGCCGGGCTGGCGCCATGTGAAACCGCCGCGCAAGCTGCAAATGGGTTTGGAAATCGATTCAAAATCGATCGAGGTTGGCCCAAAATCCTTTCGCATTCAAAACAAGTATGCCATGGAGGGATTCGGAAATATTCATTTGATTGGCTCGCAACCACCGCAAATTCTCAGCACTATTCGAGGATTTGTCGCTGATGGTCAGCCCAAAAGCATGGAGATACAAGGCGTTGGGTTTTCCAATGGCATCGAAGCGGGAATCATTCCACGCGATGGCTATGTTCAAACCCAGTTTCTGTCAGAAAACAACATCCGCATAAGCTTAACCTTGCCGATGTTGGAGCAAAGCAAAAGCTATCGCCTGGCCGTAACCAACCCGGATGGCCAGGCAGACACTTCGGCTTATTTTATCGCGCGTACCACGCCGCTTTCGTCCGCCAAAGCATACCCGATCGATCAAAAATCTATTTTCCGCAGCAAAAAAGTGCATGTGATGTTTGTTGTGGATACACGCGACGGCTGGCGCTTGTCGCGGCAGCAATCCTACGAGGTCAATATCGAAGGCGATCGCTTTCCCATCATTCGTGTGGTAAATGACAGCACGGCTGAGGCCATTATCAAGCTCAACGATGACGAGATGAATTCGGCTATCAATCAGCACCTCTTTACCATAAATCAGGTCGACCGGCCAGCGCGCTGGCGAGGTATCATCAAAAGCCGACCGGCGCCGCAAATTTATTATATCTCACAAAATCGCATTCTGCATTCGGCGGATAGTCTCTCCCTGGTCATAAAAGGCCGAAATTTGCAGGGCGCAACCTTGTTTATCGAAGATCCCGAAGTCACCTTTGAAGTCAAAGAGAACCGTGGCGATCTCATCCGCGTTTTGGCTATTGCCGGCGAGCATATCACGTTTGGCTCTTATCCGTTGGAAATGCGATTTGAAGATGTGCCCTTTGTCTTTGATGAATACCGGATTACGACCAGTCGCTGGCAGGGCTTCCAGGATTATATCTCTTTCCACATCACCAGTGTTGGCGACATTCCCGCGGAATTAACATTTCGCGGTCCCGGATACGAACATGCTATGAAGGCGCAAGACGCAATAACGGTCAAATTCAACACGCAAAAAATCAAAGAAGAATTTGGCACGCAAAAAGTGTATATCACTGGCGTGCTCACGGATTCATCCAACACTATTCGTGCCGAAGCATTTGACAACCGACTCATTACTGCGGCTCCGGGAAATGAGGTCATCACCTGGCGCTGGCGCGTTCGCGAGCGTATCCGCTCCGGTGATCGCATTGAAATCACCTTGAAAAATCCGGCAAACAACAACAAAATCACAGAATTTTTTGTGGTCGAGCCGCACTGGTCCGAAGCGTTTCACGGTTCAACCTCATTTATTTTGTTCAAAATTCCCTTTGGTGCCAGTGAGGACAAGACTCAAATCTTAAACTCGGCCGCCTTGGGCATCAGCTATCAGCCGTTTATCAAAAAAGATTTTTTGGAATTTGATGCCTCATTTATTGTCGGCAACGCCAAGTCCGAACAAAGCGATATTTCCGTAGAAGTCAGTTTTGGGTTAAGTGCTATCTTTTGGCAGCACTTGCAGGTTGGTTTCGGCACCAATTTAACCGGTGCCACTTTTTCAAAGGGTTTTATGTTTGTGGGTACGCGGTTCAAGCTGCCGTTTTCGTTTTAGGTTGAAAAGGTTTGTACTACAGAGGCCAGGAATTTTTCTTAGGAATTTGTTATTAATATGTGTAGTTTTTTCAAATTAAACTAGCACGAGTTGAGATTATGGCTATCCATCATATTCTCGTTCCCAGTGATTTTTCAAATTCCGCAAAACAAGCCCTGGCGCATGCTTTTTCTGTAGCACAGTTGTTCGATGCGCGCATAACCTTGCTGCATGTGGTGACGGTATTTGATGATGATCCCTACAATCTCGAAAAAAGCTTCCCGGATGTTCAAGAGTATTATGATCATCTCGAACTGCGCGCCGCAACGCAGTTTAAAGACACGATTTCCAAAGGAACGCCCGATATTGAGGTTAATACAGTAGTACAGCGCGGTTTTTCTCCGTATGAGGAAATTTTGGCATTTGCCGCCAATAATGAGGTGGACTTTATTGCTATGGGCACGCACGGCCGCAAGCCGCTTGCCCGCTTTTTGCTCGGCAGTGTAACTGAAAAAGTCATCCATCACGCCGATTGTCCGGTGCTTACAGTACGAATTTCGGAAGATCAAAAAGTCAGCGAAATTCCAAAATACAATCACCTGCTGGTGCCAACGGACTTTTCCGATCAAAGCAAAAGGGCGCTAGAACTTGCTGTACCATTACTTTCGAATTCGGGAACACTGGATCTGTTGCACGTGGTAGAGGATACCATTCATCCCTCATATCTTGCCACCGATGGCGATCCCATTTTGAACGTAATGCCACCAATTAAGGATAGATCAGCAGAAATGTTACAAGAAATGGCCAATAAATTTGTACCCAAATCGATTCAAACGCATCTAATGGTAAAAGAAGGACGAATTGCGCAAACCATTCTTGAGCATGAAGAAGCCAGCCCGATTGATGCGATTGTTATGGGCACGCACGGAGCCAATGCCATAAGTCAGATTTTTATGGGGAGCCAGGCCAATCGGGTGGTTCGAAAAGCGTCGTGCCCTGTCATTACGATCAAATAGGTGAAATTATGGATTGTTGTGAAAAATTATTAAAACGTGTCTGCGACGATTTATCGGAAAACATCAATTCCGATTTATGTCAGCAATTACGAAATCACTTGGAAGAATGTGAAGATTGTCGCAATCAAGTGGAAACCATGCGCGAAACCGTAAGCCTGTACCAGTGCCTCAAGGAAAAAAAGGTGCCGCGCGACATTCACGAACGACTGCTTAAAATGCTAAATGTGGAAGATTTCGTTTCACCATAAAGGTGCACAAAAAGACAATTTTCTTGACTTTTACAATTTAGATGTTTATTATAAAGGGTGATTTAAGTTCACCCTTTTTTTTGTTTTGGAGTGATTATGGAAAAATTAACCAAGCGTCAGCAAGAAGTGTTTGAAACCATCATTCGTATGATGAACGAAAACGAATATCCGCCCACACTAAAAGAGCTGGCGGATGAGCTGGGCGCCGCATCGCGAAACACGGCAGTGAAACATCTGACGGTGCTCGATCGCAAACATTACATCAAATGGGAGAAAAACAAGGCGCGTGGCATCAAAGTTTTGGAGCACAAAGGGCTGCTGGATAGGGGAGAGGAGCAAAGCCTGCCGCTGGTTGGCGCGGTAACCGCTGGCTTGCCCATGTTGGCGGAAGAAAACATCGAGCGTTACGTGCCCGTGCCCAAATACCTGGTGCGTTCCGGCGAAACCCATTTCCTGCTGCGCGTTCAGGGCGAAAGCATGAAAAACGCCGGGATTTTGGAAAACGATTTGGTGGTCGTGCGCTCGCAAAATGCGGCTGATGTTGGCGATGTGGTGGTCGTGCTTTTGGATGGCGAAAAAGCCACAGTAAAACGCCTCGCGGATAAAGGCGGCCAACGTTATTTGAAAGCGGAAAATCCCGAACACTCGGATATTTTCCCTGAAAGCGAATGGACCATTCAGGGCAAAGTTGTAGCGTTGGTGCGCGAGAATGTCGAGTAGGGAGGAGGTATGAAAGTTGGGCTGACAATTTTGTTGCTGAATGCCGTTTTTCTGCTTAGTGCTTGTAATTCGCCTGAACCCGAAACTGCCGAACCAGCATCCGGTGTTTTTTCCTTTACACATGAATTGACACTTCCTGGAACGCCAGAAGTGATTTACGATGCCATCTCCGGCGACATTAGCGGCTGGTGGGACCACTCGTTTTTGGAACAACCCTACAAAATGTATATCGAAGCCAAGCCAGGCGGCGGCTTTTACGAAATCTTTGATGAATCCGGAGACGGTGTGCTGCACGCCACCGTTACGGCCGCGCAGCGCGGTAAACTGCTGCGCTTTGTTGGGCCATTGGGACTGGCCGGGTATGCAGTCGAGCTGGTCAACACCTACACCTTTGAACCAGTGGGTGCGGACTCGACATTATTAAAGCTCGAGGTGCGCGCATCCGGTGAAATTCATCCCGATTGGCCCGATGTTGTCAAAAATGTATGGCACCATTTTTTATTCGAACAGTTCAAGCCCTATGTGGAAGAGAAACGCTATTTAAAATAATGGATGCATGAGGTCACATGTCCGCTTCTGTTGTTTACATTGACATTACAAATTTTCCTATTGCTGTGGAACGCGTGCTGCAGCCCAAACTGCGTGGCCGGCCCGTTGTGGTGTCGCTCGAAACTGCGGCGCGCGCCCTGGTTTATGCGACATCAGAAGAAGCGCGACAAAGTGGCATTTGTAACGGCATGCCGTTGTATCGGGCGCAAAAACAGTGTCGTGACCTCGTTGTGCTCCCGCCCAATCAACAACTTTATTCGCGCGCCACACAGCGAATGATCGAGGTCCTCAAACAATTTACCCCAATTCTGGAACCCCTGCGTTATGGCCGAGCTTATTTGGATATGACCGGCTCGGATAAACTATTTGGCGGCGTCACCAATGCCGCCTACAAGGCGCAAAAGGAAATTGGTGAACGACTTTTGCTCGACGCCACAGCCGGCGTGGCCAGAAATAAACTAGTGAGCAAAGTTGCGTCCGATGTCCTGACCAAACATCACGAAATCCCGGGCCTGAAAGACGTGGCGCGCGGCACGGAAGAATCCTTTTTGGCTCCTCTTCATGTCAGTTATCTGCCGGGCGTGCGCAAAGTGTACAAGGATTTGCTGGACCTTAATATTCGCTATAATCAGGAACTTGCGGCTATTGCGGCGGAGCATTTGCAAATGGTGTTTGGCCGATTGGGTGTGTTGCTGCACCACCGCTCCCGCGGTATCGATAACCGTCCCGTGCAACCGCTACAACATACACCGGAAATTGTGGAATGTGAGCAACTGGACCCGGACAGTAACGATTATTACTTTTTACGAGCCAAACTGCACGGCCTGCTATCCGTGGCACTGTATCGTTTGCGCCAAAATCGTATGCGCACCGGTCGATTGGCCATCGAGCTTTTGTATTCCGATTCCAAACAGGATGATGCGCAACAGCGTTTTATACCTATGGATACCGAATTTGAGCTTGCCCCGGTTTTGGCGGATGTATTTGAGCGTGCCTTGTCGCGCCGGATTCGTGTCCGCAAACTCACCCTGCGTCTCGGAGAGCTCTCCGCCGCCTCGCAACAGCTTTCCTTGTTTGACGATAAAGACCCCAAAATCGCAGCCGTAACCGGCGCTATGGATAAAATCCGCAACCGATTCGGCGACCATGCCATTCGATTCGGACGCGCCGCTTGATGGGCATACTTCAACGAGACTTTTATGAACGCCCTACACTAGATGTCGCCCACGATCTCATCGGAAAAATTCTGGTTCGAGAAATCGACGATCTCCGCCTTTCCGGCATCATCTGCGAAGCCGAGGCCTATCTCGGCATCGATGATACGGCAAGCCACGCCTCCAAGAAAAAAACGCCGCGCAACAGCGTTATGTTTGACCCAGGCGGCGTTGCGTATGTCTATTTTGTATACGGTTTGCATTACATGTTCAACATTGTCACCGAACCGGATGAGACGGCCGGGGCGGTGCTCATTCGTGCCATTTATCCCCAAGAAAACATACAAGAGATGATCAAACGACGAAATGGAAATTCGAAACATATCGCCGATGGGCCAGCGAAATTGTGCCAGGCGTTGGATATCAGCAAAAATCTAAACGGCAAGGATTTGACAGAGAAAAAAGACATCTGGCTGGAAAAAGGAATTATTATTCCGGATTCAATAGTTAATAAAGGTCCGAGAATTGGCATTCAATATGCGTCTGAAAAAGATCAGCAGGCGCCGTATCGATTTTGGGTGGATATAAATAAAATGCAAAGAATCATTAGAGAGACCGATGTGGATGGATAAGCAAATTCAGGCTAAAATCGCTTGTTTTATTGGCGGGAAATTTTTAGAATGGTTTAGCTGGCAGAACAATGATGCACGAAACCCCAATTCAAGATAAAAAAAACGTTCACCAAATTGATGTTTGGCCTTCAAATCGATATCAGCACGGAACCAGATTGAGGAAAGCGACCATGACCAATGCACATGGAATCGAAATCATCTCCTTTTCCAACAAAACCAAACAAGAACGAGCTTTGCTCAAAAAATTTGTAGACTTTCATTGGCAGCATTATAAAGACAATCCACAGTACGTCCCGCTTTTGGATTACGAATACCTCGGATTTAAACTTATCGGCATGGTTGGTTTTTTTGAGCCGCGCAACTTGTTTTTCAAACACGCGGATATGCGCTTTTTTCTGGCTGTACAAAACGGCAAGATTGTGGGGCGCTGTAACGCGTTTATTAATCACAATCATAATCAACATTGGAATGAAAAAACTGGGTTTTTTGGTCAGTTTGAAAGTTTAGACGGTCCATCTATTTCCTCCGCGCTTTTGGATGCTGCTTCCAATTGGCTGCGCGAAAACGGCATGGACACCCTGAGAGGCCCGCAAAATCTGCCGGTGAACGAAGCCACTCCCGGTTGTATGACCAAAGGATTCGATTCTCGTCCGGTTATGTATTATCACTACAATAAACCCTATTATGCTGACCTGCTAAGGGATTACGGATTGGAGCCGGTAAAGCGAATTTACTCGTGGGAAGTTCCGGTGCATAATCCTATGGAAGAAAAGCTGGTTCGCGTGTCGAAAAAAGTTATTGATCGCTACGGTATAACAATTGAAAATTGGGGTGACCGTCCAATTAAAGAACGCAAACAAGAAATGTTCGAAATCTACAACGATGCCTGGAGCGACAATTGGGGATTCGTGCCATTTACTCGCGAAGAGTTTTACCACATTGTCGACGAAATGATGCTGGTCATGGACAGCAAATTGTTTCTATTCGTCTACATCAAAGGCGAACCGGCGGCATTTTTTGGCGGCGTCAGGAACATCACCGAGCGCATGCAGCCCATCTCCTGGTGCCGGCGATGTGAGTTGCTGCGCGCGGCCAAAATGCTACTCACAAAACATAAAACCAAAGGATTTCGCTTGGGATATTTGGGTGTAAAACGTAAATTTCGTCGCCTTGGCCTTGATGGCGTGATGCTGTGGAAGCAGAAACAATACACACAACAAGCAGACTTTGAATATTGTGATATGGGCTGGGTGCTTGAGGATAACGCCATGACACGGCGCCTTATTGAATTTATGGGTGCCAGAGATTCCAAAGAATATACTGTATTTGAAAAATCTCTCTAATTGGAGGACGCACGATGACAGAACTAAAACGTCGAGAATTTCTCAAAACAACGGGTGCTCTGGGCGCTGCTACGGCGCTGGGTGTGGCCGGATGTTCTAATTCGCAACAAACCGTGGGTTGGAATGGATTCAACTATGCCATGTGCAACGAAAGCATGCAAGAGCTCTCCTGGGCCGAGCAGTGCCAAATTATTGGCGAGGCCGGGTACACCGGTGTGGAAATCGCCGCTTTTACGCTGGTTGAAGAGAGCGTAAATGAGCTCAGCGCGCAACAACGTCAGCAGATGGTAAAAGATATGCAAAACGCCGGCATTAAATGCGTGGGCTTGCACTGGTTGCTCGCACCGCCCCCGCAAGGATTGCATTTTACCACACCAGACACCGAGGTTCGACAACGGACCGTTGCCTACCTGAATGATTTGATCGACTTTTGCGGCGACCTGGGTGGCCCGGTCATGATT
This sequence comes from uncultured Cytophagia bacterium, assembly GCA_964414825.1. GTDB lineage: Bacteria > Zhuqueibacterota > Zhuqueibacteria > Residuimicrobiales > Krinioviventaceae > CAYPZM01. Next base: position 1,529 of record CAYPZM010000133.1, on the reverse strand, counting down.
TTTGGTTCGCCCAAACAACGCAATACCGTGGGCATTTCGGTGGATGAAGCGAAACAATATTTTGCCGAAGGGTTGGCCAGTGTTGCCGATCACGCTCATGAGCGGAATGTGAAAATTCTGATCGAACCGCTGGACACCAGCCAAACCGATGTGGTGAATACGATGGCCGAAGCCGTGGATATTGTCAACAAAATCAATCATCCCGCTATTCAAACTATGTTTGATTTCCACAACACCCCGGATGAAACCGAGCCGTTTGACGTGCTGGTGAAGAAATATTATGATCACATTTATCACGTTCACGTGCAGGAAATGGATGGCAGTCATTTGGGAACCGGTGATGCGGTCACTGAATTTGTTCCTGCATTTCAATTGTTAAAAGATTTAAATTACAACAAGTGGGTGTCGCTCGAGGTGTTTGATTTCTCGCCTGGTGGACGAACGATTGCGCAGGAATCCATGAAGGTTTTGAAGGAAATCGAATCCAAATTGGTTTAAGTTTATAGCGCATCTAAAAGAAAAAATAGGTGGATATTCTGAATGCAGGAATATCCACCTTTCATTTTCCATTCATATGTATCTCTTCTTTCAACTCGACAACTCTGGCCTTGGCAAAATTAACAATCTCAGGATTGTCGTTTTCACCTACCACACACTCATAACAGCGCAATGCCACACTGCGGTCTTTGTAATAATCATAGTACACATTCGCCAAGGAATACAAATAGTTATTTTCAGTGGGTTCGTACAACAGTGCTCGGCGAAAAGCCTGTATTGCCTGGTTGTAGTCTTTAATCTCGTGATAGCAATTGCCAAGCTCTGCATAATAAGTGTTAATGGATTCCGGCAAACTGAGCTTGATCGCACCCTCAATAACTCGTGCCGCCGGTTCCAAATGCCCAAGGTGTTTTAAACACAGCCCCAGGTAAAAATGCGCAACCGCATCATTTGCATCCTCACGTACGGCGCGGCTGAACTGGGTCAATGCTTTCTCAAATTCCTGAAGCTTGAAATGGGCGAATCCCTGCTTTTTCATCACATACGGATTTGACTCGGTGGAGTGTGCCTCATAGAGCTGGTATTCCTCCAGAGCCGCCTCCCACTTCTCCTGGCCGTAAAAGATATTTGCTTTGAGCAAATGAAGCCCGGCGTGTTTAAAATTTCGCTCCAGTCCCGTGTTGATGAACGGCAATGCTGAATCCGGTTCTTCTAACTTTAAATAAAGACGTCCGATATTGTACAAGCAGGATACATTCGTGCTGTCAATACAAAGCGCGCGTTTCAAATAATCCAATGCGCCACTTGGATTATCAAGCTTGTCTTCGCACTTGCCGAGCAGGATCAAATAATTTGCATTTTCTTTATTTTTCTCAGACAAGTCTGCGTACGTTTTTCTGGCGTTTCTAAAATCGTTGTGATTAAAATAAAACTGCCCAAATTGATATTCAATATCCAACCGCGTAGAATCCACGTTTAGCGCTTGTTTGAAATAGTATTCGGCGCGATTAAAATAGCCTGCTTTATCGTAC
>CAYPZM010000132.1:0-12725 GCA_964414825.1 uncultured Cytophagia bacterium | reverse complement strand
ATAGGATCCAACTGCTTTTTTTAGAGAATAAAAATCGCGCGCATCCGCCTTGATAAACTTTACCTTTTCCGGCAATTCGCGAAACGTTTTGCCGCGATTCAGCACATAAAGCTCAATGCCGCGCTCTACAGCCAATTGTGAACACGCCGAGCTTATAACTCCCGTACCGCCAATGAATAAAACCCTCATTCCACACCTCTTCCACAAAAAATAAACAGAAAAATTATGAATCAACAAACATGTCAATACATCCAAATTATAGACATAAAAGGTAAAGAAATAAAGCAAAAAAGGCAAAGTTATGAGCTATTATTTTTCAACCACGGTTTCAAAACCGTTTAGCGAGACCATCGACCAAGTGACGGAGTCATTACAACAAGAAGGATTTGGTGTGTTGACCACAATTGATGTTCAAGAAACATTCAAAAAGAAGCTGGATATCGATTATCGCAAATATAAGATTTTAGGTGCATGCAATCCCACATTTGCTCATCAAGCGCTGCAGGCTGAAGATAAAATCGGTACCATGTTGCCATGCAATGTCATCGTTCAGGAGCTCGACAACGGCAAGGTGGAAGTCTCGGCAGTTGATCCGCTTGCATCGATGCAAGCAGTTGAAAACAAACAGTTGCAAAATACGGCTGAACAGGTTCAGCAGATGCTTAAACGGGTAATTGATCGATTATAGCCTGGTTATTTGCCTGTTGAACATGCAAAAGAGAACACAAAAAGATTTCAGCCACCTTACTCATGCTTTACCGCAAATTCTTCCGGACGATCGTCGCTGAGGTCCACAATGGTATAGGCTAAATTTTCAATATTGAAAGACTCGAATAACCGCAATACCGCCAAGTTGACATTTTCGCGAACTTGCTCGTGTTCCTTCCACACAATGGTTTTTGTAAAATAATATAGGCGGATAATGCGGGCATTACCTTCCACCTCGCGAAAATTGACCATGTGGAATTCCTGGTGCACATCCGGATTATTGGAAAGGATGTTTCGGATGCCGGAAAGCACGTCTTCCATTTGCTTCGCTGCAAGCCCATCTACGGTAAAATTCAATTTAACACGCCGCTTGTACATACGCGACCAATTTTTAATGACGCCATTGGCAAGCGCAGCATTGGGAACGATGGACACGGTTTTGTCAAAATTTCGAAACCGCGTGCTACGCAATCTGATTTCTTCCACATCGGCATCCAGGATTTTGCCATCATCCAACTGGATCCAATCGCCTTCGCGAAACAGGTTGTCCGTGTAAATAACCGCACAGCCAAACCAATTGGCGATGATATCTTTAAAAACCAGTCCCAACGTAAGTCCCATACCGCCCAGCAAGCCAAAAATTGCACCCACGGACATACCTAAAAAGACTTCGGCCACTTTGATAAACACGATAATAACCGCGGCCACTTTGACAACTTTGCCGAGATAAGGCGCCAGCAAATCATCCAGTTCGGTTTTCGTGCGCATGGACATGCGTTGCAAAAATTCGGAAAACACATCGGCGCTGCTATAAATGAGCCAACAGACCAGCACAACAAATCCGAGCTCAAATATTTTATCCAGTGTATTGGTAACGCGCGCATCGACAACGCCGATAACCAGCGTCGCCACATAAAAGCCAATTAACAAAATGAGAAAACTGAGCGGCGGATTGAGGATTTCCAGCAATGCATCATCCAAATGCGTACTGGTTTTGGAGGTGAGTTTTCGCAACCGTTTTAGCACAACTAGTGAAAATAGGCGGCGAAATAGCAAGGCAATTATAATGATCAAAACGGCGAGTGCGAGCCGCGTGCCCTGGATGCCCAAAACGGTGAGATGCTCGTTCAAAAACGAAATAAAGTCATTGATCATGGTCGATTCCGCGTTTAATCCTCAACTGCTGATAGTTAAAAATCGCGAGAAAAAGCACGAACAATAAAATTCCCGTAAAATTGGCGACAATATCCCAATAATTAAAAGAGCGATAGGGAATAAAATTTTGCACTATCTCCATAAAAATACTGTAAAGAGAAACGAATGAAAATATGATAACTTTTCGGTGCGGATAGGCACAATAGCCTAAAATGGTCAATATGAGATATGCAAAGAGGTGCAAAAAAAAGCCTGATTCCGTGAGATGCGGGATGGTAGGTCCCGTTTCCGTGGCATCAGGCAAAATGGTTAAAACGGCCAGGGCGAGAATGTCCAGGCCAAAAAGGTATTTAAAAATATTATTGTTCCGAAAGAGATTTATCGTTCTCACGTAGCTCTTTATGCCTAATCGAATTAAGTAATAGCAGTAGACCTATGAGGACCAGGACAAGCGGCCAATAGGTAAAAGTGATCTCGACAATATTTTCAAAGACATCTTCCAACAAGTCCATGGTGCCGAGAATAAACAATGTCCCGAGCCCCAAAAAGATGGCTCCCGGGATCAACACTCCCCAATCACGAGGATAAAAAATATACAAAAAGATAAATCCAAAACCAAGAGCGATGAGGAAAATGGGCCAGTATTCGACGAACCAGTAATAGGGAATGACGCCAAAATTGCGCAACGTAAAGAATAGCCCAAGAATGGCAAAAATTCCAGCCCAAAACGCGGCATTTTTTTGTCCAGCCGCCGCACTCAAAAATGAGGAAATGGCAATGAGCAAGAAAATGACGGGATAAATTTGCGTCCAGCCAAAGGCGAACATGTCCAGCCGGTCCAAAAGTAAACCAAGACCAAACAAAATAAAAACCAGTCCCAAAATAAGTGAGGAATAATTTTTATGCATGTTCGCCTCCTGCCTCGGGTTCCGGAGGTTCTTGTTTTGGTTTTTCTTCTTTTGGTGTTTCTTCGGTTTTTGTTTGTTTTTGGGTTCTAGGTTTCGTAGTTCTGGCTTTTGTAGATTTGGCAGATGTTTTGGATGTTGTTGATTTAGATTCTACGGCTTTTTCACCCGATGTTGCGCCCGCGGTTGGCTCTTCAGGAACCACAATCATCATAACAATATAGGCCAGCACACCCAGCCACACAGCGGTTAGCAGAGTAAAAAGCGCATATCCAACTCGTACGAGCGTCACATCAATACCCAAATAGTTGGATATTCCGCCGCATACACCGCCAAGCATACGTTTGGTTTGGCTACGGCGAAAGGGTCGTTTTTCAGGTGTATTTGTTGTTTTCGCGGATTCTTCCTTTTTTGAAGATTGATAAATAACCCACACACCAAAAACAACGAGCAAAATAGGCCAAACCAGGTGCCAATCTATGTTCCAATAAAACCAGGGAAAGTCCCACCAAAACAGATCAAACCAGGTGTGAAAGCCGATCGAAAGTCCGATGAGCACCAGGGCTACACCTAAAAACATTCCGGCTTGGGGGGATCGTTTTTGCTCCTCGGGCGGCAACTTTTCATGCTCCGGATTTTTAGGTATAAGCAGCAAACAAACCAGGTAAACAACGGCGCCAATGCCATTTATTAGCGCAAACACCAGCCATAAAATGCGCACGAGAGTTACATCAATGTTAAAATAATCGGCGACCCCCGCGCACACACCGCCAATTACGTGTCCTTTGCCAGCACGATAAAGTTTTTTTGAAGATAGATCATTGGCCATTTTGCACCTCGTATTTTATCAGCGTTCGAGTCAGTTACGGAAAAAGCAGGTTGAATGTTTCGCGCCCACAGCGCTCTAATTTTCCGCTTCACCCGTCATGGGCACAAATCGCACAGAGATCGTTCGTTCTTCACGAATTTCTCCGTCTTTTTTGGTGATGAGTTTGAGGTATTGCATAAACCGTCCCACAGGTATAATCATTCTGCCGCCTTCGGCAAGCTGGTCGATAAGAGGTTGCGGGATGGTTGGCGGTGCTGCTGTAACAATGATGGCGTCAAACGGCGCTTCTTCGGGCCAACCTTTGTAGCCATCGCCACAGCGCACGTAACAGTTGTCGTAGCCCAGCGTTTGCAGCGTGGAATCGGCTTGTTTGCACAGCGGCTCGACAATTTCTATTGTATAAACTTCTTTAGCCAACACACACAAAACCGCAGCCTGATAGCCGGAACCCGTGCCTATTTCAAGCACTTTTTCATCACCCGATAGCTGCAAAATTTCTGACATATAGGCGACAATATAAGGTTGAGAAATTGTCTGGTCGTAACCGATGGGTAACGGATAATCTTCGTAAGCACTTCCTTTGTACATTTTGGGTACAAATTTGTGCCGCGGAACCTTTTGCATCGCTTCTAGCACGCGCTCATCTTTTATGCCGCGTTGGCGTATTTGTTGTTCGATCATTTCTCGCCGTTCCTCTTGAAAATGTTCTTCCGTCTTTTCTTGAATCTCCGGCTTGTCTGCTTGACAGGAAACACTCAAGAATGTCATTGCAAAAAATAGCAGATATTTCACAACTTGCCCCTCTTTTCTAACAAGCTATACATTTAAAAGTATTCGAACTCTTTTAGCATCGATCCCTCACCATATGTGCGCAACCACTGATCGTTCATGCGCCGCAAACGCCGACTTAGAAGTTCGGCAATGGTACGCAATAATTTAACTCCAAGTTGAGCGTCGCTGTTGATCTTGTTCTCAAGGTCTTGAAAATTAAACCGTAAAACACGTACCGTGCTTTTGGCAATAGCTGTGGCCGACCTGGATCGTTTTTCTATAAAGCCCATTTCGCCAAAAATTTGTCCACGACGAACATTTTGAATGTGCTTATGTCCAAGTTTATGGTTGGGCATCAAACGGCGCTCAATGGACACGCGTCCTTCCACCAGAACATACATGCTGTCTTCTTGCTCATTTTCAGCAAAAATGACATCGTTTTTGTAAAACATGTGCACTTGAGCAATGGCAGCAAGCTCCTCAAGTTCGGGATCGCCCAGTCCATCCGCCAAAATTGAATTCTTTAAATCCTCAAAAATTGCCATCTACACACCACAAATTCATGTTAACGTCTATTCCGACTTTAAATCGCGTGCCAAAATTCTATACTGACCTTGCACTCGAATTGTATGTTCTTGATCAGGTAATGGCCCGATATCAACTTTATGTTCATAAGGAATGGTCATTTGAATTACAATTTGATCCTGGTCATGGGACATCCAGGGCAACACATGGATGACATTATCCTCTACCCTTACATCCACGCGTTCAATGGCATAAGCCGGATTCGGAAGCATACCGTGAAGCAAAAGCGTAACGCCATTGTTGGTGCTTGAAAAGCTCAGAGAATCCACAGGCGCCAATTGGAGTTGCTGCTCTCGCGCTTGTTGCTTCAATTCGGGGATATCCTTCGAGTTTTTAGCTGATGAACACATTAAAAATAGGCAAAAATATGGAATTAATATTTTCATAATTTTTTCCATTCGTACTGTTTGTCAATTTATCAACAATACTCATGGGAAGTTAATGCCAATTTTACGGCTATACCAACACCTAAAAGTATCAATAAATGGACAAGATAAAAAGTGAGACCTTTGCGTCCGACTTGTAACAAATGACTCTTGAATTAATCGGCAAAATCCGAAAAATATTCCTTTAGCGCTTTAACGATGGCCGATGCGCATTTCTCGCGATATTTTTGTGTGGAGATGAACAGTTCCTCTTCGGGATGGATCATAAACGCGGGCTCGATTAAAACCGCTGGCATCTGTGTGGGACGGCACATGGCAAGGTTGTCCCAGTATAGACCAAAATCCGGCAGGTCTAACTTTTTGAGTAGATGTTTTTGAATTCGAATGGCCAGTTCGTAGCTCTGCGGATGATAATAATACGTGCTGGTGCCTCGACTTTTAAAGGGATTGACGCCAGCCGGAATAGCATTGTGGTGTATGCTAAGCAGCACATCTGCCTCGGTGAGCATTGCCAGGCGCAGGCGTTCGCCGAGTTCGCTTCCCTCCTGCTGGCGCGTAAATTTTACACGCGCACCGGCATGGTGCAGTTTTTCAGCGAGCGTAATTGCCAACAATAAATTGGCGTCTTTTTCTTTTAATCCTGTGGGGCCAATGGCGCCAGTGTCTGGTTCGTGTCCGGGATCCAGTAAAATTGTTTTATTGATTAGACTGCGACGTTTCCAGCGGCTTGTCTTGGGCGTTTTTTTTATGTCGATGTAAAATTGATCATTTTCGTCATAGCTGGCATCGTATCCCCATTGTTGTTTTTGATCGAGCTCGACTGAAACGCTGTACACGAAATCGGATTCTTGTTGCCAGGAGATGTGGCGAAATAGCGGGTCTTGAAAATCGCGTCGAATCCAGTCCGTGTTGGCGGTAACGCCATAAAAAATCACTTTGAGAGATTGCGGGTTTTGCGCTTGTTCAACGCGAAACGGAATTCGTTCGCCCGTGTACACCCAAAGACGGGATGAGTTGTTTTTACCCTCAGTACGCATTAATTTAATATTGATGCGAGGCAATTGGGCCAAAGGCAACATGTCGATTTTGTAGCGCTCGATCCATGCTGTTTGTGTTTCCGAGAGCTGCACGCGAAAAGAATCCCCATATTCTCCAGTAATGTGCAATTTTACATGTCGCGGCAAGAAAAAATAATAACTTTTGTGAAAACCAGTGCGCAGAACAGTCAGGTCGAGAGCGGTTTCTGCCACTTGAACCGGATTTTTTGGCCACAGACGGATCCGTCCAGGAGCCGTGGCAGAGACAGTATCCCGTTCGGCATCTACAAGTAAACATAAAACAGAATCGCCGGTTAGGCCAACCGACTCGTCAAACACAAAAGTGCCCTGGTACACACCCGCAGAATGTGTATATCGAGATTCGCCTTTACCGAAAACGGCTTCACCCCAATAAAAATCAGAGGATTGTTTTTTTTCCGACATGGGATAAAGTTCGGAATCGCCTATTTTGAAAAAAGCCGATTTTCCAGGCGTGCCACGAAAACGAATATTGAGAGCATCCCCGGCTTGAAGAGCAACATTCGATCTCGGGAAAATGCTGGAATTATCAATTTCGAGCGAATCTGGCGATAGGGCTTGCGGAATTTGATACACGACTTTACGCTCGACAACAATAGAGTCTGTTGCCGTAATTGCCCGGCACACATAGGTAAACTCGCCAGGTTGAATGGGCAAATAGGCCAAAAAAGCACCGGTTTCAAACACCTTGATGGGCTGCTGGTTAATAAAAAGGCGGGCATCTGCGGGGGATACGTGACCGTAAATATAGTTACTGTCGATGCCGGCGGCATATATCGTATCCTGTGGCGTTGGATAAACGATATTTACTTGCATCGCATCGGCAGAATGGACAAAAAACAGCAATGCAAGAAGAATGTTTGCTCGCTTTAACATAAATCAACAGGTCAGATGAAATGCAGCAACAACGCGATTAGAGTTAGAGAGCTGATTGTACAGTTCGACGGCTTGAGGCGTGCGTTCGATGTGCAGGGTTTCTAGTCGCTCTTCAAGCCGCGCTTTCACTTCAGTTGGCACCTTCATCACACCCAACTTGCCGGTGCCAATGATGAGAATTTCAGGTTCCGATTCCCAAATCGATTCCAAATCCTCCATTTGCAGTTTGTGCCCTTGCTGACGCCACCAGTTGGGTAGAATTGTTTTTGGAGTTATAATGAGATCCTTATCAAATACCTGCCCGTCGATTGTCATGGATCCAAAGTTGTAGTGTTCGATTTTCATGCTATCAATCTAAACCATTATCGTTTTCTTTTTTTAATCGGTCTTACCGCTGCAGTTTGGCCCTGATAGAGCGCTGTTTCCGCGCCGTAAAAGGACAGTCGAAGGCCAATCTTTATCAAAATATAGAGTTGCTGCAATAGTAGCGCTACAACCAACATCAGCACTTGAGAAGCCTGCGCAAGTGACAATAGCGCTCCACCAACAACCAGCACCAGTGCAGAAATTCCCACCATCACAAAATTTACGCCCACGGTTTTGCCAAAATGTTTAAAGATAAATTTCGCTGCCAGCCAAATGCAGAGCCAAGAAGATTGCTTTTTTTCGACGATGACAATCACCTTGGCATAATCGAAAAGCAGTGTCAATAAAAAGACGAGAAAAAATATGATCGCATAACCGACAAAATTCGAAATCCACATAAACGGCTGTGACAGGGATTGTGCGGTAATCGAATCCACGATTGAAAACAAAGCGGGCTGCAGCACTTTGTAAAACAGCCAGAAAAATAGAACCGCCGTAACTGCCAGGGCTGCCATATGATGAAAAAATTGCCCGGATAACGAAAAAAATCGAGCTACCGAGCTGGGGTGGCGCTCGGCTGAAATTGACGCAATAAAGCCGCCATTAAAGAATGCCGCCACAAACAGATAGGCCAACGCGATAAAAAAGATAAAGCTGCCAAAACTGCCAAATTTGCCGGTGAGCAAGAGCTCCAGGTTGTCGAACAAAGGTCCGAATCCACTGGCCAGGCTGGGCCGAATGGTTTCCTCAAGGCCATGCGCTTGAAAATTAAATGCAGACCACCAGGAATAGTCAAATCCTTGCGCCAATTCATCGCGGATGACCAGCTTGCCAACATGCCCGTGCATTAGAATTGCCAATGGAATGCCCAAAACCGCGGCAAGGCACACATTGACCACATAGATGATACCGACTTGCTTGCGTTGCTCAACAACCAGCGAAATTCCTTTTTGGACCGCCTCAAACACTTTCATGCATGTACTCCTTGTATCCTGTTGGTTTATGAGAAAACAGCCACAATTTCGAACAAATGCTGCAACCAAAACATCCACTTGGTGCCCCAGCGAGCTGCGGCAAAACTGTTGGCCTGGCGATACATCCCGTTGTTTGAATAATCGGTGTCGAGCCAGATAGTATGAGCCGGATCGACCTCGGCCTTTTCTATCCGTGATTTTTGTTCAAAGTAAAATATTTTATAGGGATCTCGGCCATCCCATTGCTCGGAAATCACCTCGCCATCTTCGAACGTCACTCGAACTTGAACGGGCATTATAAAACTGCCTGTGCGTTGCACATGCACCTGCGACACAAATAGGTCCTCTGCCTCCTGCTCATCGAGCTTAATGCGAGATTCACCCCTTCCGGTGTATCCCTTGTCCGCAGCAACGGCGTTGGAGGAGACCTGGGTGACGGCATAATCCAGCACGCCGGTTGTGTTCAACAGTTGATCGAAAAACCAGTCCATGTTTTCCGGAGCAAATTCATTAACGACTGCGATAAAGTCTTCGGGAGCCGGATGTTGAAAAGTGAAACGCTGCGAATAGGTTTCCATAATGGTGCTGAACAGAGCATCACCCAAATATCCCTCCAGCGTCCACAACATAAGCGCCGGCTTTTCATAGGCGTTATTGCGATACGCCAGCCAGTCAACAAATTGCCAGGAACACTTTTGCATGATATCCAAATGGCAACGCTCGCGGTGTTTGTCAATCGGCCACTGCCGCGGGTCAATCTCCACACCTCCAAACGTAAAGGGGATGTCGAAATTTTTTCGCGATAAATAGCCTTTCCAATAACGCGGCGGGCCATAAGCCACATTCATGCAGCGGGCGGTGGCATACACAACAAAGCCTTCATCCATCCAGGGATGTTCCATTTCGTTTGTGCCAACCAATCCGTAAAAGAATTGATGGCCACACTCGTGCACGGTTAGCCATTCCGGAGATTGTCTGCCGCTGGCTTTTATCCAGTCGGTGCCCGTGGTAAATAGCGTGGGATACTCCATGCCTGAGGCTCGACTGCCCGGCGCCGGATCCACTATGGTGATGTGGTCATAGGGATACGGAACGTACCAAGTGCCAAAGTATTTTAGCGTATTTTCCGTGGCTTTAAAAAAGTCATCCACATCTTTTTTATGCTCCGGCTGATATAGCAATCGCATGCGAACGTTGGGCAAATTTTCTTGCTCAAACATACGCGTAGCGACACGATAGTTGGCATAAGCGGTCCAGGCAAAATCATGAATACAATCTTGTTGATAGCGATAGGTGACCGTGCCATCCGGGTTGTCAGTCGAATCTGTTAACACGCCGCAAGCGCCTAAAATAAATTCCTGCGGAACCGTAATAGAAACATTATAGTTGCCATAATCAGCAAAAAATTCGCCGTGGGCATGGAATTGATGCGCATTCCAGGTGTTGTTCCGCCATACTGCAATTTTGGGAAACCATTGCGCGACAAAATAAAAATCGTTCACATAGCCAGTACGCGGCGCCTGTTTGGGCAGTTTGGAAACAAAGGACAAATCGAGTAAAACAGAATCGTTTGGCACCACAGGTTGCGGCAGGGTAATTTTGAACAGGGTTTCGTCGTCTTGATTGTCATCGTCCGGGTGGACAAATTCAAACGAGTTCATAATATCTGTCTTGGAATTTTTAGTCGGATTAACAACCGAAATCGATAATACATCACAATAGCCCCAGCCATCGTCCATAAGCTCGGACAAGTAGGAAGAAGCGCTCGAAGGGCGCAATGCTTCTTGCGTAAAGCTGGATTTTGTGTTTTTAAAGGCATTAAGATAAAGGTGAAAATAGAGATCACGAACCGCGATGTTGCCGGTATTTTTCCAGGTTAAAAGCTGTTGGCCTTCTACAAGCTTGTTATCGGTATCAAGCGAGACGTGCATGTCATAATTGGCGACACGAGCACAATTTAAAGATTGTGCTGTTGAAAGACCAGACAACAAGGCCAGAGATACAATCAGTGTCAGGATTTTCATAGTCAATGCTCCACTGAAGTTTGCGGGAAGTTAAGACAATCTGTTTGTGAAAAAACGACTCGCGCATGGACGCGAAAACGCAAAGAGCGGTTTTTTTTAAGGTTACTGAATTTGTCTTGTTCTCAAATTACGCTTGGTAAATTATTGCAAGTCCAAATCAAGACGTTGGAACAATTTTGTACTCTTTTAAATAAGGCTTGATGTAGAGATTTGCATAGCGCTCGGCTTTTTGTTTGTCGGAAAAATTTCCCACAAACACAATATAATAGCGTGTGTTTCCGAGGACTCGCTCTCCCAGCTCCACGTGTGAGAAAATTCGAGACAACCGATAATGGGCATTTTGTGCATTTTGTTTGCTCTTGAACGACGCGACTTGAATGGTGTAACGGTTTTCCGGCTTCGGTTCCTTGTTTTGTGCAAGCCGGTCGCGCGACAGCCCACCAAGATGCTCCAAATCGAGAATCGCACTATCCACAAAAGGCGAGCGGCTCACGTTTTGCACAAAGGCTTTGAGAAATATTTTGGCGGAATCGACTTTGCCTTGGGCCAAAATGCATTGGCAGTAGAGATATTGAGCGTCATCTTTATAAATTGACGTATCGTAAACTTTGAACAATGTTGTAAAAAGCAATCGCGCGGATTCATAGTTTTTCTGCGCAAAATGGAACTGCGCCAGCCGAAATAAAGCATGGTCGGCGTATTTGCTTTGGGGAGAGGTATGAGCGACGGTTTTGTACAATTGAATCGCAGAATCCGAATCGGTATGCAAAAATGCTCGCAAAAACAAAACAGTTGGATGATTCGGATGGCTCTGTTTGTATTGTGGCAACAGACTTGAGATGCGGTCATATTGTTGATTTTCAAACAGAGTTTCCAACTCTGCCGGTTCGCTACTCAAAGCCTGGAGCAGTGGAACTATCAATAGTGTAATAACCAAAAATCGACACATTACACCGCTCTCTCCGCCGTAGTCCAGCATCGGCAGGTGGGGCAATGCCAAAAATAATGGCTGCTATTATGGCCGCATTCGGAGCAGACAAATTCATATTTTTTATCCAGAAATGCATCCGCAACCTGAGCGGCATAGCCGGCTGCGGTTTCAAAACGCTGCAATTTACGCTCGACCTTAATAAGGAAGAGTTTAGCCTTTAAATTTTCGGAATCCTGTTTTAACGCTTGCTGACACATGTCCGAAGCTAGGCGCAGCTCGCCTTTTTTGTCGTAAATTTCTGCCAAACCCAAATAGGCTTCCACCAGCTTGGGATTGCTTGAAAGAATCTGTTTGTAAAAACTCTCGATATCATCAAAATGGCCCAGCTCAAACAGCAAGTCTTCATACGTGTTCAGAGCAATATCCGCATATTCCGGCACGGTTTGTACTAATTTTTTCAATTCCTTAAGGGCATCATTTTCTCGCTTGTCGCGAATATACGAATGCACCAGCTCCATATGCGCCGGAAAACAGGTTTGTTGCAATTTAATGGCTTCACGATACCGTAAACGTGCTTCATGTTCTTGCTTTACAGCGGCGAGCTGCAAGCCCTGCTCGACTTTGTAAGCCGCAAGACGAGCATTTTTATTCGATTTCTCCAGTGCGCTATTTTTTTTCAAAACATCATACGCGCCCTGCCAATCCCCCATATTCTCATAAAGCTCTAGCTTGAACTTGCGGGCCCATTCGTCTTTTTTATCCATATCCAATAATTTTTCACACGTGGAAAGTGCCCATTTGAGCTGATTGTTTTTAAAATAATCTTGCGCCAGGTTCATGAGGATTTGTTTTTGCTGGTAGACAGACAAATTGGGTCGCACCAGCAAATCACGATGAATTTTTATTGCATTTTCATAACTACCTTTTTCTCGAAAAATAATGCCAATGAGGATATAGGCATCGATAAAATCCGTATCCCTGCGCACAACGTTGCGCAACAGCTCCAGCGCCTTTTCCCGATCGCCCAACAACAAAGCGTGCAGTCCTTCGATATAAAGTTTTTGAATGCTTTGTTTGCGTTTGGGTTTGCGACTAAAGGTGAACCAGACCAGCAATACCAGCAAGAGTACAAAAACGCC
>CAYPZM010000131.1:0-12991 GCA_964414825.1 uncultured Cytophagia bacterium | reverse complement strand
ACATCTTGATCATTAATGGATTTGACAACTCCTCTTAAAATACCGTCTTTGGTTTTTCGTTTTAGAGTCATTCCCTCTTGCAATTTAACCTGTTTGCCTATTTGTGAACGCTTCAGGGAGAGGACCAATTGCTCATCGCGCAAGCCGTAGCCATTCTCCGGTGTTATCTTTATTTTTGTTTTCTCTCCTGCTTTTAACCCCAGCAATTCTTTATCGAGACCCAGGATTAATGTTTCTGTACCCACGAGTAACTCGAGAGGTTTTTTCAAACGGGTTACAATTGGCGTGTTGTCACGCTCTAATTTGAGTGAATAAAGGATAGAAATGTATTTGCCATTTTGAACTATCATAGTGACTCCTTATGGTTGGCCTTGTTACATGGCCGGTTGGATGTACATCAAACACGGAACCAGTTGTAGCAAAAGCAATCATTCAAAGGGAATTCTGTAAGGGAAGGTGTGATAAAATCAGGCTTGTGCATATGTAAAAATACGGATTTATATTCAAAAAAACAATGATTTAAACGCTTTGATTAAGAACTGCCTGTAGCCGAATCTCCTTGTGCCTTTTTCGCGTTGTCAATGTTGCATTTTTATGATCCAAGTGCAAGTGGCTTGGCTTGCAACACATCGAAGTTCTGGAATGGCATGTTTCCCGATTATAATTTGGAAATTTGGTATGGGACCGTCAAGTTGTGTATTCATTCGAGCCAAGACGAGGAGAAACAAGACTCATTTCATCACACAAAAGAGAGGAAATCGGAATATTGATGACGTGGACATTTGAATGTCGAATGTCGGCATATTGGGACTTGCATATGTGTTTTGACGCTCAATATCTGAAACTCAGCGCACCAGATGTTCCAATTGTTCGATGCCAATTCGCCAGTTATTTTTGCAGACTTGGCATTTTATCCAGTAAATGCCAAGATGTTTGACCGGCCCTGAAATGTTCATTGTGGTTTTACGATTGCAATATTTGCAAGTATATTCAACTGTTTTTCTCAAAACTCATCCTTTCTAAAAATGTCAAATGGACGACAGGACACGGAGTGCCTTGTCTATACTCATTTTTCATAATATGAGCTTGGCCAGATTTCCAGATGTTACCTTCTCCGGCCATCCCCATATCCAGCTTTTTGCGGGACATATTTGGGTGCCCAAAGTCCCTTCAGCCGGGCAAAAAATTCTTTTACCCGGCCTCCAGGCGCACGCGATCCTTTATGTTCTTGATGTCGATGTTTCATGTAATGTTTTGTTAGACCATTTTAAAAACATGTTCAAAAGAACAATAACGTGATCTGTTTTAATAACGACGACCACCCCGACCGCCGCCGCCACCGCGCTTGTTATCAGAACGCGGTTTTGCCTCGTTTACAATAACTTTTTGGCCTTTGAACTCTTTGCCGTTCAAGCTATCCATTGCCGATTGAGCTTCGTCTTTGGCAGGCATCTCAATAAAGCCGAATCCTTTTGATTCGCCCGTATATCTATCCTTTATAATTGATACGGATTCAACCGTGCCAAACGAGGCAAATGCCTCTTTGAGCTCATCTTCACGCATATCAGGTGCCAGGTTTCCAACATAAATATTCATAATTAACTTCCTTTTTTTGAGTTCTGCCGTTCCATTGTGAAACGGCGTTAGGGATGATGAAATATTTGAAACAGTATATATTTTCTAGTTTACAAAGGCTCCTTGTTTTGTTTTTTCTTTTTCTTGTTCACATCGTCCACTTGCTTTTTTGCCTTTTGTTTCTGATTCTTTTGTCGATCTTTTTTACCTTTATCTCCCATTTCCTACTCCTTTCGAACATCATACGACTATATAAAGAGGTCCCACCTATAATACTCGTTATAATCTACTCTTGAGCATCGATTTTCGGATCGCACCAAATACGGCCTGTTCTGTGGGTTCATCGATCCTTATTGCAGGGGCATCGGATTGATACAAATATCCCGCATCCGTTTCTTCGGACAGGACTATAATTTTTAAAAATGGCTGCTTTTTAAGCAGATGGACACAGATTTTGGGCTCCTGCTCAACTTTCATCGGGGCAATGATGACAACATCTACTTGCGATAGCTTGGGCATCGACAAAAGTTCGATAGGGTCAAAGACCTCGCCAATGACTGCCATATCCGATTGATGTTCTATCATGCTTTTGATGACTTCGGACAGCATCTTGGGTCTACTGGCCAACATGATGTGTATTTGTTCTTTCATGATGCCAAGTATAAGAAATAAAACGCAATAATACAATAGACCTAAAGACTCAAAATGGGTCTACAAGGGGACTAGTCATTATGAAGTTAAATGTGGGCCTAAACGTATGAAAGTACTGGTACAGAACGAAAATGGAGAAAAGGATTATTGTTTATTTATCGAGAAGCTTTTGTTCGCGAGCATACTGAACCGCTTCGAGGCGATTTTGCAATTGCAGTTTTTCGAGAATATTATGTACGTGATTTTTTACAGTTTGTGTTTCAATGGAGAGCTTTTGGGCAATTGCCTTATTGGATAATCCTTCCGCAATCAATTGAATGACTTCCAACTCTCGAACCGTAAGCTTGACGGCATTTTGGCTTTTCGGCATTTTTTCACTTGCCAGTTCGGCAATGCGGGAAAAGAGAGATGCCGTCATTTGGGGTGAACAAAACGACTCGCTGCGATGAACCGAACGAATAGTTTTGAGCAGGTGATCGAATGAGGACTCTTTCAAGACATAGCCGGCTGCCCCTGCTTCGATACACCGCATGATTTCTTCAGTCAGGTCGATCATCCCAAGAACAATAACTTTGACATTCGGGGCATCGTTATACAAGGTTTGCGTCAATTCTATGCCATCTTTGTCGGGCATGCCAATGTCTACGAGCGCCACTTCCGGGTGGAGCTCTTTTATTCGTTCCAACGCTTCGCTGCCGCTAGGCGCTTTGCCAACAACTTGGATGTCGTCTTGCTCTGCCAGCATTGAAACAAGACCTTCACGCAGCAAACGATTATCGTCCGCAATGAATACACGAATGGAATCAGAACTGGAATGATTCATAAATACAATTTCGAGTATGTTAAAAAGCTATTTAACAAATGAATAATTTTTTCCCATGCGATTGGTGTTAAAATTCATATACCTTTTATGATAGTTTTTTGGGTTCAAACAAAGTAGGCATTTTCGGGATCGAGTTCAATTGCTTTTTTCGAATAGAATTCAATAATTTCGAACCCGGTTGTACATTGAATAGGAATCCGTTTATGAATGTTGAACTAGAAAACTCATTAGCCTTGGTCGGAACGATTTGCAAGGTCTCTTGCACGGAGAGACGTTTTCCGAATCAGGTAACCAGGCCAAGTTGAGGGCAATTGTCTATAAGAGCATTCCAATTCTATGAATATCGAGATCATACACAATGTGAAAGCGAGCCGGGGAAAAAGTTATACTATTCAACAGCTCAATAGTTTATTCAAAGAGTATACAACCGATTTTCATATTTCTGTCGCCACAGGGGCCGATATTTTAGACGCAGCATCCCATGCAAAAGCTTCCAAGCCCGATGTCATTGTTGTGTGCGGGGGAGATGGCAGTGTGAGTGCCGTGGCGGGCGAATTGGCGGGCACTGATATCAAACTGGGCATTTTGCCAGCAGGCACTTTTAATAATTTTGCCAGATCCGCCGACATCCCGCTTGCAATGCAGGAAGCGGTTCAGGTAATTTTTAGGGGTCAGAGCCGAGCAATCGATATTGGAAAAGTGAATGGCAAGATCTTTATCAATAATTCATCGATTGGACTTTACCCCAAAGTGGTCCGTGTTCGCGAAAAAATATTGATTCATTGGGGCGGGAGCAAAATTGTGGCCATGGCAATTGCCTTTTTAACCCTGTTTAAACGGTTTCCAATCCTTAGCATTGAATTTGAAATAGAAGGAAAGACAATTCAAAGAAAGTCTCCATTTGTGTTCATCGGAAATAATGAGTATGAAATGAATTTGTTAAACATAGGCAGCCGAAAATCACTGCAAGGAGGAAAATTAAGTCTGTATACCGGAAATTTTGAAAGCCGAAGGAGCATATTGCAAATCATTATATTTATCTTGTTCAATCGCTTGCGCCAAAATCGAGATTTCGATTATCACACAGCCCGAAAAATCCGGCTGGAAACTCGTAAAAAATACACCCATGTTTCACTGGATGGTGAAATTTATGAAATGCAATCGCCGTTGTTTTATGAAATTCAGCCAAAACAATTACAGATAATTATGCCAAACAACACAAAAGAATGATGAAAAAGCTAGCGCACATTTCCGACTTGCATTTTGGGCCTGAAAAAAAAGAAATTCTTCAAGGTTTAATTGAGGATTTTCAAACTGTTCAGCCCGATTTGGTTGTGGTAAGTGGAGATTTAACTCAGCGAGCCCGAAGCAGCCAATTCAAGGATGCACAAAAGTTTTTGCAACGGTTATCTCAGCCATGGTTGGCGGTGCCGGGGAATCATGATATCCCACTGTTCGATATTTTGAGTCGATTCTTCATGCCGCTAAAGCGATATAAAAAATATATTTCAGATGACTTGTCACCTCTTTATTTGGATGCCGAATTGTTGGTTTATGGAGTGAACAGCGCCCGTTCCCTCACCTGGAAAGAAGGCAGAATTTCTGTTGAGCAGATAGCCGAAATGCAAAAAGCGCTGTGTCCAATCTCCAATGACATTTTCAAGATCGTTGTAACGCACCATCCGTTTATCCCCCCGCCAGACGATGAGGGCATCCGTCTGGTGGGGCGTTCGAAAAAAGCGTTGAAAATTATTGCGGAATGCGGCATCGACCTGTTGCTTGCCGGGCATCTTCATCATGGGTATTCCGGTGATATTCGCCCCTATTACCCGGGTACAAAAAATTCTATAATCGTTGCGCAGGCAGGCACGGCAATTTCTCGCAGAATCCGCAATAAACCCAATGCCTACAATTTTATAACGCTCGAGCCGAACTATATAACCATTACGATTCGAGAATGGAATGGAAGCCGCTTTGTTGAAAAAATTACCACAATCTATTACAAAGAAAATAAAGAGTGGCGCATCGTAAAGGAAAAAGTCGAGTAAATAAAAAGACCAAAACGATCTGATTTATTTTGAATGGTCCTCAGATTCCAAACCACTACCCAAACGTGTGTCCCAAACGGACATCCGTATATACCCAGAAGCGTATCCGTTGCCCCAATCCGCTCAAGATTAATGCAAATGCAAAGCTTTATTTACCGGACAAGGCTTTAAAAGGCTGTGCTGAGGAGAAGGTTTTAGAGTCTAGTTTTTTTAAAATTTATTCGTATTGACAAGGTCGTGAAGAAACCATTTGTCAAAAAGCGGATCGTAGCGGAGAAGATAAATTTGCCCGTCCGAGGTTTGCACTTTGAAATAATACAAATTCGGACGGCCCGGGTCGAGTCCGCCCTCGTACCATCGGTCCAAAATTTCGGTTATCTCTAAACGCCGATCCTGGTAAAATATCGCTTTTGGCTGTTCGTTGGCTTTGTAGCTGCTGTAACTCTCGACATTTATACGTTCCCAGAACATATTTTGCTCTCTTTCTAATGTACATTTCACCGGATAAACACATACAGCAATCTGCAAAGTCCGGGAATATTGGATGAAAACCGGGACTGAGAAATGCGGAGCAGACGGAAGAGATACGGCAATCGGCAGCCCGCGGTTGGCAGATAGCAAGCAGCCAGGAACATTATATGCAGGTTTGTGATGAATATCCAAATAATTCTGTCCGGCGTCGAATCAATTTCTTAAAAATCACGTTATACAATTATTCTTTTTTGCCTTTAAAGAAAAAATCCCAAAAAATCAAATACAATCGATTAAAGTGGCATGAGTGGTGTACAAGTTCACGTTTTGCCGGGCGGGGTCGTGTTGGATTGCACAGATGATTGAATAGCTTAATAGCAGCTTGAAATTAATAACAAGAAAATCCCCCTAACAACGAGGTGAGTCATGAAAAAGTGGATGGTTGTGTTTTCAGTTTTGCTTTTTGTGTTCATTATTTCCGGATGCGCTCCGAATAATGAGATGTACATTGAACGAGCCGCAGGGTTTTGGGCCGGACTTTGGCACGGTTTGATTTTGGTGATCACATTTATCATCAGCTTGTTTACGGACAGTGTGGGCATTTACGAGTACAACAACACGGGCGGTTGGTATAATTTTGGTTTTGTGCTGGGTGTACTTATTTCAATCGGGCAGTGTGGAAACAGGTGTCCTGGAATAAAGAAATCAAAAACTCCAAAGGAAAAAGAGTGGGACGAGATTGGTGACAGGGTAGAGGAGAAGGTGCGCATCGGCATTCGCAAATGGCTGGATGAAAGCGAGAAAAAAGATGAAGAGTGGGAAGAGATCGGCAAAAAGGTAGAAGAAAAAATCAAGCGCGAACTGCGCAATTGGGCGGAAAAGTAAAAGACATTCGTCCAGGATTTCTAATTCTGAAAGGGCAATGGCCTGGGGCTTCCAGTCCCCAAAACGGGCTTGAAGCCCGGCACTACTAAGCGTCCAGGGATGGAATCCCTGGACGCACTTGGCTGATGCGAGGAAAATTTATTCCGTTTTAACCGGTGCTGGTGGTCGTTCAGGCAATTTCATCGGATTCTCTTCAATCTGTTTCATCACCTCTTGCACTCCACGCTCCAGTTGCGGATCGCGGCCTTCCAGCACGGCCTTGGGATCGTTTTCAACTTTAATATCCGGTTCCACGCCATAGCCTTCAATAATCCAGTCGCCATCGACATCGTTGGTGGCTTGCATGGGGACAAAGACGTTGCCGCCATCGAGCAGCGGACCGCGACTTGAAATGCCGACGACGCCGCCCCAGGAGCGCTTGCCAATCAGCGGCCCGAGCCCGGCTTTGCGGAAGCGATGCGGGAAAATGTCGCCATCCGAGGCCGAGGTTTCATTTAATAAACATACCAGGTGGCCGTGAAACACGGTGTAGGGATAGGTTCGAGGTTCGTCATTGTAGTAGCCAAACCGCGTGCCCAGCAGCTCGGTGTCCAGGCGCTCAATGATCCACTGCGACACATTGCCACCACCATTGGAGCGCACATCGACAACCATACCGTCTTTGCGCAATTGCGGATAAAACCATTTGATAAACTCGTAAATGCCGCTCGCCGACATATCCGGAAGATGAAAATAGCCAACTCGGCCGTCGGTCATCTCCGCTACTTTTTTGCGATTGCCATCGACCCACTCTTTATAAAGTAAACTGGCTTCGCTGGTGACAGGATTGTACGTAACCTCTCGTGCCCCGGCTGTATCCGGTTTGGAGTTCACCATAAACGTTACCGGATGCGTTTTATGCTGCAACAGTTGATAGGGATTGGTCGGGGCCTGCAGGTCCTCGCCATCGATCGCCAGCACATAATCGCCAACATTAATGTCCACACCAATTTCGGTGAGTGGAGAACGATATTTAGGCTCTTCGTTGTCGCCATGAAAAATTTTGCTGATGCGATAACGGTTCGAATCTTCATCCAGCTCAAAGCGTGCGCCGGGTAACGCCACTTTGGGGCGCTCCGGGATTTCATAATCGCCGCCCTGAATGTAAGCATGCCCCACATTCAGCTCGGCAATCATTTCGCTGATCACATAATTCAAGTCCGCACGATGCGCCACGTATTGCAGCAGCGAGCGGTATTGTTCGCCCAGCGCCTCCCAGTCATAGCCGTGCATATTATCGACATAAAAGAAATCGCGATAACGCCGCCATACTTCTTCAAAAATGGTTTCCCATTCCTGCTTGGGAATGCGATCCAGCATCAGTTCGTTCGTCGATACGGTTTTGGGATCACTGGCTTTGGGTTTGACATCATACAATTTGTAAGCGCCATTTTCGCGAACGAGGATTTTTTTGCCATCGTGGCTTAGAGCGTAATTGCCGGCACTTTCCACCAGTGTTGAGGCTTCGCGTTCTTTTAAATCGTAGATTAACAAGCTGGTTTTGTCATAACTATCCCGGCCATAAAAACTGGCGCCGCGTTTCATGTACAGCAGATAACCATCAACCGCTGCGAGGCCGGTATAATTTTCAAAATCGACTGGCACCTTAGTTGTGCGTTCGGCCAGGCCGTCAAGTTCAATTTTGATATATTCTTTTTTGGGCTCTTTTTTCTCTTTTGATTTCTTGTCGTTTTCTTCGCTGTTCTCTTCCGACTCTGTCATCACCTCGTCACTTTTGGGCGCAAATGGATGTTTTACATCTTTGCGTAATGCCATCGCAAAAATGCCGACCTCGCGATTGAGCGCAAAATTCCACTCGATATTGCTGATTTGCGGCGCATAAGAACGATCCGAGAGATAATAGAGATAGTCGCCATTGGCACCCCATGCTGGATTGTAAACATTAAACATTTCATCCGTGATGCGCGTTAGTTTGTCCTCGGCAACGCTGTAAATGTAAAGCGAGTTGTAATTATTGCGGTTGCCCAACGTGAGGGCGATGAAACCGCCATTTGGCGACCAGTCGTAATAAATGCCGCCGGCAAACTGGTCATCGGCAATTTCTTTATAAGCTTTTGATTCAACCTTGAGCAGAAACAGTTTGCCATCCTTGTCGGTAAAGGACAAATACTTGCCATCCGGCGACCATTTGAGCGAGAACAGCATGGTTTTTAAATCCGTAGTGAGCTGCTGCGGTTCGCCGGAGCCATCCTGGTTGATGAGATAAATCTGCTCCTCGCCGGTGACATCAGAAATGTAGGCGATGTGCTTGCCGTCTGGCGACCATTCTGCCCATTTATCGTGCGCATTCGACGAGTTGGTCAAATTGCGCGTCGGCCCGTGTTCGCTCGGCACGGTGAACACATCTCCGCGGGCGACAAACAGGGCACGGGTGCCTTTGGGAGAGAGTTCAAAATCCTCAATGTCCTTGGCTGCGCTGTACCGGGAGGGACGCTGCGCCAGGCCGTCATCCGGCACAAAAATCGAAATTCTAGTATCGCTGTTGGTGGCGACGTTGTACACATTCAGCTGGCCATTAAATTCGTAAACGATTTGGCTGGAATTGTCCGAAGAGGGCCAACGCACATCCCAAGTGGTGCTGGTGGTGAGCTGTTCAACGGATTCGTCACTCATATTGTATTTGTACAAATTGAGGGTTCCATCGCGGTCGGAGACAAAATAGATGTCGTCGCCGATCCACATGGGATCGCGTTCGGTGCGTTCGCTGTAGGCGATGCGTTGGGTGTCGTAGGATTCGAGATCAAAAATATAGAGATATTGTGCCCAACCGCCCTGGTAGCGTTTCCAGGTGCGGAAATCGCGGAACAGCGGCGAGTAGACGACTTTACTGCCGTCCGGCGAAAAATCACCAGCGCCCGATGTGGGCATGGGTAGCTTTGCCGGCAAACCGCCGTCCATGGGCACGGTATACAATGCCGATTCGGTACTGCCACCATTCGCATCTCGCAGGGAGCGGAATACAATGCTCGTCCCATCGGGTGTCCAACCGTACACCTGGTGATCGTAACCCCAGCGCGGCGCCAGTGGGCCGCGAGCCGGGTAATAGGTCAACTGCTTGGGCACGCCGCCCGTGGCTGGAATGACATAGACCTGCTCATCGCCATCGTACTGTCCGGTAAAGGCGATCCATTGGCCGTCCGGCGAAAATTTGGGAAACAGTTCTTGTCCCGGATGCGCGGTTAAACGCGCCGCCGTGCCGCCGGTGGCGGGCGCTTTCCACAAATCGCCGCCGTAGCAAAACACGACCTCATTTTCGTAAATGTCGGGAAATCGTAGCAGTTTGGTTTGCGCCAGAGAAAGAGAGGACACAAAAATCATTGATAGGATGAATGTAAAAGCTTTCATAAAAGAATCTCCAGATTAAGGCACAATTGATTTATCAGCACGCTGCTTTACATCGTGCCATGATCAGCAATACCAAGAGCATAGAATTAATAACTGGGAACAAACGGCGTGATCTAGTCCGAACAAATCCAGAAAAACCGATATGCGTTTGGTGTCAGGTGCAACAGAGTATTCAAGTGAAACCTACCTGTATGAACTAAGCTATAAATCGAGTTTTAATTGATTTTCTTTTTTGGGATAAAAGGTTCCAATGATTATAAAAGGATTAGGAGCTCGAAGATGATTAGCTAATGTGGTTCCTAAGAAAAAATATAAATCTTTGGTTTTTGCAAAGTCATCCCAATATTTCTTTTTCACATCAGCGCAGGCCGCCTCCTCATCTCCTGCATTTCTTGTAAGGCATCTCCAATACAATGCCCCTAATTCCCAATCTTCATTCATCAATGTACGTTTTTTCCCATTTATATCAGTAAACACATAGCTAAATTTATATGGCAGTTTTTTTACCACTTCAAATTTCTTTGTGTCTACAAAAAGACTCCTTTGCTGAAGTGCGTCTTGCTGTTTTTTGCTCCATTCTCTTTGAGTTGGTTCTATAATAAAATCATCAATTGTGGTAGGTTTAAAGACTGCAAGAGATGTTCTCAAGTCCGGATTTTTTGATTCAACTATTAACTTGATCATATCATTGAAAACATTTTTAAGAACAATTTCTTTCCTTTTTGCCCAATTGTTTTCGATACCGATCTTTTCGCCAAAATTAATCATATCCGGTGCGTCTATATCTCTTGGTCTATAGCTCTCGGGTCTGAAGTCGCTGATATTTTTGACAAGGTCAATTTCAATCCAATGATACTTTTGATACTGTTTATCATATTCCAGTTTTCGAAAAGGAATTGGATATATTCGAATCCAATTTCCACTTTCATCTAAACCAGCCGTACAAACGAGTTCATCGTATTTTATGGAAATGGAGGGATATGTCTTTACGGTGATTAGAACTCTTTTCTTAGTTGTCATAAATGGCAAATCGATATTCCATTGTCAATTTTATGAACGGCATTCGCAACTCGGGTTCGATGACATTGCTTTGGTGATGCTTCATAGCAGGTCAGTGCGATTCTTGTATAATTTGTTATTAAGCTATCCAAAAATCGAATCGTCTTTTTCTCTACAGCTAAAACAGTATTTTCATATTCGTGAAATAGCAAATCGTAATCATTTTGATTTTCAAGGTTTTTTCTTTTTTCGCTAATAATACCAAGTTCAGGTAAGTGCAAGTATCTTATGTTTACCGATTCGCATGCATTTTGTAGTGTTTTTTTTGAAAATCCATATTTCCTACTCAAGGGATTCTTGCGAACATCGCATAAGACTTTAATATTTTGCCGAATTAAAGCGTTTAGGAATTGTTCTAAACTCTTTCCCTCGTAGCCGATTGTAAAAAGAGTTTGTTCTTCATTTTGCGTTTTTAATTTCTGAATTGCTTCAAATTCTTCAGGAGGTAAAGTCTTTGAAGCGATCTCGCTATTTATCGCATAGTAGGGATATTTTTTATAGATATAGCGAATCAATTCATTTGTCGAATAATTTCCAAATTTTGTTTTGATGTTTTTTAATGTGTCCCTGTCGGCTTCAGTTAGTCTCGATTTGAAATTTATGTCATTTGATCTCAATTTCCAGTTCTTTGTATTTTCCAGATACCCCTCTTTAATTAACTTACTTTTATCAGCCATCGCTTGAAAGGAGAAGCAACCAAATTTATAGGGGACAAAATCGAATTTTTTCTCCTCCTGCTGTTCAGAGAAAAGAAAAAGCAACTTTTGTAAATCTGTTGCGTTTAGTTCACCACAAAAGGACTCGACAATTGCGAGTAATATATTTTTTCGATAAACCATGCCATTATTCGCTTTAATTAAAATTGCAATATTCTAAATAATGTAATAAAATTACAAGGCCAATGCGAACTATAAATAATTGATTCTGCGACTGGTTTTCCCTTCGTATACAAATGAATTGACAACAACACAAGAAACAGGATGGATAATCACATTAGTCTTGTGAATCCTGTCGAATATTTTCAACTATTTTTTAGCAGCTAAAACAGCGATTCGCATCATTATTGACTCAACACCGCAACCCATCCGCCCTCCGCAGGCGCTGATATCTCAACCTGCGAGCCTGTCGACACGGTCGACGAATCGCCCCACTCGCCGCTACCGACGCTAATCCATCTGAGTTTCATGTCGGTGTCGACAGCGCTCAAATCCACAGTGACTGATCCTCCATCCGTAAAATAGAGCACATAGGCGGTTCCGGGAGAGGCGGCGAGATAGGCTTCATCTGCGTCTCGATTGCCCAGCAATTCCTGGTGCGGCTCAAGCTCCCAGGCTTTGACCAGCGTCTCCATCTTGCGAGCCGCTTTAATGGACGCTTGCGCTTTTTCATTCAAGCCGCAACCGCTGGGCGGGCGATGATGCCGCACGCTGGCGCTGCCGCCGATGATATGGCGCCAGAAACGCTCCAGGCCATCCTGATTGGTGCCGGAACCCCACGCGCTCTCGCCACCGCCATAAATTTTGGTGTTGTTTAGCGGCCTTGGTTTGTCACCAACCTGTTCGTGTAACCAGCGCAACCGGTCCCAGTGGTCTTGATCAAAGTTGCGGCTGTTGACTTGAGATATATCAACAAAGTCATACACATCGGGATTGCTAAATACGAGCTCGACCTTTTCGGACATTTCTCCTTTCCAGAAATCATCAAACATATCGGTCACATAAACTTTGACGCCTTTTTCCGCGGCTTTGTCGCGAATGCGCTGCATCCAGTACTGGCCCCATTCCGGCGAGGTGGAGGTTTCGTTATTCATGCAATACAAAACATTGGGATAATCCAATGAATAAGAGAGCATTTTGTCGACATAACGCTCCTGATAGCGGCGAAATGTATCGTATTTGGGTTGATATTCCTGCATGCCCGGAATAGAGTGAAAAAACGGCTGCACATCCGAGCTGGGGTGTTGGGGATATTCGGATTCGAACCCGGTTTCCTCAAAGGTATAATTCACATTATTGGCGGGATTCCACGGGCACGGCAGCCACTCGTCGCGTGAATAGTCAAAGCGGTCCCGGAA
>CAYPZM010000130.1:0-13164 GCA_964414825.1 uncultured Cytophagia bacterium | reverse complement strand
GATCGCCCGTTCAATCGGGTTTATAAAATTCTTAGAAAAAGCGCTAACGGCGAGAATTTCACCGGGATTGATAAACCATTCCCAGCGCAGATCATAATTATCGATCAATGTGCGTTTCAGATTGGGGTTGCCGATAAAGATAAAATCCCCAATAAAGTCGAATGAAGCGAACGGGGCCAATTCACGGAAGGTCGGCCGTGCGAGTGTTCTGCCGTATCCCAGTCGAAAATTCATATTTTCCGACAATCCATAGACCAGGTTGACAGAGGGTAAAAGATCCTCTGTGACAAGATTTCCAATTTCTTTCGATTGATCCTGGCTGGTCACATCCATGCTTGTTGTCTCAAACCGAGCCCCTGTGATGAGGCGCAGTTGACGAAAAATCGGCATATCCACCATCAGATAGGAAGCATAGACATCCTGATCTCCGTCATAATTATTGGCGAGTTGACTGGCATCGACGAGAAAATTGCCGAACGAGTAAAAGCTTTTGGTGCTGTCTATAATGCCGACCATGTCATCCGAAAAGAAGGTTTCCGGGTCGCCACTGTATCGAACGGAGGACTGAAAGTATTCATAGCGGCGTTCTCGAAAGGTGCGCGCTTTTTGCTTGTAGGCGCCGCCAAATTTGAATGTACTCTTTAGTCCGCTCCATTGTTGAAAAGGTATGGAGACATCCACTTTGGAATCCCAAATTGTCTCATCGAGGTTGCGAAAGTACCGCACCGGGCGGGAATAGTTGGAGGGTGCGATAGAATAAAGTGTATCTGACATGCCCTGCCGAGTAACCGGGGTAAAATCATTGCTAAAAAAACGCAAGTCCGGCTCATCCTGCATCGACGTGCTGTAGGAGCTCGTCCAGTCAATTCGGGCATTCAGCAAATTTTTCAGGAAATGCTCGCCATTCAATTGAACCGTTTTTAATTCTCGTTCAATGAAATGCAGCACCCGTGTTTCGTACATCGTGCCGGGGGCCAGGTCTCGTGTCATCGGCCCCATCTGGTAGCGAGCGGTGGATTGTCCGCTGCGGTTATAGGAATAGTTGGCGTGCAGGCTGTGATTTGGCGACGGCTTGAACGACAGATTCGCCAGTCCACCCCACAGAACGTCCTCGGTACCTCGGGAATCGGAAAGTAGAAATAAATTGGTGAGTTCGTTTACTTGTTCGACCTTGCCTGTCAACTGATATTGCGCCGACGTCCCGTTTGAATAAGCCGAAAAATCTCTGCCATAACTCAGGCTTGCAAAATACCCCAGGGGCTTGCCCAGAAAGGTTGTCTGGTTTCCGATTGAAAAGGCATAGCTTTGGTTGAGGGGGGCCTGGCTATGGGACGGCGTCATAACGGGATTGAAGGCCTTGGAGATTCGATCCAATTCCAGTGCGCTTTCCTGATTTGTGTATGCCGTGCCGATATCCGGAACCTTGTAGGCGGGATCGGCCAAAGAGGATGGGATAGAACGTGTGCCATCGTCCATACCCAGCCAATCCTGGTCGCCGCCGGCATAGGATAAAACATTATCCTTTAAACTCGTCTGTGTATTAAAAGAAGTCGATGCCGAAAACGAAAGTTTGAATCGCTCCGGGAATGATGTTGTTTTAATATCGACGCTCCCGCCTGAAAAGTTGCCCGATCGATCCGGTGTAAAAGTCTTGATGGTGACAATGCTTTCCAAAAAATCAGAGGGAAACAAGTCCATTGAAACCGAGTTGCGGTCCGGATTGGCGCTAGGCAACAGGGCGCCGTTAAAAAGAGTGTTCGCATAGCGATCGCCGAGACCACGGACATAGAGATATTTGCCGTCAACAACCGAAACGCCGGTTACCTTTTTCATCGCATCCGCTGCCGTACTGCTGGCGGAACGTGAGATGGCCTCCGCGCTGATCGCATCACTGACACTTGCGGCTTTTTGCCGATCTTTAAGAAGAGCAGCTTCGGTATTTTTAAGGGCTTTGGCGGTTACGACCACTTCTTGCCCCTCAAGAACCTGCATGCCCATGGTAAAATTGAGCGTTTCGGTTTGACTGGCAGAAATTTGCACGCCTTCAATTTTAACGCGACTGTAACCGATAAATGTCGCCACTACATTATATTGGCCGACCGGAATATTTTCAATTCGGTAGTTACCATCCAAGTCCGTAGCCGCACCAATTGTAGTGCCTTCGAGGACAATGTTCACCCCGGGCATTCCCTCGCCAAATTCCGCATCCACGACCTTGCCGGCGAGCTTGCCTTTGGCTTGAGCCATTAGAGAATTTGAAAATCCGGATATCAAAAACAGTGACATAAAAATAATGAAACGTAGTTTTACCAATTGTTTAAAAAACATTTTCCACCTCTTACAATTGTTATGAAATAGGTTTCTGCTAAAATTCAGTAGTAAATTTACACATAGTAGATTAGAACAGCATTACATCAACATTAAGTGTGCGTTAAGCCATTTTAGCGCAACCTCGTTCATACAAGTGCGTCCATTTGCTGCACAATCAAGATTTTTTTTATGTGCAAAAGATAGCATGCGTAGGTTAATGCAGTATAAACGGAATATAAAGTTGGGGGAGAATACGTGACTATCAGGAATCAGTAAAAGGAGAGGAGAAACGTGTAGGATATCAATAAAGGGAGCTTTGTGAGAGCTCCCTTTTCTAAATTTTATTCACCGGGATGAAACGTCTCATTATACCCTTTGAGCAGCTCGACAAATTCCACTAAAATTTCCTCTATGTGGGTCAGAATGCCAAAATGCAACAAACTCTGGCGTGTTTTACATTCGCCTTTTTTAATGCGTTTGACTTGAGTTTTGTTGTACTTGGCGAATTTGTCAAGCAGCTCTGTAGAATCATTAATGGTTTTGGAAATCTCAACACGGTCGTCGGCTTGAATATGCGTAATACCGCGCTGAACAAATTCAACCGTCAGCTTTGCGATTTCCTTAATATCCTGAGCCTGTTCATCTCTCAAATTCCGGTGTTGGTTAAACACGTGGTTCGAACACACATCCACCAATTCAAACAAATATCGGCCTACACCATTTAATGCCGTAACAATGCGCGGGCTCAGTTCAACGGGGTATTCGGCTTCCTGGATGTTGCCTATGACAGTGGTTACTAATTGTCGTCCGGAACGCTTGAACGACTTTGCTTCATCGCGCAGCGTTCGCAATTCTTTGCGATTTTCTTTAACGAGCGCCTCGATCGTTCGATTTAAAATATTCGTCAATTTGTTAAAATATTTCACCCATTTGCGAGTCATTTTTTGGATGACGGGCACCTCGGATTCCAGCTCGCTCTTTTTATCCTCGGCCTCTTCGGCTTCCGCCACACGTTTGTCGTGCAGGCGCTGGGTATTGAACACAAAGTATACAGCAAGCAAGCACAGACCAATGATGGCCCAGATACCGAACAAATGAATGAGCCATGCAAAACCAAACGCCACGGTAAAGGCGACCATGGCAGTCATGAACCAGCCGCCAATGACCGTGAGCACACCGGAAATTCGATAGACCGCACTCTCGCGGCCCCAGGCGCGATCAGCCAAAGAGGCGCCCATAGCGACCATAAATGTAACATACGTTGTCGACAGCGGCAGCTTGAGCGATGTGCCGATCGAAATGAGTGCGCTGGACGAGATCAAAATGGACGACGCGCGAATAAGGTCGAACTCGGGACGATCTTTGTGGTTTCTATATTTTTTCGCGACACACGAGTCATCAAAACGGCTGGCAATTGATTTGTTAAAAGAGGCCGGTAGGGAGCGATTAAATAAATTCGACATAACAATTCCGAAACGAACCAGCGGCCTGGTGATACCGAGCGCTTCAAATCGCTCTTCGCCCTCTTGTTGTCGACCGAGGGTGACGGATGTCAAAACGACGCTGCGTGCCTTTTTTGACAGCCATAGCGTAACCACCATAACAGCCCCCGCAATCAACAACATCCATGTTGCGGTTCCCACCTGCCCGGCCATCGCTTCCATAGAGGTGTTCAACGGATCGATAGGATTGGCCAAAGCTATCCGGTAAGCAGCAAAGCCGGCCAAAGGAACACCGATAAAATTCACCAGATCATTAGCGGCAAACGCCATTGCCAACGCTGCTGTTCCAACGAGCACGATCAACTTTAAAATATTCAACTTGAATATCCAGTTGAGCAGTTGAAGAAGAATCGTCCAAATAACAAAAGTGCCGAAGAGGATGAGGGTCGTGTGGCTATTGATCCACGCCACCATATCATCTGTCATCCAGGAGGAACCTCTCGCCCCCTTGATAAGAATAAAATAGGTGATCGATGCAAAGGCAACACCGGCGAACAAGCCGCCGAATTTTTTTATGCGTTTTTCAAAGTCAAACGTAAAAACAAGCCGGGCAATGGCCTGGACAATAGCGCCCACGGTAAAGGCAACCACAACGGATAACAGAATACCCGAGATGATGGCCAATGCTTTTGCAGTATTAATATAGGTTACAAGTTCGGACATATTTTGGCCGAGGCTGATGATTTTAGCCATGGAGATGGCAACCGCTGCGCCCAAAAGTTCAAATACGATGGAGACAGTGGTTGAGGTTGGCAAGCCAAAGGTGCTGAAAAAATCGAGCAGCATGATATCCGTTATCATGACGGCGAGGAAGATAATCAACAATTCCGTGACAACAAAGTATTGGGGGTGAAAGATGCCTTTTCGTGCGACCTCCATCATGCCACTGGAAAACGTAACACCTAATAATATGCCGATGCTGGCGACGATCATGATGACCTTGAAAGAGGCCACTCGTGCACCGATAGCAGAATTTAAAAAATTTACGGCATCATTACTTACACCAACGATTAGATCGGATATGGCCAATCCAAAAAGAATCACAACGACAAAGAGGTATAATTCCATAATCCTTTCTCAATATTTTTTTAGGTTCAAAACCAAGAGTCCTGGCCGCGCGAGAGAATAAATCGAATATCAAATTTACGAAATATTGTATTATGTTCACGTTAATTTACTATTAAACTAATGTTAAGAGAAATTCACTTGCTTTACTTGTTGTTTAGCTTTAATTTTATTCGGTTATAAAAGTAAAAAGATAATTGGTGTAAAGCAAAAGATATATCATGGCAAAAAAAATTTTATTGGTCGACGATGAAAAGGATATTTTGGACCTTCTCGAATTTAACTTGGAATCCGAGGGGTACAAAACCTACAAAGCCCAAGATGGCGAAGAGGCCGTACAAAAAGCAACCAGCAAGCAGCCCGATTTGGTGCTATTGGATATCATGCTACCCAAAAAAGATGGCTGGGAAGTGTTGCGCGAGCTGCGGGCCAACAAAGCCACCGCGGGTATCCCGGTCATTTTTCTCACGGCCAAAGACAGTGAAATTGATGAAGTGGTGGGTCTGGAATTGGGCGCGGATGACTATATTGTTAAACCAATTTCCATTCGCAAATTGCTGGCGCGAGTAAAAAAAGCCTTTCGAAAACCGCCTGCACCAAGTGAAGATACCAGCCAGACGCTTTTATTTAACGAGCTTGAGATTGATCCGTCCAGCTACCAGGTGCGAATCAAGGGTGAAGAAATAATGTTGACCAAAAAAGAATTTGAAATTCTGCTATATTTAGCACGCCGACCCGGGCGCGTTATCACACGGCGCATTCTGTTGGACGAATTGTGGGACGATAATGTTGTGGTGATTGACCGCACTGTTGATGTACACATTCGCAAAATTCGCGAAAAACTGGGGCCCGGATTTATGGAAAATATCGAAACCATCAAAGGGGTCGGTTACAGATTCAAGAGCGAATAATGCCCAGAACAGAAATTTCTCTGCGAAAAAAAATCATTTTCCTCGTCCTTTCCCTCTTGTTTGTTGCCACGTTAGCGGCAGGCATCATTTCGTCTACCGAACTGCAAAAGTATTACAAAGATCGCATTTTCAATCAAATGCAGATTCAGTTGGATGAGGTAGAATATCTTTTGTCTCATCATCAATTCAACTTTAACAATCTGGACGACTATTCCTATCTCGACGGCTACGCCTCCCAGTCCGGGCATCGTCTCACGCTTATAAATGCGACTGGCCTCGTCCTTTTTGACTCCTTTGTGGATATGGATTCACTGGTTTTTTTGGAAAATCATATCAATCGACCCGAAATTCAAATGGCTATCGAATCCCATCTTGGGCAGGACCAACGAATTAGCGCCACTCTGCACCAATCCATGTATTATGCCGCCAAAATCATCAAGTCGAATAGCAGAGTTCAAAATGTCAAATTTATACGCTTGGCGCTGCCGGTGGAGGAGATTCAGGATGTGTTGAACACGGTACGCTGGAAAATTATGGCCGGCGGCGGCATGGCACTTGTGCTCATTGCGATCGTCAGCTATTTGATTGCCAGTCGACTCACGTATCCGATTCATCGCCTCGCCAAAGTGGCCAACGAAATTAAACAGGGAAATTATGACGCGCGATTCGAGCATTCCGGCAACGATGAAATTGGTGAGCTGGCCGATGTGCTGAATGACATGCTGAGTAAATTAAAAAACGATCTCATCCGCATGAGAAAATTGGAACACATGCGCAGCCAGTTTCTCGGCAATGTGTCTCATGAATTGCGCACGCCGATTTTTTCCGTTCAAGGCTATCTCGAAACGTTGATGCAAAACCCCAATGCCGATGCCAAAAAACAGCAGAAATTCATCAAAAAAGCCTATCGCCAGGCGGTACGGCTGAACAACCTGCTCACGGATTTGATCGATATCTCCCGAATCGAATCCGGTGAAATGAAAATGACGTTTGATCCCTTCGATGTGCACGAATGGTTGCAAAAAATGGTGAATGACATGCGGGAAACCGCGAAAGAAAATGGCGTCAATATCGAACTGGAAAATAAAGAAAATCGTCAACTTAAAGTGCTGGGCGACCGGGATCGCTTGAATCAGGTCATTTTAAATCTCGTGACCAATGCGATCAAATACAACGTTCCGGACGGGTACGTCAAAGTGGGATATATGGAGCTGAGCAGCCGCGTGGAAATTTATGTGTCGGACACGGGGCGCGGCATTGCCAAGGAGCATATTTCGCGTATTTTTGAGCGTTTTTATCGCGTGGATAAGGAGCGATCTCGCGAGGTGGGCGGTACGGGTTTGGGCCTGGCCATTGTCAAACACCTGGTTGAAGCCCATAACAGCAAAATGACCGTTGAAAGTCAGCCCGGAGTGGGCTCTCGTTTTAGCTTTACCCTTCGCAAAGCCTAATTTTCCACCTGCTTTTTTGCACATTTTTGCTTATACTTTTTTATGCCTGATACAAGGAAACATATAGCCGTTGCCATGAGCGGTGGTGTGGACAGCTCGGTTGCCGCAGCAATGCTACTGGAGCAAGGACACACCGTCTTTGGCATCACCATGTTGCATTTTGATTCGCCATGCCGAACCGCGCAAGACGCTGTTGAAGAGGCCGCCGCGGTTTGCCGTACCTTGGGCATTCCGCACCATGTATTGGAGCTGCGCCAAACGTTTCAATCTCGTGT
Organism: uncultured Cytophagia bacterium; assembly: GCA_964414825.1. Classification (GTDB taxonomy): domain Bacteria; phylum Zhuqueibacterota; class Zhuqueibacteria; order Residuimicrobiales; family Krinioviventaceae; genus CAYPZM01. The sequence continues at coordinate 5,650 of CAYPZM010000130.1, read as the reverse complement.
GGTAGATCAGTTTATTCGGGAGTATTTATCCGGGCGAACGCCAAATCCTTGCGTACAGTGCAACGTCAGCATAAAATGGGGCGATGTGTTGCAAAAGGCGCTCGAGCTAGGTGCTACGCATATTGCCACAGGCCATTACGTCAATCTTGATTTTGACGGAACATTACAGCGCTATAAATTACGCCGTTCGTCACACCGCGCCAAAGATCAAAGTTATGCATTGTGGCGTTTGTCGCAAGAGCAGCTCTCGCATAGTCTGTTCCCCATCTCCAACACTCCCAAGCAAGTCGTTCGCCAAAAAGCTGCCGAAATTGGATTGGATGTGGCTCATAAACAGGAAAGCCAGGATATCTGCTTTATTCCGGACGACGACTATAAACGGTTTCTAATCGAAACCCTAAAGCAGCGCGGCCAGACCATAACACCCGGGCCAATCGTGGATATGCAAAATCAAATCGTGGGCGAGCATAAAGGCTACCCGTTTTATACTATCGGCCAGCGCAAGGGATTGGGGGTAGCTTTGGGTCGGCCAATGTTTGTCGTCGAAATTGACGCCCAACACAACCGCATTCGTATTGGGGACAAAGAAGATCTGTTTGCGACTGGCCTAACAGCGCACAAGGCCAATTGGGTGTCTATCGAACAACCGGCACCGGGTTTGGATGTGTCGGCTCACATTCGCTATAACGATCCGGGATATCCGGCAACGTTGAAAAACGTGGAAAAAGATGCCTTTGCGCTTTTATTCCATGAACCTCGGATGTCCGTAACTCCAGGTCAGTCCGCGGTATTGTATGATGGTGATCTCTTGCTTGGGGGCGGGATTATTTCACAAGCCTTGCATTAATGGGATTTTGAGTTCAAGCCGTCGCAAAAATAGGATTCTCGATTTTCGCCGCTTCGACTTGCAAATCCGCAATATCCTCTTCCGTCACATCGCGAGCATTGGCGGCGATACGAAACGCACGGTCCCAGAACAACGGCGCTCCTGGCGGAATAGCAGCGGTAATGCCCTGGGCAAAGGTCCACAAAAACGCTTTTTGCGCCAGCGTATCATCGTCTTCCGGAATGGGCACATACCAAGCCTTGTCGTACTGCTTTTCTTCATTTTCTTTATAGCGGCGATACGCCAAGCCCTTTAGCGCCAAAATGCCCTTGTCGGTTTCTTTTGCGGTTCGTACTACTTGGGGCCCAAAGTTGCCTTTGTACCACGCGGCAAAATTAATCGGAAAGAGAATGGTGTCGAAATCGTAGCGCTCCATGGCCATAAGCGCGGCCTTTTCGGAATGCGCGGAAAAGCCAAGGTAGCGGACCCGCCCCTCTTCTTTGGCTTTGAGGAACACTTCCATAGCTCCACCTGGCGCAAATGCGGTATTTACATCGTCTTCCGAGGTTATAGCGTGCAGTTGGTACAAATCAAAATAATCAGTGCGCAAATTTTTCAAGGATTGTTCGAGCTCTTGTTGCGCGCCTTCGGCCGTGCGCTGGGTGGTTTTGCACGCCAAAAAGCAATTTTTGCGATATGTTTCCAATGCCGGCCCCATACGTTCTTCAGCGTTACCATAGGTTGGCGCCACATCAAAATAATTGATGCCGTGATCATAGGCTTTTGTCACCATATCATTGGCCACGGATTGCTCCTCTTTCATCACCAATACGCCGCCAAAACCGAGCATGGACAGCTGTTCGCCCGTGCGACCCAATTTGCGTTTGGGCATGTCTTTCGGGGCACCGGCTAAGAATTTTGGTAGAAATGTGGCGGCTGTGGCACTGGCCAGTGTCGTGTGCAGAAATTCCCGTCGTTTCATTTCACGTCTCCTCATATTTTAAGTATAGATATTTAGGTGAGGATCATTATTAAAATTTTATACACAGCTTTAACAAAAATCATTTTGAATTCTATTCCAAATTAGATATATATCTATCCAAGACATATTGGTACTTGAATGTAGACTTGAAATAAATGCATATTATAGGTCATGAAATCTTTGTAATACAAACGATATTTGGGTATCTTTTAGCATGGGACACATCAAAATATCACATCACTTTGACCCATCCGTTGATTTTATCTTCTACAAAGGAGACGTTCGTGAACTGCTGGAGTCGATTCCGGATAATTTTACAAAACTCGTGGTCACGTCTCCCCCTTACAATATTGGAAAAGAGTATGAACAAAAGTTGCACATTTCCGATTATCTGCAGCAGCAGGAAGAAATAGTCGAGGAATGTGTAAGAGTATGTCATAATCACGGAAGTATATGCTGGCAGGTTGGGAATTATGTCAACAATGGTGAAATCATCCCCCTGGATATTCTGCTCTACCCCATTTTTGCAAAATTCAATTTAAAATTACGAAATAGAATTATTTGGCACTTTGGACACGGATTGCACGCTTCAAAGCGATTTTCAGGGAGATATGAGGTTATTTTATGGTTCACAAAATCAGAGGATTATACCTTCAATCTGGATGAGGTTCACGTACCGCAAAAATATCCAAACAAAAAACATTTTAAAGGTCCCAATAAAGGTGAACTTTCCGGAAATCCACTTGGAAAAAATCCATCAGATATTTGGGAAATCCCCAATGTAAAGTCCAATCATATTGAAAAAACCATTCATCCTTGCCAATTTCCGGTCGAGCTCATTGAACGACTGGTTTTAGCCTTAACGGATGAAGGTGATTGGGTGCTTGATCCATTTATGGGGGTAGGTTCAACGGCCATCGCAGCATTAATGCATCAGCGCAAGCCGATTGGCGCCGAAATTTTTGACGAATATATACAAATTGCCAAACAGCGAATACATGATGCGGAAAAAGGAATCCTAAAAATCAGGCCCATGTCCCGATCGGTTTATGATCCTAACAAACCGCAGAAGAGTATTCCACCAAAGGCTGTTAAACTTCACACTTCAGAACAACTCACATTTATTGACAAAGGTGAACAATTGAAAATATTTAGCGCGGATGGGAACGGAAAAAATAAAAATCGTATACGAGTATTCACACCTGGGCGGTTCTGAAATCCTTCATGTACACTATCCTCAAATAGAAAAAGAAGTTTATGATATAATTAACAAGATAAAAGCCATCCGAACAAAGAAAAGCAAAGAAAAAACCATGATCGGGAAAATGCTTTTCTCTCCCAAAGACATGAACCAGCAGTTCAAAGCGGCTTTTGCAGAATACGGTTTTAGTGAGATGCGAGATAGATATATCATAGAAATACCTCATAATGATATCCAAATAAAAGGGGCGTACAAGCAGATCGACTTTGTTAAAAGCAAAGTTTTGGTGGAAGTGCAATTTGGCAAGTATGCGTTTATGTTTTATGATATGGCAAAATTTCAGTACTTTTTTAACGAAAATAAAGCCGATGTGGGCGTTGAGATTGTTCCATGTCATGCGCTTCATAAGCACATGTCAACCGGAGTTTCTTATGGCGAACAATTGGTTTATGACATCGAACGATTAAAGCGTCATTTCCCGGCAGTTCCTGTTAAAGTTATTCTCATTGACATAGATTAACGTGTGACTTTGTTTTTCCTTTTAATTACTAAATTTGGACGATACAACTTTTTCTTAAATACGTGCAAACAGTGTTTCAAGTTCAGAAAACTATTTATTCTACATGGAACTAGCTGAAATATTTTTAAAATTTGGAATTTCTCTGGCCATCGGTATTCTCGTCGGTTTGCAGCGTCAATATGCATTTGACGAGGACGAACGCGAAATTGCCGCCGGAATCCGTACGTTTGGTCTCATGGGCCTCATCGGTTGCGCTGCAACCATGGTATCTCAGAATCTGAATTCACCTTTACCGTTTGTGGTTATTGTCATCGTTGGCGGTGGATTGATCGCCATCAACTATTTTATTGAAGCGTGGAAAAGCGACACCGGTCTGACCACTGAATTTTCAGCGCTGTTGACTATCCTGGCGGGCGCCTTGGTCTATTTGGGGCATCTGGAGATCGCCATCGCCACCATTGTTGCGGTGACGGGATTACTGTCGCTAAAATTTGAAATGCACAGTTTTGTGCGACACATCACCAAGGAAGACTTTTTCGCGACGCTTAAATTTGCTGTCATTACGGCGATTATTTTGCCGATACTCCCGAATCGCAATTTTGGGCCGGAGCCGTTCAACATATTTAATCCGCATACCATTTGGCTGCTGATTGTGCTTATCTCCGGCGTCAGTTTTGTTGGCTATATTCTCATCAAGATTGTCGGCGCAAAGCGTGGCATAGGAATTGTGGGTGTGCTTGGCGGGCTGGCGTCCAGCACGGCCGTAACTCTGAATATGACGCAGCGCAGCCGAAGTACGCCAAAGCTGTCACCTTCGTTTACTCAAGGGATCCTCATTTCCTGGACCGTGATGTATGTGCGCCTTTTGATTATCATTGCGGCAGTAAATGTGTCGATTATCCGATATCTGTGGCTGCCCGTTTTGGCCGGAATCGTAACAGGGCTAAGTTATAGCCTTTATTTGTATCTTCGTCAAAAAAGGGATGTTGAAGCGGAGGACGTCTCCATTACCAATCCGTTTGAGCTGGGGCCGGCCATCAAATTTGGGATTGTGTTTTCAGTCATTCTACTACTTTCCAAAGCCGCCCAAGTATACCTGGGCGATGCCGGAGTGTACCTGGCGAGCCTGGCCTCGGGTTTGGCTAATGTTGATGCGATTTCATTGTCCGTCGCTAACATGAGCCTGGGTGAAACCACCTTGACTTACCGTACAGCGGCTATTGCTATCGCGTTAGCGAGTGTATCAAACACATTGCTCAAAGGCGCTGTTTCGGCCATTGGCGGCTCGGCGGAATTGCGAAAGACGATTATCCCCGGCGCCATCATCATGATTGTTTCGGTTCTTGCCGTTATGCTTGTCATGTAACAATGTGTGCGAGTCATGATCTCTCTTTTTTCTGCAAGCGCTGCACTACGGCGTTGCTCTCGAGCTCTCGCAACGCATCCGAGGCGATCCATTTTGCACTTTTAGACTCTTGCCCCTGAACCTCTTTTGCCGTGTCAATTGCCAATTTATGCAACTCTAAATTGCGTTTCCCGATTTGTCGTAATGCCCAGTTGACCGCTTTTTTCACCATGGGACGCTCGTCAGAGGCGCCCTCCCTTATAAACGATAAAAACGGCAAAAACTGCTCAGTTTCCGCCTTTTTATCGCTGACCGCCAATCGCGCCATGAGCACAAATCCGGCGCGGCGCACAAACAACTCGTCGCGTTTGCACCATTGTGCCGCCTTTTGGTAAGGGAATGGCGTTTTCTCAAAAACATTCATAATGGTTTGATCGCAAATTTCCCAGTCGTAAAAATCCAGCACCATTTGCTCCATTTGTTCTTCTGTCACGACTTTAGGGTCCTCCATCAATCCCGCCAAGATTTTGCATTCCCGATTATGTTCTTGCCACAACTGCACGGCCAGCTTGTGATCCGTTCCCAGCTCCTTTCCCAGCGTGCGCAACTTGGGCACGGCAACTCCGTATGCCGATGACGAATTTATGCCAAATTTTGCCATGCCCGCAATGGCATCGGGATCGACCAATTTCTGCAGTTTTTGTTTTATCTCTGACATTTCACCAGAGTATCCCCCAAAATTTCACTCCAGCGCCAAATAAAGCTGGGCACGTGAT
>CAYPZM010000129.1:0-13165 GCA_964414825.1 uncultured Cytophagia bacterium | reverse complement strand
GGATTCTCAATACACGCTTCCGCCAACAGAAGACGAGCCGCAAAACAATGCCGGAGGTTCCGCAACTCGACCGGAGCCGCGGGTGCAATCTCCCATACCGAATTCAGGGAGTCAAGGCAAATCCGATCCGCAACCCCCGCCTCGCAACGAGCCGGAGCTAAAATAGTTTCCTACCTAACCTGAAAAATTCAAATGCCCTGCTACTTTGGGGCAATGTTTCATGAATAATAATGGCTACCATTTCTAAATAAACAGGATTAAAGTTTGCCGAAAAAACATCTCTATACCTCGGTAATTGAGGATGTCAAACGAGTTGCAACCGATACCTATGTCATCCGCCTGCGTGAGCCTGAATTGGCGAATACTGTACGCGCCGGCCAATTTGTGGAAATCAAAGTGCCGCACTGTTCGGAGATTTTATGGCGCCGCCCCTTTAGCGTGCATGCTCGTGATCGTGTGCGTGGTACCTTTGATATTTTATTCAATTCCATAGGACGCGGCACCTCTGTTATGGTGACGCTGGAGCCGGGCGAGAAGCTGGAGGTATTGGGTCCGCTCGGCAATCACTTTGATATCGATCTTTTACAGGAAGCTGTGGCCGTGGCCGGTGGTTTGGGGATCGCTCCGTTTAGGCTCCTCCTGCAAGAGCTTGTTGAGCGTGACATCAATATGACGTTGCTGTACGGAGTGGGCTCGGCAGATCAGTTATGCTTTATAGAAGAGTTTGAACAATATGCTGATGTGCATGTCAGTACGGTTAGCGGCGATTTTGGCCATAAAGGCGTTGTGACTGATCTGTTGATTCACTATCTTGAGACTCAGGACAGTTTGCAAAACAAATCGTTACTGGTCTGTGGCCCAACTCCCATGCTTCGTGTTGTGCAGACAATTGTGTTACAGCGTCAACTGCCGGCGCAAGTATCGGTCGAAACTATTATGGCGTGCGGCTTTGGCGCCTGCGTGGGCTGCGCGGTGCCCATGACCCATCCTATTCCAGGAGAAAAAGAGTACCTATTGGCGTGTAAAGACGGGCCGGTATTTGACATGCACGAGATTCGAATAGATGATTGATCTTTCTGTAGAAATTGGTTCGCTGCGCTTAAAAAATCCGGTTCTGACCGCAAGCGGTACATTTGGTTATGCGGATGAATTTCGAGACTTTGTTGACCTGAATGAAATCGGCGGCATTGTTACAAAAACCGTAACCCCCGAGCCGCGTCCCGGCAATCCTCCCCGACGAATCGTCGAGCTGCCTATGGGTATGCTCAATTCTATTGGACTTCCCAATGTGGGCATTGAGAAATTTATCACAGAAAAAATGCCGTTTTTGCAACAGTTGGAAACAACGGTGATCATCAATGTTGCGGGCAAAACCGGCGAAGGTTTTGTCGAGTGCGTGGAGCGCCTTGAAGACGTGGAAGGCATTGATGCATACGAGCTCAATTTTTCCTGCCCCAATGTCAAAGAAGGTGGCCTCAGCTTTAGCAGCGATGCAAAAATTGCGAACGAGGTTACGTCCAATGTGCGTCGCGCCACCAAACGTCCCATCATCGCCAAACTCACTCCCAATGTCACCTTTATTTCCGATATTGGCCTGGCGTGCCAGGAGGGCGGGGCCGATGCCGTGTCTGCTATCAACACGCTGATCGGCATGTCAATCAATACGGCAACTCGAAAGCCCAAACTGGCCACCATTACAGGCGGTTATTCGGGGCCGGCGATTAAACCGGTTGCTCTGGCCAAAGTGTGGGAGCTTTCCAATGCGCTAACCGTTCCCATTATCGCCATCGGTGGAATTTGCACTGCGGCCGATGCGTTGGAATTCCTGATAGCCGGTGCCACAGCCTTCCAGGTTGGAACCGTGCACTTTTACCAGCCCGATGCGACTTCGAGTATACGCGATGGCATCGAACACTATTGCCGTGATTATAATATAAATCGAATTTCCGCTCTCATTGGAAGTCTCGAAACGTGAGAATCGCCATGTTTAAACTGCTAGTTATCTTTTGCCTCACTGTGGCATTGTTCACTTTTGCCTGCGTTCCCTACACGCAAGGCGAGTACGACGAGCCCTATGTCAGCGAACCGTATAACGCCGCCAATGATATAAAATATGATGAGACCGGCATTGCCTCGTTTACGGCGGATGAGATTCAAGGCAAAAAAACCGCAAGCGGCCGAATTTATAATTTACGAGATTTGGTTGCCGCGCATCCCAATTTGCCATTTGGGACGATTGTTGAGGTGACCAATGTCGAAAATAACAAATCCGTGCAGGTCGAGATCATCGACCGTGGCCCGTTCGTAAAAGGAAGAATTATTGATGTTTCCTTTGCAGCCGCAAAAGAGTTGGGATTTATTGAAAAAGGCACAACTGAGGTAAAGCTGCGTGTTGTCCGATTGGGTAAACAGTGAGAGGTCTAAATTGAATTACAAATCCCTGTTGAAACGTTCGATTGTCGCGCTTATTTTTGGACCGCTGATCCTTTTCTTTTTGTGGAAAGGTGAATACTTTTTATTTGGATTTGTTCTGTTGATTTCAGCTCTGTCCTATTGGGAATTCGTCCGCTTGGTTGCCAACAAGGGTGCAGCCGCGCAACTGATCACCGGGGAATTTATTACGGTTTTGATTGTTGTGGCTTTATTTTTTAATGTGGCCCGATTGCTGCCCATTCTGCTAATTGCATTTGTTTTGGTGTTAATGGGCGAGCTCTATCGCCACAAACAATCCAAGCTTTTAAATGCTTCTGCAACTCTGTTTGGCTCTTTCTATTTTAGTTTGATGCTGGGTTCGTTTTTGTTGATTCGTCAGTTGCCTTATATACACCAGTTTGAGTATGTCGAAGCCGGTCAATGGCTCATTATGTTGGTCTTGGTCACCTGGGGATGTGACACTGCCGCTTACTTTTTCGGCTCTTATTTTGGTCGTCACAAATTGATGGTGCGGGTGAGCCCTAATAAATCCATTGAAGGCACAGTTGCCGGATTTTTGTTCGCCATTCTGATTGCTTATGTGTGCCACATGTGGTTTGTCGATCATCTTTCACCTCTGGACTCGATGGCCATTGGCGCCATTGCCGGAAGTTTTGGCCAGTATGGCGACCTGTTCGAGTCCATGTTCAAACGCGATGCCGACACCAAAGACTCCTCCAACCTCATCCCCGGCCACGGTGGCATTATGGACCGGTTTGACAGCCTCACCATCTCTGCCCCGCTTACCTATTTGTACTTGATTTATGTGGTGTTTTAAATTCTGTATCTGATTCTGGGCATTTTTCATTCTAAATACTGAGGCGTGGAGGTAGCAGAGGCCCGCTGAGGGAAAGACCCTTCATGTTCTTCCAGGGATTCTATCCCTGGAAGCAAATTTGCATCGGGCTTCAAGCCCGAACTGGTACACGAGAATTAATATGCCAATATAGTCGTGAGCACAATATTGGAAAAAATTGACTGTCCATTCAAACATCGACTTTGTCGATGTACTCCATATTAGGTCGCTCCACCAATTGCCGCAATTGTTCCACAAACCTCGCCGCCGGCGCACCATCCACAATATCGTGATCCAATAAAATCGTAGCGTGCAGAATATCGCGAATTTGAATGTCGCCTTTGACAACACGAGGTTTTTTGGTAATGCTGCCGAGCGCGATGGAAACGGTGTGATTGCTGGTAGGGATCGGCTCCGGCCAGCCGCTGACGTTTCCAAACATCCCGACAGACGTTATTCCTACCGTGCCCATCATCCGTTTGGTGAAAAACGGATCGCGCAGCAAGCGATTCCACAAGCGCATTCGAAAAAATTTTGGCAATTTTTGCAACAAAGAAACCAGCCTCATATTTTGGGTCTCACCTTGCGTTACATCACCATCTTGCTTGTTTTGTTTCTGGGCGTCGGCAATTTCCTGGTGAATTTGTTTTGCTGATTTATTCTGCGCTTCACGAATCGTAATCAGCCGGGGCACTTTTTCACCTTGCAAATCCATTTCAACGGCAACAGAAAGGTCAATATCATCAAATACTACAACCCGATCTCCTTTTAATCCGGCATTCAGGGATTTGTTGGCCTGGAGTGCACGGGTAACAGCAGACGCAAAATAGGCCAGAAACGACAGCGGTTGTCGCATTTGGCGGCGATAGTCTCGAATGACCTGCCGCGTTTCGGTGACATCGAGCTCGATAAATCCCTTTATGTAATGCTTTTTTTGCCCAACGTCCAGCCCGTCGATGATGAGTTTGCGGAATGGCGTCAATTTGATCGTTGAATGAGGAGGTTTCATATTGCTCACAAGGATTGAATGAGGAGATTGGTAAAGCCAAAATCGCGGGCATAAGAGACGACCTCTTCAAACTCGTGCGCGCGCAGGCGACGATTGAGAGCCGAATCCTTTTGCCGACGCGCCGGCCAGAATTGCGACATCAAGTTAACGGGAATGTCCGTTCCAAACGTGTCAAACAGGACTTGCAGCGTTTTTGTTGAATTGCTCACATGCCCCGGCAATACCAAATGGCGCACAAACACGCCGCGTTGTGCCGGGGTACGAGCCGTTAACGGCGTATCTAAAAAGCCTTTTTGTTGAACCATACGTTCGAGCGCCTCCAAAGCAACTTTTGGATATTCCGGAGCCGATGCTTGCGCCTGCGCCAGATCGGATTCGGCAAATTTAAAATCCGGCATATACATGTCGGCATAATCAGCGAGTTCGTCCACCATTTCAGCTTTTTCATAACCGGACGTGTTGTATAAAATAGGCAGCGGCACCTGGTTTCTGCGTAGCGCTTTGACGATTTCAATCGTGTGCGGTAAATAATGATCCGGCGTCACAAAGTTGACGTTGTGAATGCCCTGATGATCATACAAGGATTTCAACCGGGCAGCAACTTGATCCACTGTTTTTACATCGCCACTATGCAAACACGAGATATCATAATTTTGACAAAATCGGCAACGCATGGAGCAGCCGGCAAAAAACACGGTACCCGAACCGCGCGTACCGCTGATGGGCGGCTCTTCGCCAAAATGCGCGCCAATTGAGGCGATGCGCATCTGGTCGGTCTCGCCGCAGATGCCAATCTCCCCGGAGCTGCGGTTAACCTTGCAGTTCCGGGGACACAGGGTGCAATTGTTATAAGCTGAAAAATCTATCATTCAAAAAAATCATTTTCCGGGTTCCAGCACAATGGTTGTTCCACCGCCGGGTGACATATCCGCTTGCAACGCGTCTTGCGCCGTTACCGTGGTTTGCGTTTTACTAACGCGCTCTGGCATGCGCTCCGCGCTGGGGCCGTCCGACCACATGGTGACGCGATACTCACCGTCACCCAAAAAATCCAGCGGCAATTGCAGCGTGCGCGCTTCCCAATCGGTCATGGCGCCAATGTACCAGGTGTCGCCGTTGCGCCGCGCAATGGCCACATAATCGCCAATTTGCCCGGATAGAACTCGAGTTTCGTCCCAGGTAGTCGGCACGGTTTTTAGAAAATCCAGTCCATCTTTATTGCGATAATTGGCCGGCGCATCCGCCAGCATTTGCAGCGGGCTTTCATAGACCACAAACATGGCAAGCTGATGGCAACGAGTAGTCGGCGCCATTGGATTGGTGCCTTGCGATTCAAACGCCTCGCGAGTCACATTGCGAAACGCGCCTGGCGTATAATCCATGGGCCCTACCAGCATACGTGTAAACGGGATGGTCACATTGTGCTCAGGATCGGCGCGATTGCTCCATTTTAAATACTCCAGCCCTATTACGCCTTCGCGCGTCATCAAATTGGGCCAGGTGCGGCGAATGCCCGTGGGTTTGTACGCGCCGTGAAAATCAACCAGCAAATGATGCTCGGCCGCTTTTTTGACCGTCTCGTGATAAAAATTGACCATCTCCTGATCATCGCTATCCATATAGTCAATTTTCACGCCTTTAACGCCCCACTGCTCGTACAGCGGAAACGCCTCATCTATTTGTTTTTGCACACCTTGCCAGTTGAGCCAAATGATGATATCGACATTTTTTTCATTCGCATACTGAACCAATCCGGGCATGTCGATTTCCGGGATCGTCTGCGTGATATCCGCGCCCTCGTCACGATGCGCACCGTACCATCCGGCATCAATCAACATGTATTCCAAACCCATGTCCGCCGCAAAATCGATATAGTGTTTCATCGTTTCATTATTCATGCCGCTTTCGATTTCGGGATTGTCCACAACCTGACCGGACCACCAATCCCAGGCCACTTTGCCCGCTTTGATCCAGGAGGGATCTTCTATGGCCAACGGATCATTGAGATTAAGAATGATGTTGGACTCGACCAAATCGCCCGGCGTATCGCCCAGCATAATCACGCGCCAGGGCGACACGTGCGGCGCCGATGCTCTGACTTTAACGTCGCTATCCGGCAACGGCGAGAGCACTGAAACAAGCGTGTTCTCTTTTTCAGCGCCCTGGAGGTACATTCCGGCATAATTTTCCAAATCGGCCTCGGCCAAACAAACGGTAGGTCCGTTTTCAACTTGCACAGTCATGGGCAGACCCACCAAGGCATCATTGGGAATGGCATTCACGGTTGTGGATTCAAATTCGGTTTCATAATTGGAGGTAAAACTGCCCAGTTGCATAGCCCAGGCAGAATAATCGGTTGGAAACTGGAATTCGGTGCGCTCGGCGAGCAGCTCAAACTCGCCGTTTTCGACAAAGGCGTAACGAAACGCGGCACCGTCGTCGTACGCGCGGAAAATGAGATTTATGGTGCGCCGGGCACCAGTTTTTTCCTGGAGCTCAATTACCATTTCCGTGCAATGATTCACCGCTGAATCGCTTTTGCCGACGATCAGATCGTAGCGTTCATCAATGCTTTGGGTTCGACTGGATGTAACTTTGAGGCTGTCACCCCAAACACCGCCGTCCTGAAATTCGAGGGACAGAGCCGATTCCACGATAACCGGTTTGTCCTTGTAAAAAACAAAATATTGCGCCGCGCTTTGTTCGTTTAGATTAAAGGTGATTTTCACATCTCCATTTGGAGATGTAATGTCCAGCGGCAGCTCTACGGTTTCGCATGAAAGAAACAATACTACCGACAGTGACAGTACAACGAGAAAAAGATGTTTCATAATGCCCTCCATGTTTTTTTAACTGAATAGTTCAGAAATGTAGAGTCTTCAGCATCTTCAATGGTTCAAAAGGTAGTCATTTTCAAATCTATTTAAAAGAATGATCTGCACTATCAAAAACCAAAGAAGCAACCGCTTTCAATCCACAATAATCGAATAATTTCCAGATAAATTTTGTCGTTGTGATAAAAGGATTCGTCCATTTTGCGACGAAACAGTTCTTGATTTAAATGAAAGTACAAGAATGCCGAAACAAAACGACTCTCCTCCCGTGGAATGGCATCAGGTAAATGACTCTGAAATTTTTGATTCATTGAACGCTTCAAACGATGGTCTGTCCTCCCAAGAGGCGCAGCAGCGGCTCGAACAGTACGGCCTCAATGAGCTAGAGGAAGACAAAGGCCCCAACCTGTGGAAGCTCATCTTGAAGCAGCTCCGCAGCCCGCTGATTTACATCTTGCTGGGCGCGGCCATTTTATCGATCACCTTGCAACATTATGCCGATGCCGCGGTTATTTTGTTTGTAATTGTCTTTAACACCATTTTGGGAATATTGCAGGAATACCGCGCTGAAAAAGCGCTCTCTGCACTCTACGATCTCGCTGCGCCGCACGCCACTGTGTTGCGCGACAAGGACAAGCGCGACATTGATGCTCGCGAGGTTGTTCCCGGCGACATTGTTATATTGGAGGCCGGTGATCGCGTTCCTGCCGATGCACGATTATTAGACGCAGAAGATTTGCAGATTGATGAATCCGCCCTAACCGGCGAATCCGATCCCGCCAATAAAAAAGCCGGCAAAACCGAACCCGACAGCCCATTGGCAGAACGAAATAACATGATCTACATGTCAACCGTTGTCACCAACGGTCATGGCCGCGCTATTGTGGTAGAGACTGGCATGGGTTCCGAAATGGGCGAAATTGCCCAAAAAGTTCGCGAAACCGAACGCAGCGAAACACCATTACAGCGCCGGCTGGGAAATTTGGCGAAAATATTGGGTTTTTCCGGCATTGGCCTCGGCATTGTGTTGTTTGGGCTGGGCATGCTGCGCGGCCAGGGTATTGTGGAGATGGCGCTGTTTTCCGTGGCGCTTGCCGTGTCGGCCATTCCCGAAGGGCTGCCGGCTGTCATCAGCGTAACCTTGGCCTTGGGTGTTCGCCGCATGGCCAAACGCGGCAGCATAGTACGCCGACTTGCGGCCGTGGAAACCTTGGGCTCCACCACGGTGATTTGCTCGGACAAAACCGGCACCATCACTCGCAACGAAATGACTGTGACGCGTTTGTGGGCGGCCAATCAGTGGGTGAATGTAACCGGAGAAGGCTATGATCCGGAAGGGCAGCTTGAAAATGAGGACGAGAAATCGGAAGAGCTGCCGGAACCGCTGCAAAAATTGTTGATGGCCGGTGTGTTAGCCAACAATTCCGAGCACGAGAAGGAAGATGGCAAATGGCATATCAAAGGCGACCCGACTGAAGGCTCATTGCTGGTGGTGGCGCGCAAAGCCGGCATGGATGTTGAGGAAGAGCAAAAGGCAGAGCGCCTGGATGAGATTTCGTTTTCCAGCGAAGCCAAATACATGGCTACGCTCTATAAAGGGGATGATACAACATCCACTGCCTATATTAAAGGCGCACCGGAACGCATCGTCGAGTTTTGCTCGCACTATATGAACGAGCAAGGCGAGGTGGTGGAAATGGATGACAGCTTTCGCGATACGGTTGCCGAAATCGCCCAAAACATGTCCGATGAGGCGTTACGAACTTTGGCGGCGGCACAAAAATCTGTTGATAAATCCTCGTTTGAGCGAGAGGATGTCGAGAAAGGATGTACTTTTCTTGGCTTGTGGGGCATGGTCGATCCGCCACGCCAGGAAGCCATTGAGGCGATTAAAATGGCGCAACAGGCCGGCATCCGCATTATTATGATCACGGGTGACCGGCCCGATACCGCGCGCGCCATTGCGCAAAAAACCGGCATCAAACTGCCGAGCGAAGAGACTCTGACCGGCCAGCAACTGGATGACATGGAAGATGAAGAGCTGAGTAAAAAAGTAGAGGAGGTAAGCATTTATGCGCGCGTGTCACCGAATCACAAAATTCGCATTGTTCAGGCGCTGCAGGCTAACGAACATATAGTTGCTATGACCGGCGACGGCGTCAACGATGCCCCGGCTCTCAAGAGCGTCAATATTGGTATTGCCATGGGCCGCTCCGGCACTGAGGTGGCCAAAGAGGCGGCGGAGATGGTCTTGACCGAGGACAATTTTGCCACGATCGTCAATGCCGTGGAAGAGGGCCGCGTGATTTTCGCCAATCTCAAACGCGTGACGTTTTTTTTACTGACCACCAGCCTGGCCGAAGTGCTGACCTTGGGCGGTTCGCTGCTCATCGGCCTGCCACTGCCACTCACTGCGGTAATGATTTTGTGGATCAACTTGATTTCCGATGCCCCCGCCGATATTCCCCTCGGTATCGAACCCAAACACTGGGACGTGCTAAAACAGCCGCCGCGTCCGCCCAAAGCCGGTCTCATCGACTGGCCCATGCTGCGCCGCATGCTGTTATTGGGCCCCATTGTCGCAGCCGGTACCCTGGGACTGTTTGTCCTGCGCCTCCCGGACGGCTGGCAAACCAACGAAATGTACCGTTACGCGCAAACCGTGGCTTTTACCACATTGGCCGCATTTCAATGGTTTCAAGCCATGTTGGCGCGTTCACACGTTTTGTCCGTGTTTTCCATTGGCTTTTTCCGCAACCGCTGGCTCATGCTGGGCATTACCACTGCTATTTTGTTACAGCTTCTGGTCGTGTACACGCCATTTGGCCACACCCTTTTCCATACCGAATCTCTGGATTTGAACGAGTGGTTGTGGATTGTCCCCATTGCCGCAACGGTTTTAATATTTGATGAAATTCTCAAGCTTTTTCACGTGCATGGGCGGGTTCCAAAGAATCAGGAATAGTCCAGAGTGGATCTCGTAGTACACCTTTAAGGTGTGCTACGAGTATGGTCTTACTTTCTGGAGTCCGGCCTTTGTGAGGCCGTTTACCGCTCGCGGCGACACAGTCGCCGCAGCCCAAAACCAACCTACGAGTGCGACAAATTATTCTTGTCTCTACACGACGGATTGTGTAATTTCTTACACATTGATGTGTTAGGAGGGTTCAGAATGGCTACTAATTTAGCAATTGATGATGATTTGATTCGAGAAGCAAAATCCGTAGGTCATCACAAAACGAATAAAGAAGCGGTAACGGCAGCATTACAAGAATATGTTGAGCGACACAATCAAACTAAAATCATGGATTTGTTTGGCAAGATTGACTATGATGAAAATTATGAGCATAAAAAGGTTCGCAACTTTAAATAGCGCAACTTCAAGGCTCCCCAATCCCAGGCTGCTAAAACATTGTGATTTTTCCTTCGTTTAACTCCTCACGGCACCAACACCACCTTGCCCACATTTTTTCGCGCTTCAATATAAGCATGCGCCTCGGCCGCCTCTTCAAATTTGAACGTACGATCCACATGCGGATTAATCCAGCCATCATTCACGCCTTGCAGCAAGCTCGAAAACCATTGTCCGATTTTTTCGGATTCGTGCCACATGTGACCGATATTCACGCCAAAGACGCTGCGATTTTGGTTCATCAAGGAAATGGGATTAAATCGAGGCAATCTCGAAAAGAATTTTATCGCATTCCACACTTTGCCGCCATTCTCCGTGAGCGAGGAAACACCAAACATACCGAGTCGACCCGTGTGGCGTAACGCCTTGTAATCCTGTTTCCAATGCGCGCTGCCCAAGGGGTCGATGATGAGCTCCACACCCTTGTTATTGGTGATTTGCATCACCTCGTGCAACCAATTTTGTTCGCGATAATCGATCAAGTGATCGTAACCGCGTTCCCGCAAAAAGTTGTGCTTGTGCCCGCTGGCCGTACCGATGGCCACGCCTCCGATGTGTTTGATGATGTCCAGCGCCGCCAATCCAACACCACCGCCGGCATTTTGCACGAGCACGGTTTCGCCGGATTGCAGTCCGCCCATAACCACCAGTAATTGCCAGGCGGTGAGATAGACCACGGGCAGTCCTGCCGCTTGCTCAAAACTCAATACCTCCGGCTTGATAAATACTTGCGCCGCCGGCACGTTGATGACATCGGCATAACCGCCAAAGCGGGTCATCGCAAAAACGGGTTGGCCGATCCAGGAATTATCAAGATTGTCGCCAACGGCTTTTACCACGCCGGAGACTTCGTATCCCACCACGCACGGCGCTTTTGGGGCATCGGGATACAAGCCTTTGCGCGCTAAAATATCGGCAAAGTTGATTCCAGCGGCGCGCATCTCAATTTGTATATGCCCTGTTGGCGGCACTGGCGTCTCGCTTTCGCGAATTTTGAGCACCTCGGGTTTGCCATATTTGGTGATGAATATATGGCGCATTGTATTTCCTTTCTATTTTCACGCAAAGGTAAGGATATAAAAATTTTTACACATGTGCTAAAAAGGTTCAATAACTATAGTTCTTTACGTTATCTTTGCGCTCTGGTTTATCATAGTCAAGCTAAAAGCTCTTTTTTTTTGTTCTTTCAAATAACCAGCACGATACTTGGCCGGATCCTGGTGTTTTGAGAGTCTTTATCAGCTCTAATCTTGCTTTATCGTGACTAAAGTATCAGAACAGGGAGTCATAGAGCTTCGCGCGAAGGTCAGCTTAATAACCTCATGCCAGCAACACCGCAATAATCCCCGTGAAAAATATCCCGTCAAATGTCCCGGCGCCGCCAATGGAAGCCACCGGTGCGCCGAGGTCGCGGATTTTGTTCAGATTCATCAAATCCGCGCCAATGAGCGTACCCATGGTTCCGGCGATATAGGCGACGCGCGGGGTGTCGTGCGGCGCCAAAATAAACGCTACCAGTAGTGTAATCAGCGGTGGCACCAACAGCGGCGTGGCAATGCCGAGTCCACGCACCGGACGTGCGACGCGGTTAACCACAAACGCCACAATGAGTGTGGCTGTGATGGGCAGCACAAGGCGATCGCCGCTCATCCACAAATAAAGCGAGACCATAGAGGGGATGATCGCACCGCCCACATTAATGGCCAGGGTTGTGGTGTTTTGCCGATACCAGGGAATATTGTAATGCATGCCCCAAAATGTCACCGGTTCGTGCACCGTCACCTCGGACGGCCACTCTTTTACCGGAATGTTGATCATACTGCCGATCAATGATCCCATTAATATGAGGAACACCGTAAAAGCGCTAAATCCCAATTTCTCAAACGCAAAAGAAATGACGTGCAATTGCAGGAGAATAAAAAAGAATACGAGTCCGAATACGGCCAGGATAAAAAAGAGAATCATAAACGGCGGATAAAAGCGCATGGTTGTCTCTCCGGTTCGATGAGTGTATTAGATCGCTTATAGAAACAGCAATTGGTGCGGATCAATTTCATGTTTGAGAAAAGAATGTCCGATACCATTGCCCGTCCGGGATATGTATCCCGGACGATCCGGATACATACTAACATAATAAAAATTAACCATTCTTCACAAACCGTTTTGAAATCCGATTTGGTTTTCTGATATTTGTTCAACGCAAACAAACCAGAAACGGGATTATGGATATTGAACAAAACATACAACGTATTAAAATCGAGTTGCCGGAGCATGTAGAGTTGGAAGCCGCGGCCAAAACTCGATCGGCGGACGAGGTGCGAGCGGCTATCAATGCCGGCATTCGGATATTCGGTTATAATTATGTGCAAGAGGCCGAATCCATAAAGGCGGAAATTCAAACGGATGTCATTGTAAAATGGCACATGATCGGCCATTTGCAAAAAAACAAGGTGAAACAAGCGGTCGAGTTGTTCGACATGATCGAAACCGTGGATTCGAAATCGCTGGCAGAGCGCATCAACCGCGTATGCGAACAGCAGCAAAAGCAAATGCCCATACTCATCGAGGTGAATAGCGGTCGCGAGGAAAACAAATCCGGCGTGTTTCCCGAGAATGTCGAATCGCTAATCCGAAGCGTCAAC
>CAYPZM010000128.1:3260-13197 GCA_964414825.1 uncultured Cytophagia bacterium | reverse complement strand
AAAGGCTATGGCTTCAAAATTCTTTTTCTTTTTTACATCGTCTGCCATCTAAAACCTCCCCCAACATGACGTTGGTTTTCTTTCTGCGCAAGGATCAGGATTATTAAAAAATACATCGATTCGATCAAGAAATTAATTTACTGAACGTTACTGCTTCATACCTTTGTTTTGATGGCAGTGACAAAGAACAAAATATCTGTCGATGTGCATCCCTGGCCTTACTTTCAAGGAATTACATCTATTATATACTAGAATTAAATGTAAATTACAAGTGATTTTTAAGTTAAAGCTATTCTCCACTTGTCGTCGCAACCGGTGCCGAACGTTGTCCTAACTGCGCATCCAGCATAAGCAGTCCTTGGCCACTGCTACCAACCCATTTAAACTTGTTGACGATAGAGTCCATCGATGCTTCTTCCTCAACTTGCTCGGTAACAAACCAATCCAAAAACGCTTTGGTGGCATGATCTTTTTCTTCCAG
The DNA here is from genome assembly GCA_964414825.1 of uncultured Cytophagia bacterium. Lineage (GTDB taxonomy): Bacteria > Zhuqueibacterota > Zhuqueibacteria > Residuimicrobiales > Krinioviventaceae > CAYPZM01. The sequence goes on along the minus strand of CAYPZM010000128.1, from coordinate 12,716 downwards.
CGCCAAATCAACCAAACTATTTATGCGACTGGTGACAAATTTTTCATGCTTGAGAGACAAGTGGAAAATTTGTTGCGGATTATCAAACGTTTCTTGGGGTTTTTCAATGGCCTCCAGAATCACCCGTCCACCTTGTTCGTGGACATACGCGTAAAACTTCATCGCATGGCCCACTTCTTCATGGGCTTGCGCTTTCATGAACGAGGCCATGCCATCCAAACTTTCATTTTCCAAATAAGCAGCCATTGACAAATAATAATATGCCGAGTACAACTCTTTATTAATCTGCTCGTTAATTGCGCTTTCCATTTTTTTTGAAATCATGACCATCTCCTTTTGATAGAACGTTAATTTAAAATCGTGACAAGAATACAATTTATATGTTGAACACATAAAGAGATATAAAAAATGCTAATAATATTTGATTCCTTAAAGAGGCTAAAGTTTCAATATTTTTACAATTCTATCAAAAAAAGTGGGCCGTTTGCCAAGACCCCGTTACATCCGATCCTGGCGCAAAATCTCGCCCTGAATACTCACAACCTTTACTTGAACCGGCACGTTGCGCTTTGACTCATTTAGTGCGGTTTGCACCAGATAAAGCAATCCGCTGCAACAGGGTACCTGCATAATCATAATGGTGATTGAATTCACTTTGGCTTCATCAATCAAGGCTTTGAGCTTTTCCAAATAAATCTGTTGGCCGTCATCCAGTTTGGGGCAAGCAATGGCCAGGGTTTTCCCTTTCAAATGCTCACTGTGAAAATTGCCCAGCGAAAACGCCACGCAATCAGCGGCCAAAAGCAAATCCGAGTTTTTGAAATGCGGAGATTGCGGCGAAATCAAATGCATTTGAACGGGCCAATGCGTGAGCTGCGAAGGCTGCGGTGCAGCAGTCCCTGCTGGCAAATTATGATCAAGGGCGAAGCTTTTCGCACCTGGACACCCGGGGTGAGCCGGCTCGTGCGATTCATTTTGCGCTGGAATTTTGATGTTGTGTTGCTCCAGGACATCAACTGCCTCAATATAATAATCGGTTTGATTGTGATCCTTGAGGTGTTTCAAATGCGCCTTGATCGTATTTGGGCCAGCCGCTATAATATTTTCCATCACCTTACGTTCATCATAGGGTTCGGCTTCGCGCTCCTCCACGGAAATAGCACCTTGCGGACACTCGCCAATGCAGGCGCCGAGCCCGTCACAAAACAGATCGCTCACCAGGCGGGCTTTGCCATCTATGACCTGCAAGGCACCTTCCGGGCAACCGGGAATGCACAATCCACAACCGTCACACAACTCTTCATCTATCTTTATGATTTGTCTTTGCATTTTGCACTCCTTTTCTTATGTTTTACGATGCAAAATAATAAAAATTAAAAGGCTGTGCCTTGATATACATCAAGAGACAACCATTTTTATTCGCGTTCGATTATGGAGTTTATATTTTGGACAAAAAAGCTATTCTGCAGCAATTTGGGTATTTTAAAGGTATTTTCGATAAAAGCTTGACCGCGCTTGCTGATATTTGTCTGTCGAAAATTTACGAAAAACGACAAACCATATTTACAGAAGGCGAAAAAGGCTATGCCCTGTTCTTCTGCATCAACGGCCGCATTCAATTGTACAAAACTACGCCGGATGGCAAAGAAGTGGTGATTAAAGTGATTAAACCGGGCGAGATTTTTGGCGAGGTGATTTTGTTCGAAATGACCAATTATCCGGTAACAGCGGTCGCATTGAGCCGCTCGCAGGTGTTTATGATGTCCAAACATCAATTTATGTGTTTGTTGGAGAGCGAAGATTTTCGCAACGATTTTATGGCAACGTTGATGCGCAAACAACGGTATCTTGCCGATCAAATCAAATATCTCATTTCGCATGACGTGGAAGACCGGCTTTATTTATTCTTGAAAGAAAATTATGGAGAACATGAGTCCATCGTGCCTGCCATGTCGAAAAAAGATATGGCTGCAGCTATTGCCGCCACGCCGGAAACGTTTTCGCGCTTGCTGCAACGCTTAAAACAAGAAGGCACGTTGAGCTGGGATGGCAATATGATTTTGATCAACAAATCGGTATGGAAAAAGTTACGGAACAGATATTGACGTTTTGTTTGCAATATCGAAAACGGAAACTATTTATTGGCCCGATCTTTAGGGCAAATTTCGAGTTGCATAAAAAGGAAAATTCAATTGCCACCAAGCCCCCAAGACTCGAGTTATAATAAGCAAGGTAACCTCTCGCGTCACTATCGCATGTTGAAAAAATTTGGCCAGCCTAGCTTTTATCTAAATCGCTTCTTTGTGTCGTGTAAGCTTTGGGGCAAATTGCTTTTATTATGCAGAATATGAAAAGGCTCCATCATGAGCGATGAAGCTTTTTAGAGTGATTTATGCAGGAATGATTGGATTGATTTCAAACTCGGGTGCGTCTATCATATGCTTTTTAACCGCACATTGATCCGCCGATCGGTGCACGGCATCTTTATATTTTTCGGGAAAGCCTTTTGGTAGATGAATATCTAACGTCATCTTTTTAATCATTCGAGTCGCCGGGTCCATCTGCATATTTTGTTTGATTTCCAAACCGTCCGTGGACAAGTTGCGTTGTTTGCAAAAATTTAACACATAAATACCAGCGCAAGTGCCAATGGATGCCAGAAACAGGGCAAACGGCGGTGGAGCCGAGCCGTCCTGGTTGGTTTCTATATTAAATGGTCCGTATTCTGCATTCACAGCCAGACCGCCGGGAAATTTGACAGTAAGATCCAAGAAACGTTCTCCTTTAATTATTTTCCATTAATTTTTGTTTATAAGATGAAACAGTACATTAAAAGATTCAGTTCATTTTGCAAGGAATACTATGGTTGAACGTGATCAAGTGATAACGCTTGTCCGGTGGCACATCGAACAGCATTCGGTGCTGTGGATTACCGATGTGTACAAATTATTGTATCAGGGCGTGCTGGGTGCCGAGCATCTGATGCAGGACGAGAAAAAAGCGCAAACCTATTTGGCCAAAGAGTGGGAAACGGTGCCAGGCGACAAAAATGTTTTACTTCTCGAGCCGGTTTCGGTGGATGGCCAGGTGGTGCGTTTAAATATTGCTCGAGCAAAATCCAATGGCATTTCGCAGCATCACGTATGGCTGGCGTTTTATCGTTCGGTTCAAAATGTGTCGCCAAACAAATCTGCTTTTGAGCAGGTGTGGAGCCTTTTCCAACAAAGCTGCGAGGAAAAACTTTTGCCGTTTGATAGTCAAGATGTACTCTATTTTACCCAAAACGTGCGTTCCGAAGGATTCCCGGCCAAACATCATTCGGAAGCGTATCGCAAAACCAATCGACCGGCGTACCGCGTTTTATCCAAACAGCAATTCGAACATATGATGAGGATGGCATGAAAAAGTCAGAAGCTTACAAATGGGCCGTAAATCGTGTACGTGCCCAGGTCAAGCGTAGCGTTGATGTTGTCGCCACCTTGGCGAATACAGCAGCGATTTTAAAAGAATTTCACCCTCATTTCTTTTGGGTGGGATTTTATTTTACTCATTCCGACCACATGCTGCTGGGCCCATTTCAAGGGCCGCCGGCTTGCGTGCGGTTGTCCTATGATAAAGGCGTATGCGCCGCAAGCGCTAGACAAAAATCTACCGTGCTCGTGGCCAATGTGCATGAATTTCCGGGCCACGTGGCGTGCGATTCTCGCTCAAATTCAGAAATTGTCGTGCCGGTGTTTGGCCATGACGGCTCTTTAAAATGCGTACTCGATGTTGACAGTGCCGACCTGAATATGTTTGATGAGCAAGACAAAAAGGGACTCGAAGACATTGCGGACTTGCTAAAGGATATTTGGTCGCTATGACTGCACACTTGGCAATACGGGATTCGCGATTTAAAACTTGAAGCTTGAGGCATAACTTTGTATATTCAACGTTTAAAATCTATTGCCGTTCAGGAGTACTGGTGATTTAACTGTAGAACTTGAGAGAAAAGCCATGATGCACCATATCCCAAATATCTTGACTGTTTTTCGCATTCTCATCACGCCATTGTTTGTGTACTCATTTTTTCAGCCGGGTTTGAGTTGGAAAATTTTTGCATTTGTCGTCTTTATCGTCAGCACCACAACGGACAAATTGGATGGATATCTGGCGCGAAAGTACAACTGGGAAAGCGCGCTGGGCAAATTTTTAGATCCACTGGCCGACAAGGTGCTCATCACTTCGGCATTTATTTGTCTCATATTCGAAAACTATATCGACATCTGGATGGTCGCCATAATTGTGATTCGCGATTTTGTCGTAACCTGGTTGCGTTCCTATGGCCACAAGGTCGGCAAACCGATTGCCACGCTGCAAATCGCTCGGTGGAAAACCGGCGTGCAAACCGTTGCCATCTATATCGCACTGTTTTATATGATCCTCAAAAGTTTCTTTGATCAGTATGATGTTCGATCCGTCATTATTTCAAAAATTGAGCAGTGGAATTTAATATGGTATATGATGCTGCTTGTTACACTATTTACTCTAATTACGGGCGTTATTTATATATTCAAAAATCGACATCTGTTTTCAAAATCACCATCCGCTTGAGCTGTCAATGTGAGTTATCTTCAAAAATGTGTACAAAAGTTGCAACCTGCAAAACTTGTACATTCCGGCGAATGTGGGCAAGTTGATAAAATGACGAATCACATACTCGCCATAATACGTCTAAACCAGAAATAAATGGACTACGATTCTATGTTTTTTTGGGTTATGTCTAAAACGAAAATGGAGTAACTATAAAAAATGAATATGTATACGATTAAAAATATTCGCGTGGTTCCCAATCTTCCAGACGAGCTGTCTTATCTGAGAGAACTCGCACACAATTTGTATTGGAGTTGGGATCACAACTCACAATCTCTTTTTCGACGCATTGATCCAGATCTGTGGGAAGAGGTGAATCGAAATCCGGTGCTGTTTTTGGGCACCATCAACCAGGAGCGGTTGGAAACCATTGCGAAAAACGAAAGCTATCTTGCCTTTTTAAACCGGGTGAAGGAAAATGTCACCAGTTATATGACTCGGAAAACCTGGTTTATGGAAAATTATGAAAATCGATCCCCCTTTTCTATTGCCTATTTTTCCATGGAATATGGCTTGGCCGTGGGCTTGCCAATCTATTCCGGAGGATTGGGGATTTTGGCGGCGGATCACTTGAAATCGGCAAGTGATTTGGGTTTGCCGTTTGTTGCTGTTGGGCTTGCTTATCAACAAGGCTACTTTCAACAGTACCTCGCCACTGATGGCTGGCAGCAAGAAACCTATCCGGTAAACGATTTTTACAATCTGCCCATGCAGTTAATGCGCGATGACCGCGAAAATCCGCTGCTTATTTACGTGGATTTCCCTCAGCACAAAGTGTTTGCACAAATTTGGAAGGTCCAAGTAGGACGGGTGCCGCTCTACTTGCTGGATACCAATATTCCGCAAAATAATCAAGAGGATCGAAACGTCACGGCTCAATTGTATGGCGGCGATAATGAAATGCGCATCAGGCAAGAAATTTTGTTGGGCATTGGTGGAATGCGGGCCTTGGCAGCCATGGATATTCATCCCGAAGTATGCCATATGAATGAAGGGCATTCGGCGTTTTTGTCGCTGGAACGCGTAAAGATGTACATGGAGAAAAACAAAAACGCAAATTTCGAACAGGCACGCGTGGCATTGCGCGGTGGCAATGTTTTTACGACGCACACTCCGGTTCCTGCAGGAATTGATGAATTTGAACCCGGACTGGTTGAGCATTATCTGAGCAATTATTATAACGTGCTCAATTTAAAGTCCAACGAGTTTTTATATTTGGGCGGTACGCATGTGCCGCAAACCAAAGGCAAATTTAATATGGCCATTTTTGCCATCAACATGGCAGCGGCTTATAATGGCGTCAGCCGGTTGCATGGCAAAGTGGCCCGCTCCATGTGGAACTATTTGTGGCAAAATGTGCCGACGGATGAAGTGCCGATCGGGCACATTACCAATGGCGTACATGTGCGTTCGTGGCTGTCGTCGGATATGTCGGAGCTGTTTTCACGTTATCTCGATCCCAACTGGTATCGAAATCCGGGCGACGAATCGATGTGGGACCGTATCGATCACATTCCGGACGAAGAGTTATGGCGCACCCACGAACGCCGACGCGAGCGTTTGGTAGCATTTGCGCGGCGCCGTTTCTATCGCCGTTTGCAAAAACTGGGTGCCAATCCATCGGATTTGCAACGCGCCACCGAAGTGTTGCGGCCCGATGCGCTCACGATTGGATTCGCGCGCCGGTTTGCGGCATATAAACGCGCCTATCTGATTTTTGAGGATACAAATCGATTGCGAAAACTTTTGAATGACCCGGAGCGGCCGGTACAGATCATTATTTCCGGCAAAGCGCATCCGCGCGACAAAGTGGGAAAAGAAATTCTCAAAAATATTATGGGCTTGATGAATGAAGATGAATTTCGGGACAAGGTTGTATTTTTAGAAAATTATGATATTAAAGTGGCTATGTATATGGTTCAAGGCGTTGATGTTTGGCTCAACAATCCGCGACGCCCGCGCGAAGCCAGCGGCACCAGCGGTATGAAAGCCAGCGCCAATGGTATTTTGAATTTGAGTATTTTAGATGGCTGGTGGGACGAAGCCTATGAAATGAATCAAAACACGGGCTGGGCCATTGGGCGCGGCGAAGAAAATTATGCTTCGGAAGAGGAGCAGGATATCATCGAATCCGAAGAGCTGTATCATATACTCGAAAATGATGTCATCCCTCTGTTTTACAAACGCGGACGCAGCGGTATACCTCGCGAATGGTTGGGCATGATGAAAAACAATATGCGCGTTGTTTGTCCCCATTTTAATACCAATCGTATGGTTCGACAGTATTTACAAGATTATTACGTCCCCGCGGCGGAAAAATGGAAAACCCTGTCCAATGATGGCGGCAAAGTAGCCCGTGACCTTGTAGACTGGCGTGAAAAGATCAACCAACACTGGAGCGTTATTGATGTTTTGTCAATGGAGGCTCCAAATGGCGCCAGCATAAAAATTGGTGAGGAACTTGCGGTAAATGCCGTCGTTACTTTGGGTAAGCTTGCCACGGAAGATGTTATGGTTCAGCTTTATTTTGGCCGGGTGGATGAATATGGTAGATTAAAAGAAACCAAAACGATTCCCATGAGCGCAACGGAAAAACAGCAAGACGGTAATACCAAGTTTGTTGCCAAGTTCAAAGCCGAATCTTCGGGCCAGCATGGATTCAGTATCCGAGTGTTGCCGAATCATTCGCATCTCGAAAATCCCATCGAAATGGGATTTATTAAATGGTACAATAAATAAATATTAAACACGACAAGCGTCAAGTATGAGGCATTGAGTGGGTGATCATCTTTTTGTCGTAACTCTCGTTACGCTGTTTATGATGTTTTGGATTGATGTGTTTCGAAACTGGTATCGTCGGTTTTTGTCAAAACGCGGCATGTCCGAGAGAAATATACGCAACATGATGCGCATCCAGTGGGTGATTTTGGCGATCATTTTCTGGTACACGTTACTGCATCGTGGGATGCCCCCCGAGTTCAATATTACTCACTTTAGCTTTGCTCTGTTTGTGTTTTCGTTATATGGTTTGATAAAATTATTTGTGTTCAACAAAAAAGGCGACTAGTGTCGCCTTTTTTTGTTAAAGATTTTAGGAAAAATATTAAATCACATACTCGCGGAAATCACTCAGCGCTTTCATGTAATTGGCGCGCTCAAACACTCCTGCTTCGGCAACCGATTTTTGGCTCATGCTGCCTTTGAGCATGTCCAACGAGCTGTATTCATTTTCTTCCAACCACACTTCCATACCGCGTAACACTGTGCTCAAGTAATCGGTGCCGTTTTTCAACAACGCAGCACACATTTGCGCCACATCGGCACCGGCGGCAATCACTTTTAGCGCATCCATCGAGGTGTGAATACCGGTAGTCGCAGCCAAGCTTGCCTGGACTTTGTTGTACAAAATGGCGATCCAGCGCAAGGGCAGACGTAAATCCGCTGATGTGCTAAGCACCACCCCGGGGGTGACTTCCAGTTTTTCCAGATTCAAATCCGGTTGGTAAAAGCGGTTAAACATGACCAAGCCGTCGGCACCATCTTCAGCCAGCTCTTTGGCCATGCGTGCCATGGAGCTGAAAAACGGGCTCAATTTCACGGAAACTGGAATCGACACGTTAGATTTCACTGCATTCAAAATAACGCGGTACTGATTCTCGATTTGACGGCCTTCCTGTTCGGTATCTGTCGCCAAAAAGTAAATATTTAACTCCAGGGCATCTGCGCCGGCTTGTTCCATTTTTTTGGAAATATCGATCCAGCCGCCGCTGGAAACGCCGTTTAAGCTGGCAATGATCGGAATATCCGAGGCTTCTTTGGCCTGGCGGATGTGTTCCAGATATTCTTCAGGGCCCATATTGTAATCGTCTTGCTCGGGAAAATAATTCAGCGCTTCCGCAAACGTGTCAGTGCCGCGATCCAAAAAGTAGGTCAGCTCCTCTTGCTCAAACGCCAATTGTTCTTCAAACAAAGAGTATAGAACAATAGCAGAGGCGCCGGCATCCTCCAATTTTTTAATACCGTCTAAATTCTTAGACAAGGGGGAAGAGGACGGCACTAGAGGATTTTTTAGTTTCAAACCCATATAGCTTGTTGTCATATCCATAATGAGTGTCCCCATTGTTAGGTTTTGATCACATTAAAATGCGGCGCCAAATTGACGCCGCATGTTCTCTGATTCTATTCTTCGCCGTTGTAGGACATGTTGGCCCACTGCTCGTACATTCTCCATCGCATGGCAATGTCCGCCTGGGCTTTTTCCAGCAACATTTTGGCGCGTTCCGGCTGGGATTTGGTTAGCATCTTGAACCGAGTTTCGCCATAGGCAAAGTCCTCAAACTTGATGCTCGGCTTTTTCGAGTCCAGCTTGAGCGGATTTTGACCTTGCTCGACCATCATCGGATTAAAGCGGAACAACGGATAGTGACCCGATTCCACGGCTTTCTTTTGCTCATCCAACCCCTTTGCCATGTTGATGCCCTGAGCAATACAATGCGAGTAGGCGATAACAATACTCGGACCATCATACGCATCGGCTTCCAATAGAGCGCGAACCACACCAACATCGCTGTATCCCATGGCCACGCGAGCCACGTAAATGTTGCCGTAGGTCATAAAGATCATGCCCATGTCCTTTTTCGGCAATGGCTTGCCGGCGGCCGCAAATTTTGCTACGGCGCCCAATGGGGTGGCCTTGGACATCTGTCCGCCCGTATTCGAGTAAACTTCGGTGTCGAGATCTACGACGTTAACATTGCGTCCGGAGGCCAGAACATGATCCAGACCGCCGTAGCCAATGTCGTAGGCCCAACCGTCGCCGCCGAG
>CAYPZM010000128.1:0-3250 GCA_964414825.1 uncultured Cytophagia bacterium | reverse complement strand
AAACGCTCTTTTTCACCAAATAGTCGGCAACAGACAAGAGCTGCTTGGCTTCCGCGGACGAGTTGTTGGCCAGCTTGTCTCTAAGAGCTTTAACGCGTTCGCGTTGATCGTAAATGCCTTCTTCCGTTGATTGATCAGCATTGAGCAATCCCGAAACCAGATCATCACCCAAGTCCGATGCCAATTGCGTCACCAGCTCTTTGGCAAATTCGTTGAATTTGTCATAAGTCAAACGGTAGCCCATACCAAACTCGGCATTGTCTTCGAACAACGAGTTGGCCCAGGCCGGACCGCGACCGTTTTCATCTTTCGTATAGGGGAATGTTGGCAAGTTACCGCCGTAAATGGATGAACATCCCGTAGCGTTGGCGATGGTCATACGATCACCGAACAACTGGGAGATCAATTTGACGTACGGCGTTTCACCACAACCGGCGCAGGCACCCGAGTATTCGAACAGCGGTTTCAGTAACTGGGAACCTTTAACCGTGTGAACTTTGACCAGGCGACGATCCATATCCGGAATATCTTCTTTAAAGAAACGATAATTTTCGCGTTCCTGTGCGCGGATAGGAGGCTGCGGCACCATGTTGATGGCCTTTTTGCCCACCTCTTTTTTGTTTTTCGCCGGGCATGCTTCAACACAAAGAGAACAGCCGGTACAATCTTCCGGCGCCACTTGAATCGTGTATTGCGCACCTTCGGAAAAATCACGTCCGCGAGCATCCGTGTGTTTGAATGTCTCCGGAGCGTTTTCCAACACAGCCGGGTCGTATACTTTGTGGCGGATGGTGGCGTGCGGACACACCATCACACATTTTCCACATTGGATGCAGACTTCTGGATCCCATCCCGGGATTTCCAGCGCAATGTTGCGTTTTTCATATTGTGTCGTTGCCGTATCAAAAGTGCCATCCACTTCAAACGCACTTACCGGTACCAGATCACCCTTGTTCACCGCAATTTTGCTGACGACGTTGCGAACAAATTCGGGAGAATCTTTCGGAACGATGGGGGGCATCTCTTTGCTACTGCTAACTTTATCGGGCACTTGAACTTCAAACAAGTGTTCCAGAGTCTGGTCCACCGCATTAAAGTTCATCTGTACAATGCGATCGCCTTTTTTGCCATACGTTTTTTTGATGGCGTTTTTAATGTATTCAATCGCCTCATCTTTCGGCAGCACGCCGGAAATGGCAAAAAAGCAGGTCTGCATGATCGTATTAATACGCACGCCCATGCCGGTCTTTTTGGCGACATCGTAAGCATCGATCACATAAAACTTTATATTCTTTTCAATAATTTCTTCCTGATAAGCCTTGGGCAAATCGTCCCATGCCTTTTCAGGCGGCGAAAGCGTATTCAACAGAAATGTTGCGCCGTCAATCGCGTTTTCCAGAACATTAAAACGCTCCAGCAAAAATTGCTGATGACAAGCAACAAAATTGGCTTTATTGATGAGATAAGTGGAGCGAATCGGTCGCGGACCAAAACGCAAGTGCGATACGGTAACCGATCCTGCCTTTTTCGAGTCATAAACAAAATAACCCTGGGCAAAGTTGTCCGTTTCCTCACCAATTATTTTAATCGAGTTTTTATTGGCGCCAACTGTGCCGTCCGAACCCAAGCCGTAAAACATGGATCGATTAACGTCATCGGCTTCGGTTGACAGGTCAGTATCCCAATCCAAATTCGTGTGCGTCACATCATCGTGAATACCGACAGTAAAGTGATTTTTCGGCTTTTCTTGCGTCAAGTTGTCGAAAATCGAAATAACCATAGCCGGGGTGAATTCTTTGGAAGACAATCCGTAACGACCGCCAACTACAGTAGGCCAATTGTTAAACTGGCACCAACCATTTTCCATGCCTTCGCCGATGGCGTTGCGAACATCCTGGTACAGCGGCTCGCCAATAGCGCCTGGCTCTTTGGTGCGGTCTAACGCTGCAATGGATTTTACCGTGGCGGGAATGGCTTTTACAAACGCTTCAACGGAAAATGGGCGATACAAACGAACTCATACCGACTTTTTCGCCCTTGTCCACCATGTATTCCACAGCTTCCTGAGCCGCTTCGGCACCGGAGCCCATTATAATGATAACGCGTTCGGCATCCGGAGCGCCGACATAATCGAATAGATTATATTGACGGCCGGTTAGCTCGGCAAATTTATCCATAGCGTTTTGTACGATGCCGGTAGCTTTGTCGTAATAGGGATTTACAGTTTCGCGGGCCTGGAAAAAGACATCCGGGTTTTGCGCGGTACCGCGAATTTTCGGGCGGTCCGGCGACAACCCACGTTGACGATGCGCGAACACCATGTCGTTGTTGATCATGGCGCGCATATCATCCATGGTTAGTTCTTCAATTTTTTGCACTTCGTGCGATGAACGAAAACCATCAAAAAAGTGAATAAACGGCACTCGCGCTTCCAATGATGCGGCCGTGGAAATCAGCGCAAAGTCCATAATTTCTTGGATCGAATTGGACGACAACAATCCCCAACCGGTCGAGCGAGTCGCCATCACATCACTATGATCGCCAAAAATCGACAATGCATGTGTTGCTACGGTGCGGGCAGATACGTGAAATACCGTGGGCGTCAACTCGCCGGCAATTTTAAACATATTGGGAATCATCAACAACAAACCTTGAGACGCGGTAAACGTGGTGGTTAGAGCACCGGTTTGCAAGGCGCCGTGCACGGCACCGGATGCGCCACCTTCGCTTTGCATCTCGACTACTTGAGGAACCGTCCCCCATATATTTTTTTGGCCGGCTGCCGAATAGGCATCAGACCATTCACCCATCGGAGAAGACGGGGTAATGGGGTAAATCGCAATTACCTCATTTACCTTATGGGCGACATAGGCGGCGGCTTCATTGCCGTCTATGGTGACCATTTTTCTTGACATTACAATCCTCCGAAAATTTTAAATTTAAATTATTATATTCGTTAACTGGAATGAAAACAAGTGGGTACTGCACGTCTTTCATCCCGCAGAAGAAACTAGAGGTACCTTTTTTCAGGTCGCAAGGTAACTAAAATTCGTTTCAATAGCAAGAATTTTAGGATTGCTCGCCGATCAAGTGCGTGTAAAACATTGTTAATTACAAGCAGGGTTAAAATTATGCGCAAGGAGGGTACATTTTTCTTGACATTTAAGCGTATAGTTGTTACTTTTCTCCGCTTTGTGGCGCTTTAGCTCAGTCGGTAGAGCAACGGACTGAAAATCCGTGTGTCCCCAGT
>CAYPZM010000127.1:12292-13237 GCA_964414825.1 uncultured Cytophagia bacterium | reverse complement strand
AAAGAAAGTCTAACGAACAGCGCCTTATCCTGGCTTTCGTTCAAACGGAATTGAGTTTTTGCGGTTTTAACCATAACGATAAATCAAACCCTAAATTTTAACAGGAGCCCCAGTCATGAAACTATATTATGATAACGACGCCAACCTCGATCTATTAAAAGGAAAAACTGTTGCTATTATTGGATACGGCAGCCAGGGACACGCGCACGCTTTAAATCTAAAAGAAAGTGGTGTTGATGTGGTCGTCGGTTTGAACCCTGGCAATCCGGATAAGGAAAAGGCCGAGGCCGCCGGGTTAAAGGTCCTGGTGAACGATGAAGCGGCCAAAGCGGCGCAGGTGATTATGATTCTGGTGCCGGACCAAATTCAACCCATGGTTTATGAAAATGACATTGCACCGAATTTAAAAGCTGGCAACGTGCTGGCGTTTGCGCACGGTTTTAATATCCATTACAATCAGATCGTTCCCCCGGCCGATGTTGACGTAATTATGGTGGCTCCTAAAGGTCCGGGACATCTGGTTCGCCGCCAGTACGAAGCGGGCAATGGCGTTCCGGCGTTGATCGCTGTGCATCAGAATCCCAGCGGCAAGGCCAAAGATATTGCACTGGCTTATGCGAAAGGCATCGGCGGCACGCGCGCCGGTGTCATCGAAACCACGTATAAAGAAGAAACCGAAACAGACCTGTTTGGCGAGCAAGCGGTGTTGTGCGGCGGTATCACTGAGTTGATCCGCGCCGGATTCAACACGCTTGTGGAAGCCGGTTACCAACCGGAGATGGCGTACTTTGAGTGTCTGCATGAAGTGAAATTGATCGTGGACCTCATTTACGAAGGCGGTCTAGCCGGAATGTATCACTCGGTGAGTGATACAGCCGAGTACGGCGGTCTGGTCAAAGGTCCGGTTGTCATTGGCGACGAAGCCAAAGCCGGTATGAAACAGCT
>CAYPZM010000127.1:0-12282 GCA_964414825.1 uncultured Cytophagia bacterium | reverse complement strand
TTGAAGGACATCCAGGATGGCTCGTTTGCCACCGAATGGATTTTGGAAAACAAAGCCAACGGACCCAAGTTTAATGGCTACCGCCGACTCTTAAACGATGATAAAATCGAAAACGTAGGCGCAGAATTGCGCGGAATGATGAGTTGGCTGAAAAAATAGAGGTTTTTTTATGGATAAAAATCGAATTATTGTATTCGATACCACGCTGCGCGACGGGGAGCAATCCCCGGGCGCCAGCATGAGTGTGGACGACAAGCTGGCAATTGCCCATCAACTGGAGCGGTTGAATGTGGATGTAATCGAAGCCGGCTTTCCGGTTTCGTCGGAGGCACAATTTGAGGGCGTCAAGCTGGTTGCCAATGAGGTGCGCATGCCATCGATTTGCGGCTTGGCGCGCTGCGTTGAACTCGATATCGATCGAGCGGCGGCCGCACTGGAAAAGGCGACCAAGCCGCGAATTCACACGTTTGTCGCCACATCGAAAATTCATATGGAAAAGAAATTTAAAAAATCCGAAGACGATATTCTCGACATGGCGGTCAAGGCGGTTCGACATGCCAAATCATATTTTGATGATATCGAATTTTCCCCGGAAGATTCTGCCCGAACCGGTAAAGAATTTCTGTTTCGTATAATCGAAGCAGCAATTAGCGCAGGTGCGACAACCATCAATATTCCGGACACGGTCGGGTACGCCAATCCTGAGGAATTTGGGCAATTGATCAAAGAAATTTTCGAACGCGTTCCCAATATAAACGGCGCTATTTTGAGCGTCCATTGTCACAATGACCTCGGCCTGGCCGTGGCCAACACGTTGGCGGGCGTTCGTAATGGCGCGCAACAGGTAGAAGTCACCATAAATGGCATCGGCGAGCGCGCCGGCAACACCTCCCTGGAAGAGGTGGTCATGGCCTTGAAAACGCGCGAAGCCTATTACGGCAAGACGACCAACATCAAAACCGACGAAATCGTTAAAACCAGCCGTATGGTCAGCACGGTCACCGGCATGATGGTGCAGCCCAACAAGGCCATTGTGGGCGCCAATGCGTTTGCCCACGAAGCCGGCATTCACCAGGACGCCATGATCAAAGACCGCACCACGTATGAAATCATGTCGCCGGATGATGTCGGTTGGGGGCAGACCAAGATTGTACTTGGCCGGCATTCGGGTCGTCATGGTTTGAAAAAACGGCTGGAAGATTTGGGCTATCAGCTCAGCAAAGAAGAGCTGGACAAGGTGTACGAACGCTTTCTGAGCGTTGCTGATAAAAAGAAAGAAGTGTTTGATGTCGATCTGGAAGCCCTGGTCGGCGACGAAGTGCAGGATTTTGAAGAAGCCTGGCGTCTCGAATATTTTCACATTTTGAGCGGCGACAAGGTGCTGCCCACGGCAACAATCGCCTTGAAGCACGAGAATACTGTTCATCAGGATGCTTCCGTGGGCGACGGCCCGGTGGATGCGGCGTTCAAGGCAATCGACAAAATCATCAACGAGCCGGTCACGCTTGTTGATTACCGGCTGCAAGCGCTCACCAGCGGCCAGGAGGCTATGGGCGAGGTGCATGTCACTATCACCAACAATGGTCGCAAGTTTGTTGGCCGCGGCGCCAGCACTGACGTGATTGAGGCCAGTATTCGTGCCTATTTGCATGCGCACAATAAATTGCGGCATGCACAGCCAAAATCGGTTTGATTTTCAATGATCGAGCCACAAAAATGCCGGACGCAAAGTATTAGCACATTCGTCCCCGTTGCTTTTCGATACAGAGGCAAATAACAGCGCGGACTCGAACCAAACAGGAAAATTCTATGACAAAAGATAATTTTAACATAGCTGTTTTACCCGGTGATGGTATTGGCCCCGAAGTGGTGGGCGAAGCAGTAAAAGTATTGCAAGCTATTGCCGCTATGGCCGGATTTTCTGTGAATCTCAAATATGCTGATGTCGGCGGCGTGGCCATCGACAAGTTTGATACGCCCTTGCCAGAGGCAACTCTGGCTTTGTGCAAATCGTGCGATGCCGTTTTGCTCGGCGCCATTGGCGCGCCACAGTATGACGACCTGCCCTCGCACAAACGGCCGGAAAAAGGCCTGCTTGGTTTGCGTGCCGGACTTGGGTTGTTCGCCAATTTACGTCCTGCAAAAGTCTATCCGGCGCTGGTGCAGGCCTCCACGCTCAAGCCCGAAATCGTCGAAAATATTGATATTTTAATCGTGCGCGAACTCACCGGCGGCATCTATTTTGGCGAACCGAGCACGCAAGATGATCAGCATGGATTGAGCACCATGGTTTATACGCGTCCTGAAGTGGAGCGCATTGCAAACGTGGCGTTTGAAGCAGCGCAAAAACGTAATGGCCGTTTGTGCTCGGTAGACAAGGCCAATGTACTGCAAGTCTCGCAATTTTGGCGCCGCGTTGTTGTGGAGGTTGCGAAAAATTATCCGGATGTCGAGCTCAGTCACATATATGTGGACAATGCTGCCATGCAGCTCATCCGCTGGCCCAAGCAGTTTGATGTAATTGTGACCGGTAATATGTTTGGTGATATTTTGAGCGACGAGGCCTCCATGCTCACCGGTTCGCTCGGCATGCTGCCTTCCGCAAGCTTGGGCACCGGCGCCGGCATGTACGAACCCGTGCATGGTTCGGCACCCGATATCGCTGGTCAGGGTAAAGCCAATCCCATTGCCACCATTGCATCGGTAGCGATGATGCTGCAGTATTCGCTAAATCGCTTGGAGGAAGCGGCAGCTATCGAAAAAGCCATCGATATGGCGCTGCAACAAGGCGCCCGCACAGCCGATATTGCTCAGAACGGCGAACCCGCAATTTCCACCAGCGAAATGGGTAACGTGATTGTGGAACATATCAAGCAAGTTTTGTCCTGAACTACGGACAAACCAAAGATGTATAGAGTGGATGAGGCAGGCCACTCGATCTTTAAATCGTTGTACTTTTTTGGCCCATCAAACACAGGAGAAGGCCAATGTCAGAAACTCTCGTAATATACGATACAACCCTTCGCGATGGCAATCAGAGCGAAGGCATTTCATATTCAGCAGAAGACAAAATCCGCATTGCCGAACGCCTGGATGACTTTGGCGTCGACTATATCGAAGGCGGCTGGCCGGGCTCCAATCCCAAAGATATGGAGTTTTTTCATCGTGCTCAGTCCATCAACTGGAAGCATGCCAAAATAACCGCGTTTGGCAGCACCCGGCGTAAAGACCGCCATGTTTCCGAAGATCAAAATATTCGCCTCTTGCTGGAGGCAAACACACCCGTGGTCACTATTTTTGGTAAATCCTGGGATTTGCATGTGACCGAAGGTTTGCGCACTACCCTGGATGTGAATTTGGAATTGATTTATGACTCGGTCGCCTATTTGAAAAAACAAGGCAAAGAGGTCATTTACGATGCCGAGCATTTTTTTGATGGATTTATTGCCAATCCCGATTATGCGTTAAAAACTCTCAAATCGGCAGCCGATGCCGGTGCGGACTGTCTGGTGTTGTGCGACACCAACGGCGGCGTGCTTCCACATGATATTGTGGAGATAATCGAAAAGGTTCAAAATGCGAATTTGGGCTTGCCTTTGGGCATTCATACACATAATGATTGTGACATGGGTGTGGCCAATACCATTGCCGCAGTGAAAAACGGCGTCTACCACGTCCAGGGCACTATAAATGGCTATGGCGAACGCTGCGGTAATGCGAACCTCTGCTCCATCATTCCCAATGTTGCGCTCAAATGCAAATCGGCAACGCTTTCACCGCATGTCAAGCTGCACGATTTGACCACATTGTCGCGATTTGTGAGTGAAATCGCCAACCTGCCGCATCGCGAAGAATCCCCCTTTGTCGGCAACAGCGCGTTTGCGCACAAAGGCGGCATTCACGTCAGTGCCATTCGCCGCAACCGGCTCACGTATGAGCATATTGATCCAATACTGGTGGGGAATCGTCAGCGCGTGCTCGTGTCGGATCAGTCCGGTCAAAGCAATATTTTGCAAAAAGCCGAAGAAATGGGTCACGATTTGTCGGCCCACAAAGAAGAGCTCACGGCAATTGTCAGTCGCCTTAAGGAGTTGGAGCATTTGGGATATCAATTTGAGGACGCGGACGGCTCGTTCGAGGTGCTTATCCACAAAGTGACCGGCAATTTTCAAGATTTCTTTGAATTAAAAAATGCTCGTGTGGTCATTTTTAAATATGAAGAAGGCCACTTGCATTCAGAAGCCGTGCTCATGATTTCAGTGAATGGCAATATTCAGCACACCGTTGCCGAAGGCCACGGTCCGGTAGATGCCTTGGACAAAGCGTTGCGCAAAGCGCTCGATCCGTTTTATCCGTCACTCAAGGACATCAAACTGGTGGATTACAAAGTTCGCGTTCTCGACAGCCGCGAAGGCACGGAAGCCAAGGTGCGGGTCTCCATCGAGTCCGATGATGGCAAAGTAAAGTGGGGAACAGTAGGCGTTTCGGAAAACATCATTGAAGCCAGTTGGCAGGCATTGGTCGATCGTATCAATTACAAATTGATGCGCGAAAAATTAAATGGCGAAACCATACAGGCGATTGCCTAATTATTTGACTAAAAAAGCCCCCTCAGGGTTGGTTTTTATTAATATAGATATATGGTTAAATATGTTAATTATATATTCATGAGGGGGCTTGCAATTTACCACGTTCCATAATCGGATTGTTGTCCGTCCTCAAAAGTCCACCATGCGCCGGAACCATCCGCATTCCAAGAAATTCTCAAATCGTAAACCAAATTTCCTTGCGAGTTTTTAAAAAAACGCTCCAGCTTGCCCGATTTATCCGGTTTGGACACAATATCCAACTTTGTACAGGATTCTTGATACGTTTGCTGAATAAACTTGTAGTCATTATTCGCCAACGTATACCACACCCATTCCGTACCTATTTGTTGGCCGCCGGGAATAAACAGATGCACATGGCCGCTGGTACGATCCGAGCTTTGTACCGCATCCATACATCGCCAGTTGCTAAAGTTGTTGCCGTCGGCATTTCCATCATAGTACATCTGCCACGTCACGCGTCCTGTTGAGGTAATGATTTTTAGGGATTTTGTTAAATTGCCTTCTTGCCATTCGTACTCCCAATTTCCTGAGGTTTTTTTCACGGCCTGGGCGCCTTCCGGTACTTGCAGCACAACATCGCTGTCCTTGAATGACATCGCATCCGCGGTAGTGGATATCGCCATCTGTGCTTTTTCATTTGTGGACTGTTTCATAGCATCCGGGAATGTAACTTCCCTCAAGGCAAATTCCGGGGGTTCTGTCGATGGAGACGGACCTACCGGTGCTTCTTCATCCTCTGAACAGCTGGTAAATAAAAAGGATAGGAGGATGAACGCAAAGATAATTTTTTTGAACAACATGACAGGCCTCCTTTTAGAAATGATAAAGCAGACGTTACGTTTAAACAGCCCGCATCGGCTGGATTCCCGTCTGCAATTTTTTAAAATAACATTTCGAAAAGGGATGGAATGGGTTTGTCAGACTCCCGGTGGAGGTATAGTGAGATGTTCTATGGAGTGGTGGAATGCTACACTACTGTTACATTATTGGAAACAACGGCACTATTTAATTTATTCTTCAATAATTGAACATAATTTGCAGCAAAATTTTTTCCTGTTTTAATTTCAAAATGTCTTCTGAAATATTTATTCAACAAACGCACAAGACGTTATTTTTGCGAAATTAAACCACTAGGGTTTCTGTTATACTGTCACTGTTCCATAAATTGAATTTGCATCAGTTTTAAATTTGGGGATACTAAAAGAGAGTGAAGGCACAAAGTGTACTCGCCAGTAATAGGGAATTACAGGCGGAAAACGAACGTTTGCGGCGTTCGGTGTACGAATTATCTGTTTTGAACGAATTAGCACGAGAAATCGGCGCCTCGCAAAACTCACAGGAAGTTATGCAAACCGTGATCAGCCAGTCCTTGCGTGCGGTAAATGCAGAGCAGGGCGTCATCACGCTGTCGCCGCGTTTGAAAGATGGAGAGCCGACAACACTGGTCCGCAGCATGGCCAGCACCGGCGAAGGCAAACCGTATATTGTGGACATGGCGCTGCTCGGCTGGATGCAGTTAAACAAAACGCCGCTACTGATTTTCGAACCACAAAAGGATTCCCGCTTTAGAGGTGTGGTTTGGAATGAAAATATCAAATCCCTGGTTTGCGTGCCCTTGTTGATTAAATCTGAGCTCACCGGCATTCTTACCGTATTCAACAAACGCGGCGGCGAGGTATTCACCGATGAGGACGTGCGTTTGCTGGCTATTTTAGCATCGCAATCCGCGCAAGTGGTGGAAAACGCACGGCTGCATGAAGAAGAGCACAATTTTATTCGTATGCAAGAAGAAATGCGGCTGGCGGCGGACATTCAAAGCAGCCTGCTGCCGAAAAATCATCCCGAAATTGAAGGATATGACATAAAAGGATACAGCCTGCCCGCCCATTCGATTGGCGGCGATTATTTTGATTTTATCCGCCGCGATGACCAGCATTTGGCCATCTGTTTGGGCGATGTAGTAGGAAAAGGCATTACTGCCGCTATGGTTATGTCCAATATGCAGGCCACCATTCGCGGACAGGCACAGCCCGATTCTTCACCGGCAGCTTGCCTCACCTTGGCCAACACATTGTTGTATCACAGCACCAGCGCCAACAAATTTGCCACCTTGTTTTATGGACAATTGCACGTTCATTCACACGAGTTTTATTATGCCAATGCCGGGCACAATCGGCCCATGTTAT
This sequence comes from uncultured Cytophagia bacterium, assembly GCA_964414825.1. Taxonomy (GTDB): domain Bacteria; phylum Zhuqueibacterota; class Zhuqueibacteria; order Residuimicrobiales; family Krinioviventaceae; genus CAYPZM01. The sequence continues at coordinate 5,486 of CAYPZM010000127.1, read as the reverse complement.
TTCCATCGACGGGCGAGGTGGTCGAGTTGCAAACCGCCGGTTTACCGTTAAGTGTGATTGAACACGAGACGTTTCAAGAAGATCACATCGCCATACAACGCGGCGACATTCTGGTGATATTTTCCGACGGCATTACCGAAGCTATGACTCGCGATGATCACGAATTTGGCGAAGAGCGATTGAGAAATGTTATACAGAAACATATTCAAGATTCTGCTCAGGACATAATTCAAGCGATTATTGCAGCAATAAACGATTTTGTTGGCGATGCCAAACAAACTGATGATATGACCCTTGTGGTGCTGAAACGATTATAAACGTTAAAAGGGGAGTATAGGTGATAAACAAAACGCTTTTGCACTATATGATTTCGGAAAAGCTTGGTCAGGGCGGCATGGGTGTGGTCTATAAAGCACAAGATTCCAAGTTGAATCGGACGGTTGCTATTAAATTTTTGCCCGATTTTGTCCTAGCCGAAGAATCGGATCGCTTTAAAATTGAAGCGCAAGCGGCAGCACGACTTAACCATCCGAATATTGCCACCGTTTATGCGATTGAAGAGACCGCAGATGTCACGTTCATCGTGATGGAATATATCGAGGGGCTTGAACTTCGACACGTTATTAAAAATGGTGACCTGTCGGTAGATGATATTGTTAAAATCACCATTCAATTGGCCGACGGGCTGCAAACAGCACACGAACATGATATTATCCATCGCGATATCAAAAGCTCCAATATTATGCTGAACAGCAAAGGTGCGGTTAAAATTATGGATTTTGGCCTGGCCAAAATGATGGGACACTCGCAGGTTACGCGTGCCGGAACTACGCTTGGAACCATTGCCTATATGTCTCCCGAACAAAGTCGCGGCGAAACTGTGGATGTTCGCAGCGATATTTGGGCGGCCGGCGTGGTGCTGTACGAAATGCTAACCGGCAATCTCCCGTTTCGCGGTGATTATGAAGCCGCGGTTTTATACGCCATCTTGAACGAGGACCCGCCGCCTATCGGTGACTCGCGCCATGAGGCTCCCGATGCTCTGGTAAACATCGTCTTAAAAGCACTGCAAAAATCACCCAAAGATCGCTATTCCTCTATGGCAGAGTTATTGGAAGACCTGTATAAATTGCAACCGCAGTCGCAAATTGCTGTAAAAAAAGACAAATCGGTTTTGTCATCGCCACCTAACAATAAAGAGCGTCGTGCGTCATCGCATCATTCATCCTCCATGACCGAGCGGCGACAAATTACTGCGTTGTATTGCCGGCTGGTTCCCAATTCGCCCCTGGACGAGGTCGACCCGGAAGAGTTGCACGATGCCCTGCCTATCTTTTATCAAAATGCAGAAAAGGTTATACAGCGATTTGACGGTCACATTGCGCCCTCCATTGGCGAGGGATTGCTGGTCTTTTTTGGCTACCCAAAAGCGCACGAGGATGATGCGTATCGAGCGGCCATGGCCGGATTGGCGATTATCGACGGCATTAAGCAACAAAACCGCGAGCGTGCGATAAGAGGTGAAATTGAACTTGCCGTTCTCGCGGGCATGCACACGGGCATGGTGGTGTTTGGCATGAAAGGTCACTCCGGCTCGCAGTCGGTTGTTGGCGATACCCCCGAGCTGGGCACCCACCTCGCCAGCATGGCTATGCCAAATACATTGCTCTCCAGCAAAGCCAGTATCCCATTGCTGGAAAAACTTGTCGATTATGAACCTCTGGGCGAACAAACCATTTTGGGTGCCGTACATCCCATCGAGCTGTTTCAAATAAAACAAAGCTCGGCCCGCGCACGATTCGCTGGTGCTGAAGAACAAGTGCTGCCGCTCATCGGACGCCGTCGTGAGCTGGACACTCTTACCGAACATTGGGATCTCACTATTGAAGATCGTGAAGGCCGGGTCGTATGCTTAAGCGCTGATGCTGGGCTGGGAAAATCGCATCTTGTGCGTTCGCTCAAATCCCATATTCGGCAAACGCCCAATGCATGGCTTACGGAAATCTCGTGTTCCACCCATTATAAAAATAGCGCTTTATATCCCATCATCGACTTTTTTGAACGCGTTGGCATCGGCTTTGAGCCAGGCGAAGATGTGGTTGTACGCTTGCAAAAAATAGAGGGTTTTTTAGTACAATACGGTTTCGAATTAAACGAAACGGTGCCCCTGTTTGCCGATCTGATGTCCGTGCCCCTGAACGATAAATACGAGCCGTTGCAGCTTACACCGGAACGTCAAAAGCAAAAAACATTGGATCTCCTGCTGGGCTTCTTGCTGCGCCGCGCCGAGCAGCAGCCCGTACTGTTTGTGGTGGAAGATCTGCACTGGGCCGATCCCACAACACTGGAACTGCTCACCTTGTTGGTCGATATGGGGCCTACGTCAAAAGTCTATTCCCTGTTTACCTATCGCCCGGAATTTACGCCGGCCTGGCAGGTGCGCTCGCATGTTGATGTCCTCAATTTGATGAAATTGAAGCGCAAAGACATTATCGAGATCGTCGAGGCCATCACCAAAGGCCGAACCATGCCGGATGAGATTATCGACCAAATCATCGCCAAGACCGATGGCGTTCCCCTGTTTGTAGAAGAATTGAGCAAATCCGTCCTCGAATCCAAAATCCTGACAGAGCAGGACGGCAAATTGGTTCTGGCCAACCGCAAGCGGCAAATTTCCATTCCCGCAACACTACGAGATTCGTTAACCGCACGTCTAGATCGCTTGGGCACAGCCAAAGAAGTTGCCCAGTTGGGTGCGGTTATCGGCCGACAATTTTCTTCCGAGCTCTTGCAGGCTATCTCGATCTGGGACGAAAAGCTTTTAAACGCCGAACTGGAAAAACTGGTTGATGCCGAACTGTTGTACAAAAATGTTTCCACCGGATCGTTAGAGTATGTTTTTAAACACGCGCTCATCCAAGATGCGGCGTATGATTCGATTCTGAAAAAAAATCGGCATCAATTGCATGCGGATATCGCCAAGGCCATTCTTGAAAAACAGCCGGATGTGCAGGAAAACAAACCCGAGCTCCTCGCCCACCATTATACCGAAGCTGGCAACATTGAACAGGCAATTCCCATGTGGTTAAAAGCGGGACAGCTCGCCTATATGCGTTCGGCCAATAAAGAAGCTATTGTGGATTATAGCAAAGGGTTGGAACTGCTTAACCGTTTACCCCAAACGCCGGAATCGATGCAGCAAGAACTGGCGCTGAACATGCATTTGGGCTTGTCGTACATTGCCACGCTTGGCTATACCAATCCTGAAGTTGAAATATCCTTTTCGCGCGCCCGGGAAATTTGCGAACAATTCGGCGAAGTGCCGCAGCTTTTTCCCGTGCTTTGGGGATTGTGGGCCTTTTACATTGTGCGCCGCGATTTTGACATGGCGTTTCAATTGGGCGATGAGATGTTGCGCCTGGCCGAGCAAACCAACGATGCCGATTTGCTACTGGAAGCGCACACCGCGCACGGCCTAAATTTTTTGTATTCCCGCGGCGATTTTAAAACATCGCGTTCGCATTTTGAAACCGCCTATTCCTATTATTCGCCGGAAAATCACAAGGCCCACGTGGCCGTGTATGTTCAGGACGCCGGCATTGTTTCGCTGGCGCACCTAAGCTGGCTGCAATGGTTGCTGGGCGAGGTAGATGAGGCGCTCGAAACCAAGAATAAAGCTGTGGTTTTAGCCGAAGAGCTGGGGCATCCCTATAGTTTGTCATACGCATTAACATGGGCGGCTGTGTTGCATCAGTTTCGGCTCGAACCTCAAGCGGCCGTTCGTTATGCGGATCGAGTTTTAGCACTGGCTATGGAAAACATTTTTCCAAACTGGATCGCGGATGGCGATATGGTTCGTGGTTGGGCCGTGGCAGGTTTGGGAGAGACGGATGCAGGTATCGAGCAGCTTAAACGCGGCCTGGCCACCTGGCACGCCATTGGAGCACGACTGTGGCAAACGCACGCCACAGGACTTTTAGTTGATGTGTTGCTGCAAAGCGATCAAATAGAAGAGGGCTTGACCACCGTTAACGAGGCTCTGAAAACCGTTGAGGAAACCAACGAAACCTATTACGAAGCAGAACTTTGGCGCTTAAAAGGCGAGTTGCTGCTAAAGCAAGAACCGGCAGATCGTAAAATGGCAGAGAGTTGTTTTATAAAAGCCCGACAAATTGCGGAAAAACAAAATGCTGTTCTATTTGAACTGCGTGCCATTGTATCGCTTGTACGGCTAGGGCAAAAACAAGGACAAGCTGAAATCGCACGAACTGAAATTCAAAACGTGCTGCATCGTATCGTCAGAGGGGAAACTACTGGCGATATACAAACCGCACAAAACCTTTTGAACGATTTTGAGGAGAAAACAGTCGCATGAGCGTAACCATTTGGACCGATGACAATTTAACCAAGTTGCGCCACACGGGCGATAAACTCGCCGATGACACAGTGGCACTCATATTCAAACACCACTCCGTTGAAGAGGCCAACCGCTTTTTTGCCAGCATGGTTCGCGAAGACGGCGTAGATCGCAGCAAATTTGAGTTTTTAGCACCCGAGGTTTTGGATCGAATCGAAATGTATTGGGAAGAGAGCGGCAAGTCCCCGGAATGGGCCGATCAAAATCGCATCAAAAATGCGGAAAAACTGTTCAAAGATTATGGGATGATAGGCTTTACTCTTCTCGGCTGCGCCAGTTTGCCGGAATTGTACACCTGTGGCAAAGGCGGCACGCAAGTTCTGGGATTGACGCTCAAGCTGGAAAATCATATAGTTCGCCGCATTTACGAAACATCTCAAATGATTATCAATGTACTATCGCCTGGAGGCCTGGATCACAATCGCGGCAGCTTGGGACGTGGTATTCGCAGCCTGCAAAAGGTACGTCTTATGCACGCCGCTGTCCGTCACCTCATATTGGCGGAAATGGATGAAATGATTGAAAAAGAGCCGTCGCATATTGGTGATCTGTTTTTAAAGTTTAAATGGGAGCAAGAGTGGGGCACGCCCATCGGACAGGAATATATGGGCGCTACGCTGCAAACATTTTCCTATGTCATCATCAGGGGAATGCGCACGTTTGATATTCCTGTGCCGGCAGATGTTGAAAATGATTTTATCCATGCCTGGAACGTTGCCGGGCATCATATGGGGGTCGATCCCATTTTTCTGCGCAACGTCACCAATATGGACGAGGCGCAAGAACTTTATGATATTGTCATGGCGCGCAATCGTAGCGAAACAGAGGAAGAAGCACGCGAGGGCATTGCACTCACCGCCGCCTTGACTAATTTTATGTCCGATATGATCCGCAATCAGGGCGCTTTTGGCCGGCTGTTGCCCAGCCGAACTATTCCGCGATTGCTGATGGAAGAGCTCATCGGCCACAAAAATGCCGAGCTGTTGAATATTAAACTCAATCCGTTTCATCATCTGTTGTTGATTCCATTTCGGGTGCAAATGATGGTTATGGGCCTCATCGACAAAGA
>CAYPZM010000126.1:0-13378 GCA_964414825.1 uncultured Cytophagia bacterium | reverse complement strand
CCTGGAACGCGCTCGTTACGCGTTCATGATCCTCAACGGGGATATATTGCTCCAGCCAATGAGGGTTTGGCCTTTTCGTCGGCGTTAGAAAGCCACGGCTGTCCAGTACCAGCATCTCACTCCAGTCTTTGTTCATGCGGTACAAGACCTGAGAGCTCGCAGTTACGAGATTGCGAAAGCGCAGTTCGCTGTCTCGCAATGCTTGTTCTGACTGCTTGACTTCGGTAATATCCTGCGCAACGGCTGTTACTCCAAGCGGATTGCCGTCGCTATCAAAATTAAACGTTGCATTTATGAGCGCATCTCGTTCCTGGCCGTCTTTGGTGCAGACTTTGTATTCAACATTTTTATCAATGTCCTTACCTTGGAGCCACTGATGCATTCGGCTCTCAAGCTGCTGTTTGCCGTGTTCATTTAGAATATCAAACGGGTTCATGGCTAGCAACTCTTCGCGACTGTAGCCAAGCATGTCGCACATGGCATTGTTTACCGAGGTAAAACGCTTTTTTTGAAAATCGATCTCGTAAATGGCGGCAGGTGCATATTTGACCATCTCTCGAAATCGTTGTTCGGATTTCTGGAGATTTTTCTCAGCTCGAATGCGTTCTGTCATATCGCGGCCAACGCAAATTATCTCTTTCCGTTCCGGATGAGGAGCTTGGTTCCAGGCAATCCATTTGTACGAACCGTCCTTGCAACGCACACGTTGTTCAATCTGGGTTATTGGCTCTCCTCCTGCCAAATTCTCCAAGGCTTGCAGAGATCGCTCCACATCATCAGGATGCAGAAAATCAGAAATCGAGATGTCGAGTAATTCTTTTAAACTCCATCCCAAAATTAGCGTCATGGCCGGATTTACGCGCTTCCAGCGGTTGTCGCGTATCGAGGAAATGCCCAGCATATCGAGCGACAGGGAAAAAAAGTTTTCAAGCTCCTGTTCTGCAAGTTTGCGTTCGCTGATGTCGAGAAGGGCCACCCGGAAGACATCACCAAAAGAAGCGCCTCGATTTGTGACCATTTCGGTTTCCATCATCACCCAAATGGGCGTTGCATCCGACCCCATTAACCGAAGTTCGCACGTTTGCTTTTTTTGTGTGGCTTGTACGTTGCGCAAATGCAGGTAACAGCGATCGTGATCCTCTTTTGCGAGGAATTTTTCCAGCCGCTTGCCGGACAATTCGCCACGCTCTCGTCCAGTCAACGAGGCGGCCGTATAGTTTGCCTGGCGGATGCGAAATTCAGCATCCAGCGTCAGATACCCGACAGGCGCCCATTCAAACAGGTTCACGTAACGATCACGCATCTCCTCGAGTTCGGCCTGAGCCCGTCGCAGTTCCTCATTCTGTACTTCCAGTTCAGCCTGATGCACATCCAGCTCGTGCGCCAGCGCGGCAAAATCATCTTTGGATAATTTACTTATATCCGGCCGACGATTTTTAAGGCGCTGCAAAGCGCGATCGCGAAGCTGCTTCCATTCGGGTTTCGGTATTTTATAGGGGGTGGTACTCATGCAGGCTTCTCCGTAATATCTTCAAAGGCCAATAGAATCTTGGCCGTCTGATCCTGGTGATCCTGTGTTTGCTCTAGTTCTCGGGCGTTCAGCAAAAATGTGTGTTTTCCAATATCAGGAAATTCGGTTTCAACCTGATAGTCGGTTATGGTCTTTTTCTGCGGCAGCATGTCTTTCAACAAGTGACGCAGCTCTTTAATATCCCACTGTCGACTGCCCAGCTCAAAAATGAGCCGACCATGTGTTTGCTCGGGTTGCGTCTGAAAATTGCGAAAATAGGCAGCATTGGCTTGAACCACGCGCAGCGCTTTATCCAAAATAAGCAGCGGCTGCCGGACGGTTTCTACAATACTTTTAAAAAAGGCTTCGGCTTGTTTGGCGCGATTTATATTCACAAATGTCAGGGTTATCCCATCAATTACATTGTCCGCCGTGCGATAGGGCAGCAAGCGAACCAAATAATAGGTGCCCTGTTTATCTGTCACCTCATTTTCTATGGGCGTTAGTGAATCAAGGACGTGCCGACAATCTTCTATTAAATGGTCATAGTTGATGTTGCTGGTGAGGTCGGACAGGGGACGCCCGACATCGGATTCGATCAACCGAATAATGTCCTTGGCTTTGCTGGTGTAACGTTTTACGCGCAAATCATTGTCCAGAAAAATAGTGGCCACTTGCATGCTATTGAGCAGGTTGTTCATATCGTCGTTACTACGCGCCAGGGCTTCCAGTTTGGATTTGAGTTCGGCGTTGACCGTGTTGAGCTCTTCGTTTAACGACTGCATTTCTTCGTGCGAGGTCTCCAGCTCTTCGTTGCTGCTCTGTAGTTCCTCGTTGGTCGATTGCAGCTCTTCATTGCTGCTTTTCAATTCTTCATTCGACGTTTGCAGCTCTTCGATAGTGGTCTGAAGATTTTCACGCGTATAGTGCAGCTCGCGTTCCAATTCTTTTTGATCCGGCGCAGGGCCTTCTTCAGGCAGCATGGAAATCGAGGGTTTCTTTGGTACAGAGGAAGAGGAAGGTTGAATGGTCACCAATAATAATCCCTTTAATGGGTCCGGAGATGTAAGTTGGCTTATGGTCAAGTCCACTAACGTATAATCGCCATTTGTACGAGTGCGCACGTGGTATTGCGACATGGTCTTTTTCTGGTCGCGGACCTTGCGCAACGATTGCGCTAACGGAAAGCGCAATCCCTCGCGCGCCATATCCACAATGTTGTTACGCGGCTGACCTTGTTCCGGTTGAAAATACATACCGGTATTTCCGTGCATGTAAACGGCAACATCGTGTTCATCCACTACAACACTGCATGGCGCGAATTGGCCGAGTAGCATGTGTTCCACAATTCTCGATAAATACAATGACCGCAATTTGGGTTGAGTTTCTTGATGGGGTTTATCGGTTTCCCGGTCTTCGCGAGAGGGCTTGCCAAGGGGCGCCAGATTTGGGTATAAAGGCCGGGCGGTTTTTCGGCAGCGCATAATCTTATATTTGCTATTTATGGCCTCGAATAGCTCCTCATATCCGGTAATGCTTTCTGACAATCCCAAAAATAAAAGTCCTCCCGGCCGTAACGCATGATTAAACAGCGGCAGCACGCGGTGCTGGGCTTCGCCATTTAGATAAATAAGCACGTTTCGGCAAACAATCAAATCCATGCGCGTAAATGGCGGGTCGGATACGACATTTTGCACGGCAAATACAATCATTTCGCGAATATTATTGTTGATGCGATACGAGCCGTCCTCCTTTGAAAAATAGCGGTTCAGGCGCTCTTGGGAGACATCCGCGCTAATACCTCCGGAATACAGGCCATTGTGTGCGGTGCTAATTGCACTTTCGTCCAAGTCGGTAGCATAGATTTGCACTTTATACAGGCGGTTGGATTTACGAATTTGTTCGTCCAGCAAAATGGCGATGGAATAAGCCTCTTCGCCAGTGGCGCAACCGGGCACCCATACGCGCAGGGAATAGCCATCCTCCCGATCTTTGAGCAAGTCCGGCAATGCCGTTTCGGCCAGTGCATCGAACGCTTCGGGATCGCGGAAAAAGTTGGTCACGCTGATGAGCAACTCTTTTTGCAGCAGGTCGAGCTCGCGCGGGTTTTCGCGCAAATAGCGCAAATAGGCTTGCGGCTCGTCAATACGGTGCACGTTCATGCGCCGCTCAATACGGCGGGCCATGGTGCTTTTTTTGTAAAACGTAAAATCTTGACCCGTGTGTGAACGCAATCGCACCAGGATGGCGTGAATGGTATTATCGGGCAGCGGGGATACATCTTCTTTGTGTGTAACTTTGAGGTAAGGGCCGCGGCAGTAATCGACCAGCGCAGCGGGCAATTCATCCGCCGGCAATAAATAATCAGCCAACCCGGTAGCACGCGCGCTTTCCGGCATACCGGAATACTTGGCCGAATCCGGATCTTGAACCATAACCATGCCACCGGCGTTTTTGATGGCCTTGATGCCCAAGGTACCGTCATTTCCCGTGCCGGAAAGTATAACACCAATGGCGTGTTCGCGCTGGTCGGCAGCCAGTGCGCGAAAAAAATGGTCAATAGGATGGTGCGTGGTTTCGATGCTGTCATCTGTTTTTGTATGCTGCAGCACGCCATGTTTAATAGAAAGCAATGAATCTTTGGCTACAACGATTTGATTCGGTTCCAGATTTGTATTCTCCTCGCGAGCCAACACCGGCATGCTGGTCACATTGGACAACAATTCGGGCAGCAAACTTTCTCGTTCCGGTTTAATATGGGTTATGACGATAAACGCCGCACCGCTATCGGTTGGCAAATTGCCGAAAAACTGCTGCATGGCCTCCAACCCGCCAGCCGACGCCCCAATAGCCACTATGGGACGAATTTTTTCTGAGTGTTTCTTTTGAGTTGAATCGGATTTGGATTTTGACTCTTTTTTAGAATTAGAACTTTTTTTTGGCATACGCCAGTACCTCCAAATTTAGCAGAAACCTAGTGCGTTGCAGGAATGGCTGATATGGGCAAAAACGATTCTCAAGGCATGGCAACGACCACTGTTTTAATTATAACGAAAATAACAGGGGAAAGCAATCCATATTTAGTGCAATTTTGCAGAGCGATATCTCGGAATAAGCGTGCCCTATGAATGTGTTGTAGACGCCCTGCCATGGTTGTCGAAAAACCAGAAGTAGTGATCCAGCAAGGGGGCACGCCAGATACTAGGGAAGTGCCAAGTCTTAATTTGTATGGACGCCTTGTTAAGAAGCTGTTCTTGACTTTTTCGACCGTTTCGCCAAATTTTGGCACGAATTCTCGTTGTGCAGGACCAAAAACAAGATCACAAAAAAAGGAGATTTATTATGCGTTATCAACATCGGAATGTGGCTTTTAGCCTAATCCTGGTTCTGATTTTAATGACCGGCCTCTATGGGCAATCCATGCAAGAGAAAAACAAAGAGGTTATGAAAACGCTTTATGAGCAAGTTGTGAACCAGAAAAATGTGGAGAAAATCGACGAACTACTGGCTGACGGCTTTGTAGAGCATGAACGACAGCCGGATCAACCTGAGGGCAAAGCGGGCGTGAAAGAATATTTTAATTTGCTTCACACTGCGTTCCCGGATATAAAATTTACCGTAAATGATATGGTGGCTGCAAATGACAACGTATGGGCGTATGTCACCATTACCGGTACGCATAAAGGCACGTTTATGGGTGTGGAAGCCACGGGCAATAAGATCAAAATAGAAACAGTTGATATTGTCCGCTTTGAAAACGGCAAAGCAGCAGAACATTGGGGCGTAACGGATACCGGAAAAATGATGCAACAGATGGGGATGATGGGGGAAAAGTAACCTCGTGGGCCGACATTTGATGACGCCAGAGCTCAGATCGTCCGGCATATTTATGCCGGACGGGCGCTGAGCTCGGACATTCGTCCGAGAGCTGCTCCGCCGGAACCGATTTGGCTGACCGCATAGTCCCGCGGACGAATGTCCGAATCCATTTCCCGACCGGGATGGATATCCCGGTCGATCACAAAACCACACTACTTGCCGACCTACTTTTTTTCCATCTCAATCGATACGGGAACAGGATGTTGAAGCATATCGAGAACCGGCGAGGTTTTCTGTACGTATTCGCACAATGCATCCAATTGTTCTTGGGGTGCATCGGATTTTACGCGATAATTTAGCCGAATATTTTCATATCCCGGGCGCACCTCCTCGGATAATCCCAGAAATCCATGCAGATCAATATCCCCTTCTATATCCATTTCCAGATCTTCAACCCTGATATCCTGCGCAGCCGCATTGTAAATAAATCCAACGCTGATGCACGAGGCGAGCGCGTGGAGCACGGTTTCCACTGCATTGGGTGCCTGGTTCGAACCCATGAGCACCGGCGGTTCATCTCCATCCAGAATAAAGGGGTCGTTGCGGGAGGTATCCTCCTGTCCGGCACCATAAAACGACTGGATGGTGGTTTGGGAATGGCCGCCGTCCACCCATTTATTGGTTGCACGAAATTTGAATTTTGCGAGCTCGGGTTGCTCTTTTACATGATTTATAGTCTCGACCAACTGGTCTACGTTTGTTCCGTTTATAAGAGTCTGTGCTTGCATAAGCTACCTCCTATATTTGAATGATGAACGATTTTGCCAAAATGACTTTTGGCCTCTCGACTTTTATGTCCTGTCTGGAGTGCTAGTAACTGAAATAGCCTTGCAATTATTGCAATTTTTTTGGATGAGCTTGAAAAGGGAGTGGTCTAACCTGAAGAAATTAGTAGCCATAAAAAAAAAGTATTCTCAAACATATCATAATCTCTTGTACCGATGACGAATCCTTGTGAATAATTCGGGCTAACTTTTAATCTTTGCATTTCTTACTTTTTTCGCTATTATAAGACAAGTGAACTGGAAATTGTTCAATCTAATAAAGAGGCAGACAATGACAATTAAGCCAGAGTGGATCAAGCACTGTTGTGATGAGATTTATTATATGTCTGCATACAGGTTTTTCAAATCGTCAGCGTTTTTCCCCAGGAACCGCACCCTCACGTTTGACGCTTTTGTTTTTCACTTGTGCTTGTTTCATCACCTTCCTTAACAGCCAAATTGAAATTACACATGTTCACAGGATAGTAGCGCAACATCCGTTGTATTATCCCGGCAGACATGATTTGCTGGACGAATACCTGCGGCTATTCCGGGATAAATATCGAGAATGAGTATAAGAATTTGCATGTAATGTCACGTGCATCACTGACTAACTGTCTCCGGTTCTCGGAACACGGAACCACGTTTTTATAACTTGTCAGAGTTGGTAAAAGGATAGTATGAACATCCATATAAAGAACCAAATACAGCTCCTTGAAGATGCACCACTTTCCGCGGCTATTTATGATAAAAGGGGCCGATTTCTCTGGGGCAATAAATGCTATCATAATGCATTTGGCTCGGGGAAAAAACAAAACATGTTGTTTTCTTGCGAGGCAAAGGAATCCGATGCATCGTGCGCGGTTCGAATCGCACTGGATACCGGCAAAATTGCAGAGTGTGAGCCTTCGGCAGATTGCGCCTTTCCCGGCTTGCTCATAGGACAATTCAGCCGCGCCGTTCCGTTGAACGATGCAAATGGACAAATTGTGGGCGTTGTCGAATACGTTGGCCTCGATCAATTGAACGACACCTACAACAATGGTTTAGTGTCCGCCCCACAGGATTCTGATGCAACGCGTTCTGTTTCTTCCGAACGTTCCAGTGCAGAATTTGCGACGCCTTTGTTGGATGCATATTTATTCCTTCAGAATGTGCTAAAGTACGATCCGAATGCAATTGCCGTATTTGATAACAATCTGTGCTACATTGCGGTTAGTGATCGATATCTTGCCGATTACGATGTGCCGGACAAAAGTATTTTGGGAAAACATCACTACGAGGTGTTTCCCGAAATTCCGCAACGTTGGAGAGACATTCACCAGTGTGTCTTGAATGGCGCAACCATGCGCAGCGACGACGATTCCTTTGAACATTCTGATGGATCTATCACCTACAACCGCTGGGAATGCCGGCCGTGGTATGCGCCGGATGGAAGCGTCGGGGGTATGATCACGTATACGGAGGTGACTACGGAGCGCAAACTGGCGGAAAAGGAATTGATGGCAAAACGGGCAACTTTAACAAGTGTCATCGATCTTGTGCCGCATATGATATATGCCAAAGATGCCCATGGACGGTTTCTTTTAGCTAATGCCGAGATTGCCAGGGCGCATGGCAAGCATCCGAAACATATGCTGGGCAAGACAACCCGGGAGCTGCTCGACTGTCTGCAAGATATTTCGGAATCATTCGTGGACGAGGACCCTACCAGTTTCCACTCGGATCAGAAAAGGGTAATACCGGAAGAGTCGTTCCGCTACCCGGACGGCAAGCTTCACTATTTTAAAACAGTAAAAATTCCATTCGCCTTTGGCGATCCGCCGACAGATGCAATTTTGGGCGTTTCTACCGACATAACAGAATATCGCAAGGTGCTTCAGTCGTTGAGCGAGAGCGAGGCACGATTTCGTGGTTATGTTGAAAATGCGCCGTATGGTGTCGTTCTTGTTGATCGATCGGGACAGTATCTCGATGTCAATCCCGCTGTCTGCTCGATTACCGGTTATAGCCGTGAGGAATTGCTGCACATGAGGATCGCCGATATTATTCCAGAGGAAGGCAAAGGGCAGGCGGAATTCCATTTCCAAAAGGTGATTGAAGCAGGTCGCGCAGACGGAATCATCCCGTTTGTGCGCAAGGATGGAGCAGAGCGGTTTTGGAATGTTTTGGCTGTACGGTTGAATGAACAGCGTTTATTGGGATTTGTTGAGGACGTAACCGAGCAAAAAGAAATGCAGGATGCGCTGCGGCAAAGCGAGGAGACACTGCGCGGAATTTTTGATACCTTGCAGGCCGGTTTGATTTTGGTTGATACCGATGGCATCATTCAATTTGCAAATCCACGAATGGCCGAACTATTTGGGTTGCCTATGGAGCAGGTTATCCAGAGCCGCTATATTGATCATGTGGTGGGTTCAATTCAAAAGCATGCCGAAAGAAATATGCGCCGCTTGATGCGAGGCGAAATTCCTGATGTATTGGTTATCCGTCGCTATCGTCGCGGCAGCAACGAAACGTTTTATGGAGAGCTTTCCGGAACTCGATTGTTGAATGTGGATGGCTCGCTGCGCGGGTTGGTCGGCACCATTACGGATATTACCGATCGCGAACAAGCTGAACAGGCATTGCGCGAGAGCGAAGAACAGTATCGGCTTCTTGCGGATAATACGTTGGATATGATCTGGACCATGGACCTGGATCTTCGATTTACTTATATCAACCCGGCTATCACCAAATATACGGGACATACGCCGGAGGAATGGATTGGCTCAAGCCTGTCAGACCATTGCAACGAGGAGCATTTTGCTGAAATGGGAAAGCTGCTTGAGCAAGAGCTGGGAAAAGGCCCGAAATCTCAGGGAGCTGTGTACGAGACCGAGATGTTGCGAAAGGACGGCAGTGCGTTTCCCATTGAAATACATGGCAAAATCATGTTCGATGAAAAAGGCGCCCCGGTTGCGCTGCAAGGAACAACGCGCGATATTACGGAGCGCAAAAAAAATGAAGAGGCCTTGCGACAGCAACGGGACCTCTCGAAACGAATCATAGATGAAAGTCCCCTTGGAATTACTATCGTTGATACGTCAGGCGTCATTGTGTTTGCCAATCAGCAGGCCGAGAATACGTTACGGCTCACCTCTAGCGAGATCACAGATCGAAAATACAATGATCCCAAGTGGCGCATTAGCAATCTTGACGGCGGGTCATTTCCCGACGAGCAATTGCCCTTTTGCCAGGTAATGGCCACAGGAAAGTCGGTGCATAATGTGGAGCATGCCATCCATTGGGCGGACGGAACACGCCGAAGCCTCAGCATAAGCGCGGCACCGCTACACGACGCATCCGGACGGATTGAGCGTGTGGTGTGCGCCATTGAAGATGTCACCGAGCGCCATTCTATTGAGGCGCAGCTCCGTCAGGCTCAGAAAATGGAATCTGTGGGCCGATTGGCCGGCGGTGTGGCGCACGACTTTAACAATATGTTAAGCGTCATTCTTGGATATACCAATATGCTCCTGAAGCAGGATCAACTGAACGAACGAACGCAGAAATATTTGCTCGAGATTGCCGAGGCCGGAAAGCGTTCATCGGCGCTAACGCGTCAGCTCCTCGGTTTTGCGCGCAAGCAAACCGTTGCGCCGGAAATTTTGGATATTAATGATACGATCGAAACCATGCTCGAGCTTCTGCGCCGTCTCATTGGGGAGGACATTGACCTGTCCTGGCAACCGTGTGCGGCCGATTGGCAGGTTCGTATCGATCCCAGCCAGGTGGATCAGATTCTGGTGAATCTCTCTGTGAATGCCCGCGATGCCATCAAAGGCGTGGGAAAAATTTCGATTGAAACGGAAAATACGAGGATTGGTAACGAGTACTGTCGGGACCATGTTGAGGCCATTCCGGGCGAGTACCTGATGCTATCCGTGAGCGACGACGGATGCGGTATGAGCCGGGAGACGTTGGAACACATTTTTGAACCGTTTTTTACAACCAAGGGGGTGGGTGAGGGCACGGGATTGGGATTGGCTACTGTTTATGGCATTGTAAAGCAGAATAACGGGTTTGTGAATGTCTACAGCGAACTGGAGCACGGCACCACATTTCACGTTTATATTCCTCGATATGAGGCCGAGCCGGCTGAAGTGGCTCCTCTCTCAGAGCGGCAGGAACTTCCCGGAGGGAGTGAAACCCTGCTGCTGGTCGAAGACGAGGCATTGGTACGTGACATGATCGCGCTTTTCCTGCAGGAGGCAGGCTACACCGTATTGACGGCCGAAAGTCCGGAAGCGGCTATTGACATTGCCGAAGAATACGGAAGCGACATTGCGCTGCTCGTGACCGATATGGTCATGCCGGGTATGAATGGACGCGAATTGTCCGAACACTTGCGCCGCAAGCACCCGGCGATGCGATGTTTGTACATTTCAGGCTACACCGCCAAGATCATTGCCAACCGCGGTATTCTCGAAGAAGGCATGGATTTTCTCTCCAAACCCTTTGGCCCGGAAGAGGTGGCGAGCAAGGTTCGGGAGATTTTGGATCGGAAGTGAGGAAGAATTGACATTCAATTTTTTTACAGCCCCCAGAAACGAAAAAAGCCCTTTAAAAAAGGGCTATTAAACTATTGTTTTTATGTGTAGCGGCGCAGGGATTCGAACCCCGGACACGTGGATTATGATTCCACTGCTCTAACCAGCTGAGCTACGCCGCCTTTCGTTTGTTGCAAAGCTTAAAAATGTACAATTTTTCAATTTCAAACGCAAGTTTTTTTTGCGCTTTCTATTCTTCTTCTCCTAATCCCAAGGCCTTACGGATCGGTTCCAGACAAATCTCGGACCAGGTTTCAACGTTTTTGTCCGCAATCATACAGATTTCTTCCAATTGATCGTACGACATAAACCCGCCCCAGGAAATTTCCTGGTCTTTGGGTTTCACTTTGGTCGAAGAGGTTTCGATCAAATAGAGCAATCCAAAGTGCACAGCGCCTACCTTGGATTCATCGTCGTTAATGTAGCCTAAAATATGTGGGGCATCATATTCATCAATTTCAACCTCTTCTTGTAACTCCCGAAACAAGCTCGTTAAAATCGGATATTGCTCCTCGGAATCTACTTTGTCAATATGGCCGCCAATACCCCAGGACCATTTGCCGCGCAACCGGGTTTCGGTATAACTCTCAGTGACGGCGCGCTGATAGGCAAAGATGTGCTTGGTTTCTTTGTTTACAATAACAGCGTAAGCAATGGGCTGTTTGAAAGCCGGGTCAGGCTCCACATCGCCTCGACGTTTGTAAAAATAGTTGTCGTGAATGATGGCGGAATAATCGATCCCATCCGCCGGGGCAAATCCTTGAAAATAACTTTCAGCAAACAGAGTGGCGCGATCTATTACCAGTATCTCCTTGTCGAATTTGTCCAATCTTATTCTCCTTGAATCTCTTTCTCGAGTTCCGTTTTCCTCTGTTCATACCCTGGTTTGCCCAAAAGTGCGAACATATTTTGTTTATACGCTTCTACTCCAGGTTGATTAAATGGATTCACTTCAAGCAATAGGCCGCTAATCGCAACGGCAAATTCAAAAAAGCAAAACAATTGGCCCAAAGCGTACTCGCTACGCTCAGGAATGGTGAGGGTCATGTTGGGCAAGTCCCCATCGGAATGGGCATACTGAGTGCCGCGATGGGCTTGACGATTGACAAATTCCACACTTTTACCGGAGAGAAAGTTTAGCTTGTCGGTATCATCGCTAACGTTTGGAATCGTCACCGTATTCTTGACATTTTGTAGCGTCAAAAACGTCTCAAATAAAAATCGTGAACCCTCTTGCATGTATTGGCCAAGTGAGTGCAAATCGGTGGTCAAATTCGCCGAGGTGGGGTAGATGCTTTTGTTTTCCTTGCCCTCGCTTTCGCCAAATAACTGCTTCCACCATTCGCCAATGTATTGCAAATTCGGCTCAAATGCCGAAAGAATTTCCACAGTTTTATTCTGCTGATACAACAAAAAACGTGCAGCAGCATAAGTCAGTATGTCATTTTCCAACACATCGGTTGTGGATTTAAAATAGTCCGCCATATCTTGCGCGCCATGAACCAGCGCGTCAATATCATATCCCGCAGCGGCAATGGGCAGCAGACCAACCGGCCCGAGCACGGAAAACCGTCCACCAATATCATCCTCAATAATAAAGGAGCGGTAGCCCTCGCTATCGGTAATGCCGCGCAACACGCCTTTGGATTTGTCCGTTGTGGTGATGATGCGCTTTTGCAGCTCATCCTGCGAATACTTTTTGCTCAACGCGTCGCGAAGCAGGCGAAATGCCACAGCGGGCTCGGTGGTGGTGCCGGATTTGGAGATGACGTTGGCATACACACTTTTATCCAAAACGTAATCGAGCAGCGACGCCGTATAATCCGAGCTAATGTGGTGTCCAAAAAATAAAACCCGTTTGTTTCCAATAAACGGATCAGCCAAAAAGTCAATAGCCGCGCGGGCGCCCAAATAACTTCCGCCAATACCAATGCTGATGAGGTGATCCGAATTGTCGTGAATTTCTTGTGCCACTTGCTTAATTCTCGGCATTTCTTTCTGAATGGTATATGGAAGGTCAATCCAGCCTAAAAAATCGCTTCCCGCACAGGTTTTTTCGTAAAGCGAGGAGCGCACTTTGTCAATGAGCGGCTGCAAGTCCCTTATATCTGTTTCCGAAACATAGTTTTTTAAAAGGGAAATGTCCAAAGCAAGATTTGATTTTGCCATAAATCATCCTTAGGTTAATATGAAATTGCCTATTTTTATATTGCTGGGCATTTGCTGAGCAAACAAAACCGAATTCGGATGTAGATTCAAGCGAACTGTTCTCGAATATCAAGTCGGAAAAGTAACCATTTTTGCCCAAATGCGCAAATTATTAAAAAGAAAAACAACGAGGATGCTTGGCAGAATTCCATTGCAAGATATAATCTCGAATTAGCCTTCAGGGTAGGCGGCGGAATGATACTCGTGTCGTGATCGCCGCCACTTCCAACCGAACAGAAGGTGCGTCAATTTGCGACTCCAGCGGCGTTTACCTGCCCAACGTTTCAGTTTTTTTTGCAGAGAGTAGCTGTTTGGGGCCTGTCTTTCGAGCCGATACAGGTGCTCTTCTTCCAAGACTTCGGATGGCGTTGTAATACCCTTTCGAATAAGCAGTCGAACCAGAGCCGCAGATGAGATTTCGTGCG
>CAYPZM010000125.1:0-13410 GCA_964414825.1 uncultured Cytophagia bacterium | reverse complement strand
GTTTCGAATAACCGGTAACGCGTTGTACCGCATTATTGAATCGAAAGCCGGGCTTGTCCTTTTCCCAGATGGAAATCATGACGGGAATGGTATCAATGACTCGCCGCAATAGTCGTCCCTCGCTGGTGGTTCGGCGCTGCCGGGAAATGTCTTC
This sequence comes from uncultured Cytophagia bacterium, assembly GCA_964414825.1. Lineage (GTDB taxonomy): Bacteria > Zhuqueibacterota > Zhuqueibacteria > Residuimicrobiales > Krinioviventaceae > CAYPZM01. Next base: position 13,256 of record CAYPZM010000125.1, on the reverse strand, counting down.
AAATACAATGTTGAAAGCGACAACCTTGTCCTGTTCCAAAACCGGACGCCAATGCACCAGGTAATGATGTTTGCGTTCATCTTTGTTAATGTTGTCAAAAGCGATATCCACATTCAACAAAGGGTATTTGCCTTGTCGCACCTGTTCACCGCTATCCTGTATTTCCTCTTCGGACACGGCCAGCATATCCCATAAATGTTGGCCTATGTGGTTTTTAATTGAAGCACCGTGTATGGACGCCATGCGCTCGTTGATGTGCAGAAAACGATACTCGGCATCCAGCACGCACAAGCCAATGGGTGCTTGCTCGTAAATTGTAGCGATATCCACTGGCGGTTTTGCCAGTACATTGTTATCGCGTGGTGACGAGTTATTGCGAGAGTCGCTCATAAAACGTTCCCCGTTTCAATTAGAGGCTATATGTAAATTGTGAAAAGGAAATACCAAACCAGTGAGAAAATCGGATGAATTAATATGCACAAGAAGCAGATAAATTGCAAGAGAAAACCCAAGCCGCCCCAAAGTACAGAACCCCGACCGTACAAAATACATCGCTGTACGAGCCGGGGTTCCCATTTATGTTAAAGATGACGTCCGCCGCGCACAGACGCCACCCGGTTGCTATTTAAAATACATTACGGCCTGAGGTTCAAGAACCTGAAACGTAAATGACTCGGTAAAAAAGAGCCGCACGGTTTTTGAATCGTGGCGTTCATAGCCAATGGACACATCGGTGCCGAGCGTTAGCTTGAAATCGCCGCCGCGCTCGGACACGAGAAACATTTCTGTAATGGCCGGGCACAGTAAAATTTTACCGCCTGTAATTTCAGTTAAATGCTTGTTAAGCGGATAGCCATTGGCGTACCCGGTAATGTTGCGCCAATGCTTGGGCCCAACGACCAACGTATAGGGCCCACCTATACCATTTTTCACCATTTCGCTCATGCCCTCATCCACCGAGTTGGGAATTTGCTCGTTCACACTCGGCACGTTTTTGGCTTTGTAGCTGCTGGCGTTTTTTAGCCCCACAATGCCAGCTTCGGGAAATTTGTAATAGATGGTCTGCTCTTCAAACGCGACAAATTTTTGTGCGGCTTGCACCAACGGATCCAAATCTATGTCTCTGGCGCCGCGCACGGCATTGTCCATCTCCCAAATATCCAACTCGAACGGAACGCGCACTTCTACCAGCGGCAACACCTGGTGAATGCCATAGCCAATGTCATCTTGCTCCGGATCGGTTTTAATTTGCAGCCGGCCACGAGGCTCCGCCGCATAGTCCCACCCTTTGGGCTCGCTCACATCCACAAAGCGGCGCGCAGTCATTTGTGTGTTGAATACAATTTTTGCTTGTTCGTTAATCTCCTCCCAGGCGCTATCCGGAACGGGCGCAAGGGAGCGTTTGAGAAAATCCATGCCAAAAGCTCCTATTTTAAGGTTCGAATGTGCAAATCAGTGGTGTCGCGCTCTGTGCTTTCCTCTTCTTCCTCGGTTATGTCGCCCTCTTTGTACAAGCAGGTTTTGAGCCGCTCTTCCCAGCCTTTCATGTTGCGACGCAACCATTCCAGGGTCATGCAGGCATGTTCAATTTCTTCATCGCGATTGTGGATCAATAATTTTTTCAACGGTTCATCTTTGGTTACGGCCACACGTTGATTGTACCAATCAATGGCGTCAACCTCTTCTCTCAAGCTATGCAACGCTCGTGTACAATTGCGAACATGTTGACTGAGCTCGTTCTCAGGTTCGTGATAATCAGTCAAAACAGTCTCCTTGTAGTTATTGTTTTCTTGACAGTTACAACACCCTGTCAGGGTTTGAAACCCTGACAGGGTGACAAGGCGGTTAATTTCTCGACAGTTCCTCGTCCTTTATATGCGCCAGATTTCGACGAATCATGGTGCGGCCACGATGCAACCGCGACATGACGGTGCCCAGTGGACAGTCGAGTACTTCGGCAGCTTCCTTATACGTTGTGCCTTTCACGTCCACCAGCATAATGACATCGCGAAAATGTTTGGGCATACGCAAAAAGCCGTTTTTAATGTCATCGGAAAATATCATGTTAATATCGACATCATCTGCAGCGCTGTATTGTGTCCGATCCTTGCTTTGATATTCATCAGCGAGTGCAAACTCAATAGTATCGACTTGCGTTTGTTTGGGCCGCTTTTTATCCTTGCGATATTTATTGATAAAGGTGTTCCTGAGAATCGTAAAAAACCAGCCACGCAGATTTGTATTTTCGCGATACTTGTTCATAAAACGATAGGCGCGCAAAAAGGTCTCTTGTACGAGATCTTCGGCATCCCAACGGTTTTTGGTCAATGCTTGTGCCCGGTAAAACAGGTCGTTGTACTCGGATTGCGCAAACTGATCAAATTGTTGTTTGTTTTCAGTGGTTATTGGCATATGTTACTCCTTCCATATTGAGTCTTACCTTCGGTAAACTTGACGGATGTTGTTCCTGCAAGTACGATACAAGTTGCTCGCGCAACAAGCAGCGTAACTCCCAGGCCTTGGATGCATTACTGGCACTCACGAGCGCCCGCAGCTCTAGAGTGCGTTCGGTACAGTTGGTCACTTGCAAGACACATACACGGCCGTCCCATAATTCTGCCCGCTGGGTCAGCCGTGCAAGTTCTTCTCGCACCGACTGAATGGGCACGCTATAGTCGGAATAGATAAAAATTGCGCCCAAAATGCTGGATGACGTACGCGTCCAGTTTTGAAACGGCGTATCAATAAAATAGGTGATAGGCAGCACCAGACGGCGTTCATCCCAAATTTTTACAACGACATAGGTTAGGGTTATTTCTTCAATGCGGCCCCATTCGTTTTCAACAATCACCACATCATCCAAACGGATGGGTTGTGTGATGGCGATCTGAATGCCCGCGATAATTGTAGCAATGGACTTTTGTGCGGCAAAGCCGACAATAATCCCGATGATGCCCGCAGACGCCAAAATACTGACGCCAATTTGCCGAATCCCTTCAAACGTCATCAACATGGCGGCCAGGACCATCACCAAAATGACAAATACCAGCACGCGTTGGAGCATGTGCAGTTGCGTGGTCACCTGGCGCGCCTTGAGATTGTCCTTAACGTGCAGATTATAGCGGCTCAAAATACTGGTTCGAAAAGCAGACATTATTTTGATCGCCAGCCATCCCACTAGCCCGATGCCCCACAACTGCAGCACGTGTTGCCACAGCGGTTCCAGGGTTTGCGGCAAGCGCAAAAACGGTTGTACCGCCACCACAATGAGGGTGGGCACCGCAGCGCGCATGGGTTTGCGCAGCGGCTGCAATGTCAAGGTGACGGTACCGATTCGAAGTTCGACCTTGCGACGGAGAATTTTGAACAGTGCCACAAGCAACAGATACAGCAGCAGTCCAATTACAATCGCTGCCCCAATAACCAGCAACGAATAAAGCAGGTTTTGTAAAGTGCTCGCCTCAATGGTCATATTTGTCTTCAAGGATTTGATCCAATTCATTCGATCTATTCTCTTTTATTAAATGGCCGTTTACTCGGTAGAGAGGAACCTCAATCCTCTTGATTTTTTATATCATCCTCTATTTTTTTGACAGTTTTTTCGTCATAAGCCAGCAAGCCCTGATTAATGGCGCGCTGCAAATCTTCCACACTTTTTATTCCCAATTCGAGATATAATGTCTGGGCTCGTTTCGGGCCCACGGTTGACAATTGCGCCAGCTCGGCCATGCCACTGGGCAAGCGGTTTTTAAGAGTCTCAAATTTTTCGCATGTGCCGGTTTCCAAAATCTGTTGAATTTTTGGCGCAATACTTTCGTCAATTCCTTCCACCTGTTGTAACTTGCCATTATTTTCCCACAATTGCTTGTGATTTAATTGATGTTCCTCTATGGTATTTGCCGCACGTCGATATTTTTGCGTCTGGGTACGTGAAGCTCCAACGAGTTCCAGCAAATCCGCAATTTGGTACAACACCTTGACAACAGTCTCGCGTTCTACAGGCATAATTAACTCACATTTTCAATTGCATACTGTTTACCATTTTTGGTGAACCTGGCCCTGAGCCTTGGCAATAAAGCGCTGGCGCTTGGCGGCAATGGATTGTTTTAATTTGTCATACGGTTCGATAAATTTTTGAATACCCTCGTTCAGCAACTGCTGTGTAACAAAATCCATGTCTATTCCCAAATCGGCAAGTTGGGTAAATATGGCGCCGGCTTTATTTAAATCCTGTTCTATGGTATGTTTTTTGGCCTCGCCATGATCGGCAAACGCGGTAAGCGTGGCTTCCGGCATGGTCGATACGCTATCTTCGGCAATGAGGGGCTCCACATACATCACGTCGCTATAGTTTTCATTTTTGGTGCTGGTGCTTGCCCAGAGCAGTCTTTGAGTTTTTGCGCCCTTGCTGGCCAGGCTTTGCCACTTGCTGCCCTGGAAATATCGTTTATACTTTTGATACGCAAGTTTGGCATTGGCAACAGCGGCTTTGCCCACAAGCTCGCCAACCCGGTCGTTTTGTTGATCATCTCCGGGAATCAGTCGGTGGGAAAGAAGCTCGTCAACCAGAACATCGATGCGGCTGAGAAAAAAACTGGCCACGGATGCTAATTGATCGAAAGGTTGTTTGCGGATATCTCGGTCCTCCAACGCATTCAGATACGCTTTTATGACCTGTTCATATTTTTCAATCGAAAACAATAATGTAATATTTACATTAATGCCATCGGCCAACAGTTGTTGGATGGCCGGAATGCCGGCATCGGTGCCCGGCACTTTGATAAACAGGTTGGGGCGGTTTACGGATTCATGTAACCGTTTAGCTTCGGCAATGGTTGCTTCGGTGGCGTGCGCCAGATGGGGCGATACTTCCAGGCTCACAAAGCCGTCGCGACCATGGCTGGCGTCATAGGTGCTTTTGAACATATCGCACGCATCTTGAATGTCTTTAATGACCAGTGCTTCATAAATGTCATCTACGGATTTATTTTCCAATGCCAGGTCTTGTATTTGTGTGTCATAAACATCACTGTTGGCAATGGCTTTATTAAATGTAGACGGGTTGGAGGTGATGCCGCTAATGCCTTGCTCAATGATCCGGTTTTCCAACTCGCCATTTAATATCATTTCACGGGTTAAATTGTCCAGCCAGTAGCTCTGACCCAACTTGGATAGATTTTCCAATCTATTCATTCTCTGGCTCCTTTTATTCGAATGTTATGTCTGTATATGCTCTTACAATATCGCCTTGAAAAAGTGTTGACGTTTGATGAAGGGTTAAGGCTTGTTCAAATTCGGATAGCGCGGAAATACAATCCGCCGGGCAAATGACATGCAGCCAACGCAACCCTGCGGAGGCCATGGTGTGCATGACGCAAATATTGGACACGGTGCCGACTACTATGAGGTTTTTTACATTCCACAGTTTGGTTAAATAATGATCGAGAGAAGTGCCGTAAAATGCATCGTAACGCGGTTTTTGAAAGACGATCTCATTGGGCTGCGGTTTGAGATCTTTATAGATTTCCCAGCCTGTGCTGTCTTTCATAACATGGGGCGTCCAGATGTCGTGTTCCGGACTTTCAGGCAAGTGCGTGTCCTGCGAATACACCACATGAACCTCAGCTTCACGAGCCCGTTGCAAAAGGTCTTTAATTTTTGGAACCGTATCCATGGCAGCCGGAACCGACATGGCACCATCAGGCGCTACAAAATCATTTTGCATGTCGACAACGATCATTGCCGTTTCTTTGGCTGAGAGTTTGATCGATTCGGTAATTTTAATTTCCGGGACCTCAATTTTGCCTATTGGCACTGAAGCAATTTTGCTCATCATCTCCTCCTCAATTTCTAATTTTCTCTGAATACAAGATATATGCCACAATTTACCGTAAACTCTATGTCATTGTTTTCTAAAACGTTCAAGCCTCTCGACTCATGCCTGGGGAAAATTTTCAAAGCTAAAATCATGTCTCTGTGAATTATCAGTACACGACAGGCTTTTTTGCATGTGCAAAATATGAACATATCTAGGCCTGGAAATCATCAACAAGCTTTTTTTTGATCTTGAACAGCTCCTCGGTCAGCGATACGTGATAAAGATGCGGGTTGATTAAGCGTTTGACGCCGGAATCGAGGCGCTCCAAATCACGGTCGCGCACGTTGCGAATCTCCGGGATATCCGGAAACTCGTAAAGCTGTTTGCCCTGATCGAATATGGGCACCAGCAGCTCTTCCACGTCGGTAAGAGTGCCGCGGTCGACGCGGCGATGTATTGCAAAATCCGTCGAGTGATACAGGGTGATGGAATTGCCGTCTTGCAAATCTTGGTCTGCCGTACTCAGCACATCGGCATTGGCTTTGTTGCGCTCATCATAAATGCGCCACAACCGTTTGGCCCCGGGATTTGGAATTTTTTTGACATTTTCAGAAATTTTAATAGATGGTTTCCAACGCTCATTCTCATAAATTGCCGTCAGTTTGTAGACACCACCCAAAGCCGGATCCCCATATGAGGTGATGAGCCGCGTACCGACGCCATACACGAGTCGCTTGACCAGACTGTCCGCATCGATCCCGGCCTTTGGGCTTTCCTCGTTAATTTGCGAGATTACTTGCCAAATCGTCATTTCATCGAGCTCGTTGGACAACACAATAGACGTCTCTTCAAATCCGGCTTTATTCAACAGTTTGGCGGCTTTAATGCACAAGTAGGCCAAGTCGCCCGAATCGATGCGAATGCCCACGGGTTTGTGGCCTTTTTTTCGCAGCTCTTCAAATACTTTTATGGCATTGGGGATGCCGCTCTCCAATGTGTTGATCGTATCGACCAGGAGAATGCAGTTGTCGGGATACAAATCCGCATAGGCGCGAAACGCATCCAGCTCGGACTGGCCCATGGTCAAAAAAAGCTGCACCATGCTGTGCGCATGCGTGCCTTTTGGCGGGAAACCGAGCTCGTACGAAATTCCCACATTTGAGCTAAAATCGGCGCCGCCAATAAGCGCGGCGCGTACGCCGGCATTGGCGCCCAAATCTTGTCCCCGCCGAGCGCCAAATTCGAGCAATAACTGTCCCTGTCCGCTTTGGCGAATGCGCGCCGCTTTGGTTGCCAAAAGAATCTGATAGTTGAGTTTATTGAGCAACGGCGTTTCCAAAATTTGCGCCATGGAAAGCGGTCCGCGCACCACCGTAAGCGGAATATTGGGATGGACGACCCTCCCCTCCGGAATGGCGTCGATTTGCAGCGAGTCGTACGTGCCATTTGTTTGCAAATAATTTAGATAATCGTCGTGAAACACACGTTTGCCGACGCTGTTTTTGTGCGACTTTAAATGGTCGATATCCTCCTGGGTGGGATGCACATCTTTCATCCAGTCGAACAGCCAGGCCATCCCCGCGTTTATACAATAGCCGGCTTTGTGGCCACCGTAATCGGGATAATCACGAAAAAAGTGATCAAATTGCGCCCGTTTTTCATGCAATCCCAGCTTGAAATAGAGCTGGGACATGGTGAGCTGGTATTGATCTGTGAATAAAAATCCTGTGGGTACGTTGTGGTTCATGGCCATCCTCTTTTAGTCAGCTTGAATTCAAATGCGCCAAAGGCACAAGACTCAAAGTGATATTCATCCGTTAAACTTTTGCCGCTCCGGGACGAATGCCCCATGCCACTGGCCGTCAGGTATAAACATGCCGGACCTCGAGTTTGGAAATAGGTTTATCCAGGGTTTGGCAGCATTCGCAAAAAAAGCGATGCACAATGAATTGTGCATCGCTTGATATATCGATAGTAAACGACTAGTAATGATACCAGCCATAGGTTCCGGTATAAGGAGGCATGTCGTAGGTTTCCGGCATTTCCAGACCAGTGGTAATGGTCAAATCGTTTTCAACAATTCGGGCGCCGGCTTCGTAGGCGTTTTTAACGGCGAGCTGCGCTTCATATTTGTCGCTCACTTCGCCAGTCAGGGTAACGCGACCGTCATTTACATCCACATTGATATCACTGCCATCTACAGGCAAACTCCAGAAGAACTGGCTTTCCACATCTTTGCGAATGGCCCAGTCGCTTTTCGGCTCCCATTGTTTGCGTACCAGGATATTGTTCGCCACATCAATGACTCCGGGTTGGCGGCCTACAACTTGCTCCACGCGCAGTTTGTCGAATTCCGTATCCAGAGTTCCATTCAAATAAACTTTGCCATTGATGACGGTTAAATCCACTTGATAGCGTTCTACATAGGGATCGCGTTTGATCGCATTATCGACATAGTCGCGAATTTCCTGATCTTCTACCACAAGGTCCGGACGAACTTTGAGATAATTAAAAACGCGGGCCACACCCAACGCATTGCGCGCGTCTTCTTCTGCGGCTTTTCGAGCGCGGTAATTGGTAACCGATCCCATTAATGAGACAACATGATTGGCTACACTAATGTCAATGTTGGTCGGATTGACTCGCGGATCATACAACAGGGCGTCATAAACCGCTTGTCGCATGGTTTCGTTTGAAATATCCGGGACACGGTCCTCTTTGCGCATATCATTACGAGCCCACCATTCCACTTCCAGGTTTTCGGTTTTGACCGTTTCCACGCCCGCCACATAGGCAGCATATTGAGCGCGCTGTTTTTCTATAGCGCTTCCCACCGTTCCGCTCAGCGTAGCTACGCCGTTATTCACCGCAACGTCGATCAAAGCTCCATCAATCCATACGCTATTCTGCAGTTTGGCATTGATTTCCTGTTCGATCTCCGTATCGGTGCGGTTTTCATTAAATGTAACATCAAGCTCATTCACCACACGGATAACACCGGGTGCGCTTTTGGCGAGATCGCCGGCGAATTTTCGTTCTGGCCAGGAATCGACATTGCCGCCCAAGGTGACAACACCATTCGAAACATTGACGGAAATATCATAAGATTCGGTGACCGGGTCGGAGACGAGAATGTCAAGCACATCCTGGCGAATTTGGCGATCGGAGCGGCTCACGGGTTTGACTTGAATTTGGTCTATTACCGATCGCACGCCTTTGATGGACTGTGCAATTTCGATAGCCCGATCTTCGGCCATTATATTATCCACGGTGCCGCTCAGGGTTACGACACCTTCTTTTGAAGAAACATCAACAAGATGCGCACTTACGCCATCGTCATAGGCGAGGTCGGTTTCGATGGCTCGTTCTATTCTATAATCTTCAATTTCAGCAAACTCGTCGGTTTGCGCCATTAAACTGCCGAAAAAGCCGAGTGCAATAATGGTCAAAACAACCAGCGCACTCTCTATTACGGGGTCAAAATGCAATTTACGGGTAATCATGTGCTTTACTCCTTTCGAGGTTCAAACATTTGATCTATAGGCGATTTCAACGTCAGGATAGCTTAGGAAAGACGCTCCTTGGCGCTATTAAAGCTCTTTTTTAATTCATCGTAAGAACGTTGAACGCCTTGTTTCAATTCATCAAACGCACTGGAGCCAGCTTCCCTGTTCTCTTCCATTTTCAGACGCAGCTCCTGGATTTTTTTGTCTAGCTCTGCTCGCTTTTTTTCATATTCCAGCTTGGCATCGCCTTTACTTCTTTCCATTTCGGTATCCCATTGATCCAATTTGGCTTGCCATTCATTCAATTGCCGGTGCATTTTTTCAAAGGCTTGATCTTTATTCATTCTGGTTCTCTCCTTTCAGGTAGATTAACTGGGTAGTGTATATCTTTGAGTGAGCGTGTCGATTTCGTCGCGTATACTTTCCAGCACTCTGCGTATGTTGACCGTTGTGGAATCAACATCCTCTGAAAATTCGGGCCATTGTTGACGTGACACATCTTCAACTCGCTCAATTTTTATCAGCACGGTGTCACGAAGCGCTTCAAGCCGGTGCTTGTATTGCACCAACTGCTCCTCATATTCACCGGGCTCTAACCTGGCCGTGTCGCGCACCACATTTTCGATTTGTTGATCGATGTTCAGCAACATACCATCCAGTTGCTGCCGCAACTCTAATTTTTCCATTTCAAACGTGTCTTCGCGTGCGGTACAGACCAACAGCGCAACAACGACAATCAGACTCAACAGAAATAAAATCTGGCGTTTCATATCAACTCCTTGGTTTAGCGCAAGTTTTCCCGATTAAAAGATTCGGGCATATGAGCAATTTCTAAATAATTGGCCACGGACATGGCGCCGGCTTCTTCGGCCTCTTCTTCAGCGGCTTTGTATTCGGTGATGTTATTTACCTTGCCGGTCAAGAAAACCACGCCATCATCAACTCGAACATTAACATCCGCTTCATCGACTAGAGGATTCCAAAACAGCTCGCGCTGCACATCGCCTTCAAGCTCCCAATCCTCTTTGTATACCCAGGCGTCTTCGGTGGCCAACTCGTTTGTGACCTCACGAACTCCCGCCACTTGAGCCGCCACATCTTCGGCGCGCTGTTTCTGGTAATAAAAGGGCACATGACCGGTCAAATAAACATGGCCATCAAAAGCGTAGACTTTGATGGTTCTGTCGTTTAAAAACGGATTACGATCAAACGCCGCCTTTACGCGTTCCTGAAGCTCCATGTCCTCTACGTCGAGTTGCGGCTCCACGGTAATCAGGTTGACCACGTGCCACACGCCGGCAGTGTTTTTTGCATCTTCTACAGCAGCACGTTTGGCGCGCAAGTCCTCCACAACGCCTTTCAGGGTGACCACACCGTTGCTCACCGAAATTTCGGGGTTAAATTTATAAACTCTCGGGTCCCATAAATAGGCGTCTTTGATGGCTTGCTCGATCTGCTCGTCGGTAATTTCTGTTGGATCGGTTTTTAGCAACTCATCACGAGCCCACCACTGCACCTCCAGGTTTTCGGCATTCACAGATTGAACACCAGGAGCCCACGCCTTGTAGGACGCTTGTCGCTTTTGATACGCACTGCCAACCGCGCCGCCAAGCTCAACATTGCCATTCTCCACCGAAACGGTGATGAGATTTTCATTGATACGCACATCATTTTTTAGCATGGCTTTAATTTCTTGCTCAATCTCATAATCCGGGCGCTCATTTGTCATCTCAACGTTGATGTCATTCTTCACCTCTCGAACCCCTCTAACCGATTGGGCGATATCCTTAACAAGCTGGCGTTCGGCCCAGGACTCGACTGTGCCGGTCAGTGTCACAACGCCGTTGGTGACGACAACATCGATTTGAAATGCCTCCGCAACCGGGTCCACCAGCAGGGCGCTTTCCACATCGGTTTGAATGGCTAAATCAGGCCGCTCTTCCGCTTCAACTTTTACTCGGTCGATCACCGAGCGCACACCTTTAACGGTCTCGGCAATTCGAAGCGCTTGCTCCTTTTGCAACAGTGTTTTTGCGGTTCCGTCCAACATGACAATGCCATTCTCGGTTTCCACATTTAATAATTGCGAATGAATTTGCTCGGTCACCAAAAGCTCTGTCTCTACGGCGCGCGTGATTTCCTGATCAGTCAGTGGCTGTTCCTGGGCCAGGCCAGCTATCCATAGAAAACTGCCAAGTACCAGACATAAGCCAATCGTTCTTGTTTTCATCAAGACCTCCGTTCATTCATGTTGAAAATCTTTGGCCTCTAAATTACAACAGTCATGCCACCCATTTTGAAGCGGGCTCAAGGCACTGTATTTATATTATTTAGAACTTTTGATAAATGTGCGCCACGCTCTTGTAAAAGAGTTTGTGCCGTTTTTGTGAAGGTTCTGTACACGATTGCTGGCAGCATTTTTAGGTGTGTGAACTTTTGGAACAGATTGGCATAATTGGAAAAGAGGGAAAGATCTCTCCCTCTTTTTTACGCCTTCCAGTATTTGGGACGACCGTAATAGTCGTAGAGGATTTCTTCATACTCGCGATTGATCGGCTGGGAGGGATCAAATTCCGGGCTATTTTTGATCGAATCTTTGGTGAGAAACAGGTAAACCTTGGCATCCGCCCAATTGATCGATTCTACCCATGTGGGTGAGATCAACACTTTTTTTCCGGGCAAAATGTTGCGCGTATCCACCACAAGGTAGCGGATGGTCCAGGTTTCATCATCCACAATAAAGTCTTCTACGTGACCAATGTCGCCATCCGTGGCGTGGATAAAATAACCGGACACTTCTCGTGTGCTGCGCAAATTGGGATCGTAATCTTCTTTTTCGGTCTCTTCGCGTTCGGTCTGTAATCTTTGGGTTACGGCCATTTCGTTGGCAGGAATTCCGGTATGGCCCACCGGCCAATACACCGGCCAATTGTAATAATTGACCAGGTCGATTTCGTTTTGTTTGGATACAGGTTTTTCATCAGAAATCCCCGGGCTCTCTTCAATTTGTTGTTTGGATAACAAAATCGGAAACATGTGCATCTCCCAATCCGGCTGCCCAAACGCCACCGGCGAAATGAGCACGCGACGGCCGGATAACCATCCGCCTGTATCGACCACGAGATAGCGCATCACCCAATCCTTGTCATCAAAATAGAACTCGTGTACACGGCCGAATTTTTCATCGGTTCCCAGTATTTTGAATCCACGCATACTTTTTACACTGCGTAACATAACTCCTCCTTGAGGGTTTTGAAAATCTCCCACATTAACGGTAAATCACGTAACGATTTTATCTATTTCATCCAGTTCTATAATAGTCGAAATATTATTTTGCTTGTTCACAAAGTCGATGACCGGGCCATCGTCTACATGTCCCCACACATAAATCGGAACATGGTGCGTTTCATCGTGAATAGTAACAAGCGACTCTAACAAATCGAGCCCAAGATGGTTTGTATCAACCAGCACCATGGAAACATCTTCGTGCTGTAATCCATCGACCACTTTATCCAAATTTTCAGCCAATTGTGGAAGGTATCCCATATTGAGTATTTTTTCCACCAACGGCGATTCGACCGAATTTGTCAATACCAATATCGTCATCTATAACACTCTTTCTTTTAGATTTTATTATTCAATACTCATGCCATAAAAAGTCGCCCCTCAATAAGCTACTATTTTATTGCAAGTTACAAGAACTTTCAACCGTGACTACCAAACCGATATCTACAGGAAATGATAAAATTGTGAAGTTTTGGTACATGAAATGATTCGCGCCCAAGTGTCATGTAAAGAAGATGAACAAAGAAAAGGGAGAAGGCAACAAAATCCTGCTTTGTATGCCAAAGGCTCACCACCGGACAGGGTGATCCCCCCACCGGAGCGTTTGAAAAAAGCTCTATCTTTTTCTACTTCATCCATCACTGTCT
>CAYPZM010000124.1:0-13502 GCA_964414825.1 uncultured Cytophagia bacterium | reverse complement strand
ATGCAAGATTATCGGTGAATTCCAGCGTAATAACGCCGCCGTCGCCGAGCGACAGGACATCCAATGAGCCTCCCGTTTCTCCCGATCCCCGGGGAGGACCTAAAATGATGTCCGGTAATTCGCTCTGACCGAAACCTGCGCCCCATCCGTATTGCACGTCAGCGACCGAATCGATGAAAGGGTCGGCATAAATCGTTGTTGAAAGCGAAAGCATGGAAAATGAGCGATTGATCTATATTTGCATCAAGTAGTCTCTCAGATGGTTTGAGTGGATTCGAAAACCATAACATTTAAACAAAAGCGTAAAAAACATGAGTTTAAAAACACTAGTAGAGCGAAATGATACAAAAAGTGGCAAAGTATTCGATCTTGCCATACAATTCCTAATCGTTCTATCCTTGATTTCATTTTCCATAGAAACCTTACCCAATTTGAGCACTCTAACCCGGCAGTGGTTGCGGTATTTAGAGATATTAACAGTTGTCATATTTACGATCGAATACATTTTGCGCATTATCGTCGCCGATAAAAAATTTAAATTTTTCTTCAGCTTTTATGGTTTGATTGATTTGTTAGCGATTCTGCCATTTTACGTGATGCATCGTGTCGATCTCCGAGCTTTGCGAGTTTTTCGGCTCTTTCGTTTGTTTCGGATTTTCAAGTTGCTACGGTATAGCCGCGCTATTCACAGATTTTATGAATCCTTCTCAATGATCAAATCAGAATTAATCCTTTTTATGATTGCCACTCTTTTTCTTCTTTTTGTGTCATCCGTTGGAATTTATTACTTTGAACATCCGGCCCAGCCCGAAGAATTCTCGTCTGTGTTTCACTGTATGTGGTGGTCGGTTGCCACATTGACCACAGTTGGTTATGGCGATATTTATCCCATTACAACAGGTGGTAAAATCTTTACATTTTTTATTTTAATGATCGGATTGGGAATTATCGCTGTACCCACAGCCTTAATTGCGTCGGCGTTGACAAAATGTATTCAAGATGAAAATAAAGGCACTTGAGCCAAGACTTTACGCCATTGCGCCTCGGCGCCAGTCAATTTATCCTCAAATGCTAACGGAACCTCATGAAACAAAACTACAACCTCCCCTACATCTGGAGCATCGCTCTCGTTGCCGCGCTCGGCGGACTGCTGTTCGGTTACGACTGGGTTGTGATCGGCGGCGCCAAGCCGTTTTATGAAAAATACTTTCAGCTCACCTCATCGTTTCAAATCGCCTGGGCCATGAGCAGTGCGCTGCTGGGGTGCCTGGTGGGCGCCATGCTGTCCGGCGCGCTGAGCGACCGTTTTGGCCGCAAACGCTTGTTGATACTGGCTGGTGCGCTGTTTACCACATCGGCTGTGGGCACCGCGCTGTCAAATGCGTTTGACGTTTTTGTTTGGTTTCGACTGTTGGGCGGCGTCGGCATCGGACTGGCGAGCAATTTGTCGCCCATGTACATCGCGGAAATCTCACCGGCGGAAATGCGTGGTCGCTTTGTCGCTATCAACCAGCTCACCATTGTCATTGGCATTCTTGCGGCGCAGTTGGTAAACTGGATGATCGCGCAGCCCGTGCCGGAAACCGCTACGGCTATAGATATTTTGAATTCCTGGAACGGCCAAATCGGTTGGCGCTGGATGTTCGGCGCTGAAACCGTGCCTGCAGTGTTCTTTTTTCTCGCTTTGTTTTTTGTGCCCGAAAGTCCGCGCTGGCTCGTAAAGAATGGTCAGGACGAATCGGCTCGAAACGTCCTCTCAAAAATTGGAGGTGTGGATTATGGATCGTTCGAGTTGGCGGATATCAAAAAAACGCTCAAGCACGAAATCGGCAAGGTGCATTTTCGCGAGCTGCTCGAGCCGAAAATGCTAAAGATTTTGGTCATCGGTGTCACGCTTGCCGTCTTTCAACAGTGGTGCGGCATCAATGTCATTTTTAATTATGCGGAAGAAATCTTTTCCGCTGCCGGGTATGGCGTCAGCGCGATTTTGTTCAACATTGTCATTACCGGTACGGTCAACTTGATTTTCACCTTTGTGGCCATTTTCACCGTGGACCGCTGGGGCCGGCGACCGCTGTTGCTGGTGGGCGCTGCGGGTTTGGCGGTCAATTACCTCTTACTCGGAACGGGTTATTTCTTCCAATCGACCGGCGCGCACATGCTCGTATTAGTCGTGGCCGCCATCGGTATTTATGGTATGTCTCTCGCGCCGGTGGTTTGGGTCGTTATTTCAGAAATCTTTCCCAACCGCATTCGCGGCGCTGCAATGGCTGTGTCCGTCTCGGCCTTGTGGATCGCCTGTTTTGGGCTGACCTATACCTTTCCATTTTTAAATCGCGGACTCGGCAACGCCGGCACGTTTTGGATTTACGCCGGCATTTGTGTGCTGGGATTTTTATTTGTGAAAACGCGTGTGCCCGAAACCAAAGGCAAATCGTTGGAAGATATTGAAAGAGAATTGGTGAATTAGATCTGTTGGCACCGCAAACTCATATTCAGAGGCCATAAAGGCACAAAGGAAAATTAGAAAGGTAAACCTAATATTATTAGTAGACAATGTCGCTTTAAAATAGATTATTCAACTCGCTCAGCAAAGCGTTCGTCCAGGATTTCTAATCCTGGACGGGAAGTGGATTGGGACTTCAAGTCCCAAAATGGGCTTGAAGCCCTGCCTCATTTTACGTCCAGGGATGGAATCTCTGGACAAACTCTTCTTTGAGAAAAAGCTGCTTTTTCTGAGCTAACTGGATAATCGCGCGCTTTAAATATTCACTCGTTGCTTTTTGCTTCGAGCCTTGGTGCCTTTGAGGCAATTGAATTTATCAGATTAAAAAATGAATTGCATCGTTCTCAAAAAGTATATATCTTTGTATATACTTTTTGGAGGTAGTATGCAAACCGCAAAAATATTCAAAAGTGGCAACAGTCAGGCCATTCGGCTTCCGCGAGAATTTCGTTTTGATGAAGACGATGTCTATATCAAAAAAATTGACGACCTGGTCATTTTGTTTCCGCGCAAAAGCGGCTGGGCATCGTTGTTGAAAAGCTTGGACGAGTTTTCCGAGGATTTTATGCAGGAGCGTCAGCAGCCCAATGAGCAATCGAGAGAGTCTTTATGACTTACATGCTCGACACCAACATCTGCATCTATTTGGTCAAAAAACAGCCCAGCCAGGTTCTTGAAAAACTTACCTCCCTCGATATTAAAGATGTTTGTGTGTCCGCCATTACAGTTGGCGAGCTGCAATATGGTGTCGCTAAAAGCCAGTTTCCTGAGAAAAATAAAATGGCCTTGCTGCAATTTTTGGCGCCATTGACCATTTTGCCATTCGACTCTAAAGCCGCCTTGGATTATGGTAACATTCGCGCAAATTTGGAAACGAAAGGAACCCCCATTGGGCCCTACGACGCCTTGATCGCTGCTCATGCCGTTTCAAGCAATTGTATTCTCGTAACCAACAATATCAAAGAGTTTCAGTGCGTTTCCCATCTCAAGGTTGAAAATTGGGTCAAATGATTCTCATTTTTACAATTCTTCATTTCGGACAAAAAAACAAGGAGAGGAACTCGACTTGGCCGTGAACAAACGCTACGTCTACTTTGCCGCCATTGTCGCGGCGCTCGGGGGATTGTTGTTTGGCTACGATACCGCGGTGATTGCCGGGGCGGTCGGCTACCTGCGCGAGCATTTTCAGCTCAACGCCGCGCAAACCGGCTGGGCCGTGTCGAACGCGCTCATCGGCTGCATCATCGGGGTGGCGTTTGCCGGGGTAATGAGCGATGCTCTGGGCCGCAAAAAAGTGCTGCTGCTATCGGCAGTGTTGTTCACCATTTCCGCCATTGGCTCTGCGTTGCCCACTACTTTGACGCAATTTGTGATTTTTCGTATGGTCGGCGGATTCGGCGTCGGTGCTGCTTCCATGGTGTCGCCGTTGTTTATCGCCGAAATTTCGCCACCCGCCATTCGCGGCCGACTGGTCTCCTGGAACCAATTTGCCATTGTCTCCGGCATGTTGGTGGTTTATTTTGTCAACTATCTCATCTCCGATTTGCACACCGAAGCGTGGAACGTTTCCACCGGCTGGCGCTGGATGTTTGGCTCGGAAACCTTGCCGGCGTTGTTTTTTTTCGTTTTATTGTTTTTTGTGCCCGAAAGTCCGCGCTGGCTTATAAAGCAGGGCCGAGTTTCAGAGGGCAAACACATCCTCGCCAGCATTGGCGGTGAAGCGCATGCGCAGCGGGAGGTCGAGGACATTCAGCGCACCATTGCCAAAGAGAGTGGTTCACTCGCCGAGCTGTTCCGTCCCGAGTTGCGGCTCATTTTACTTGTCGGCATCGGCCTGGCGATTTTACAGCAGGTCACCGGCATCAATGTCATCATTTATTATGCGCCGGAGATTTTTAAAAGCCTCGGCGCCACTTCAAACGTTGCACTGCTGCAAACTGTTGTGGTGGGCGCGTTCAATTTGGGATTTACTGTCGTGGCCATGACCTATGTCGACAAAGTCGGCCGCAAACCGCTCATGCTCATCGGCGCTACCGGCATGGGATTGTCGTTGCTGGCGTTTGGCATGACCTCGTTTTTGCAAATCACGGCCGGTTGGGTGATCGTTTTTATTCTCTCCTACATTGCCAGCTTTGCATTATCGGTCGGGCCGGTGACCTGGGTAATTTTGTCGGAGATTTTCCCTACGCGTATTCGCGGCCGCGCCATGTCCATTTGCACGATTTTGCTGTGGGCCGCCAACTGGGTGGTGTCGCAAACCTTTCCCATGCTCGACGAAAATCCCTGGCTGGTTGAACATTTTCACCATGGATTTTCATTCTGGATTTATGCAGTGTTGTGTATTGCGCTTTTTCTCGTGGTCAAATTTGGCGTGCCTGAAACCAAAGGCAAATCGCTGGAAGAGATTGAGCGGTTTTGGTTGGAGAAATAAACCACGTATATCGCACGAATAAACACGAATAATAAATTCGAGTAAATTGGTGGTTCAGCTTCATTTATTGGGAGAAGAACAATGAAAAGTGCTGGATTGATTCTTTTGGTGTTTGTAATAAGCGCTTTCGCGCAAGAAAACTTTGTCCCCTTGTTTAACGGCGAAAACCTGGACGGCTGGGTGAATGTCAATTGCGCGCCGGAAACCTGGACGGTCAAAGATGGTCAAATCCACTGCACCGGCGTGCCCACTGGCGTGTTGCGCAGCGAACGCATGTTCGAGAATTATATTTTAGAGTTGGAATATCGCCATCTCACGCAAGAAGGCAATTCCGGACTTTTTGTGCATTCCGATCCCTTGCCTGTCACCGGCAAGCCGTTTACCCGCTCTATCGAAATTCAAATTTTGACCGACCGAAATACGGAAAATTATACCAGTCACGGCGATGTGTTTGCGATCCAAGGCGCGACTATGGCGCCGTTTCCGCCGCATCCCAATGGCTGGATGCGCTCATTGCCGCAGGAACGCCGCGCCAATCCCACTGGCGAGTGGAATCGATATCGCGTGGAGAGCCGTAACGGCACATTGACGCTGGCGGTGAACGGCGAGATCGTCACGCAGGCATTTCATACCAATCCACGCAAAGGTTACATTTGTCTTGAAGCCGAAGGCGGTGAGATGGAATTTCGCAACATTCGTATATTGGAGCTGCCGGGAACGAATCCGCCGCCCGAGGTGACCGCTTTAGAAGCGCGCGGATTTCGACCGCTGTACAATGGCGTCGATTTGCGCGGCTGGCGCCAACCGGTTGGCCATAAAGGCCATTGGGTTGCTGACAACTGGGTTCTCAAATACGACGGCAAAAGTAAAGCCGAGGGCGAAGAAAAACATTTATGGACGCAAGAAAAATTCAAAGATTTTGTTTTGATCGTCGATTGGCGTTTGCCCCGCGAACCGCAACTTGCCCAAGTACCGGTGGTGCTGCCGGACGGCTCGACATTTAAAGATACAAGCGGCGAAGATTTTTTTATTGCTGTGATGGATGCCGGCGACAGCGGTATTTATTTGCGCGGGTCGTCAAAAAGCCAAATTAATATTTGGAACTGGCCCGTCGGGTCCGGCGAAATTTATGGATACCGCACCGATACATCCATGCCGGCGGAGGTGCGCAAAGGCGCCACGCCCATCCAGAATGCCGATAATCCGGTTGGTGACTGGAATCGCTTTGAAATCACGGTGATTGATAATGTGGTGACGGTTTTGCTGAACGGTAAACTGGTGCTTGACAAGGCCACGCTGCCCGGCATGCCGGAATCCGGGCCCATCGCCCTGCAGCATCATGGCGACCCGGTTGAATTTGCAAATATTTATATTAAAGAGCTGGATTGAAGTGAGGGAGAATACAGGCAAGCTTTCGTGAGAATGTTGTTTTTTTAACTGGCGCCTCTGGCGGCTTGGGATTATGGTTCAAGCTTATTGCGCCGGGACTTGTCGACAAGGTGGCAAAAAGACAGTCATGAGCTGGAAATAGATTGTCATTTGTTGAATTTTTGTCATATTGTACTAACAAAATAGAATCTCTTTAAAGGAGCTCCCTATGAAAAAATGGATGCTTTTATTTGCAGTAGTGTTACTTGTGGCCTGTAGCGAAGACAATCCCACCGAGCCGGAAGAAAAAACGCCCGAGTCGGATTCGTCATTTTTCTTCCCCATTCGAGCCGGTAACATTTGGTATTATTATGAAACAAACCATTCCGATGCCACACAAAGCATTCGCGTATGGAAGTCGTATACAGAAAATGATACGCTCTATTATCTTTATGGCAACAAGGAAGGATTTGCCGACACGCTGCATCAGGACCAATGGGGGCGAATGTACAAACGATTCAGCGGCAAGAATTTATTGTGGCTCGATTTTTCGGTGGCGGATGGGGGCACCTATCAATATACGCTGTCGGAAAAATTGGATTACATAGTTACCGTAACGCGCAACCAAACTATTGAATACGATGACAAAAGCTTTGCCGGCTGCATTCGCTTTGATTTTGACGCCCCGGAGCTCAAAACCGACGAGCTCACCTACATTCTCGCGCCCGATGTTGGCATTGTGCAGCAAGCGAGTGCGTGGAATACAAAGTATTTGAAACGATGGGAGTTGAGCGAGTAATAATCTCCAAAGTACATCGTTCGTCCATTGCATCTTGTTTTGAAAATTAGGTTTCAATTCAAAAGATAGAACATCAATTCACTGACTTTTCCGAATACATGTTTAAGGATTCACCATGAAATTAACCATTCTAACTCTGTTCTCGCTTTTCCTTTTTCCCTTTTCCCTTCTCCACTCCTCTCCTCGAACCACCATCAACCTCAACGGCGCCTGGCAATTCGAGCAAACCGACACCGCATTGCCGCCAAAAATATTTACGCGAACCATTCCGGTGCCGGGACTGGTGCATTTGGCCGAGCCGAAAATCGATCAATACGAAGAGTTGTATTCTAAATCCAAAACGGCGCAGGCAAAAACCGATCACCGCGTTCTGGATTTGCAATACGAACCAAAATACAACTGGTATCGCAAGGTGATAAACGTTCCGAAAGAGATGGAAGGACATTATGCGATTTTGACCATTAAAAAAAGTAAATACGTCACCCAGGTGTTTGTCAATGGCATGGATGCCGGATCGTCCATGGAGTGTTATACGCCCATCGAAGTGCCGGTCACAAAATATCTCAAGCCGGGGGAGAAAAACGAAATTCTCATCCGCGTGGGAGACCGCGCCTGGCTTCCGAGTCCCGCCGCCGGCAGCACGGACAAGGAAAAAGTTAATTACATCCCGGGTATTTGGGATGATGTAGAGTTGTCGTTTAGCGATGTGCTGCGTTTGCACAAAACGCTCGTTCTACCCTCGGTTAAAGGAAATAAAGTTGATGTCAAACTGTTGATCCGAAATTTTTACGAGGCGCAACAGGTCTATGGCGAGCAAATGCAAGATACCTGTCAAGTGCGCGTTCGTTTGCTTGAAAAAGAATCGGCAGCGTCATTTGGTGAACCGTTTGCGACCAAAGCGGTGGTGACGCGCGATAATATCACCCGAGTGGAGTTTTCGTTGCCCATTCAAAATCCGCATTTATGGTCGCCGGACGATCCGTTTCTCTATACCGCGCAGATCGATTTGCTGGATAAAAACGGACAGCCGCTGGATCAAGTAATCGATACTTTTGGTTTTCGCGATTTTGAACGCCGCGGCAAGTTCTTTTTTCTCAATGGTGAGCGCATTTATTTGCGCGGCACCAACGTCACGCTGCATCGCTTTTTTGAAGATCCCGACTGTCAGGCGCTGCCGTGGGACCGCGATTGGGTGATCAAGCTGCTGGCTCATTATCCCAAACAACTGCACTGGAACGCCATGCGCGTGTGCGTGGGCATAGCGCCGGATTTTTGGTACGACATTGCCGATTCCGTCGGCTTGATGCTGCAAAACGAATGGCTCTACTGGCAAGACCATGGCTGGGACGATCAAATTCGCGCCGAATACACCAATTGGGTATGGTCGGACGGCTCGCATCCATCGATTATTATTTGGGATGCCATCAACGAAAACTGGAATGAATTTGTTGGGAATGAATTGATTCCCGAACTAAAGCAGCTCGATCCTACCCGCATTTGGGATGCGGGGTACATGACCGCCGAAGAAATGGCACTCGATGAAATGGACGAGCCGCACCCCTATATGACTCCGGGCTGGCGGCCCGATTTGCCCGATTATTTACAGGAAAATCCCTATCCGCTGGGTGACTTGTTTTGGTGGCCCGAACGCTGGCACCAGGAGTTTGCCAGCAGCGCGGCCCAGCTCGTCAACGAATACGGTTGGGTGTGGCTCTGGCGTGATGGATCGCCCTCGCATCTCACCAAACAGATGTATCCTTATTATCTTGGCGACAATGCCAGCGCGCAAGATCGCTGGGATATGCAGGCTTATTGGCTGCAATGCCAGACCGAATGGCTGCGTACGCGTCGCGATTTGGCGGGGATTCTAGCGTTTTGTTACTTGTCGGATAATCTTGGTTTTACCGGCGACTGGTGGGTTGGCGAGGTTGCCGAGCTGAATCCGAGTCCGGCTTTGGCTTGGTTCCAGCACTGTTTTGCGCCGAGCGGAGTGTATATTGATGTACGCGACCAACGCTACATCAAAATAGGCGAGGCGTATGAGCCGGGATCCGAGTTTTCATTCAATTTGGTGGGAGTGACGGACAAGCAATCGCCGGTAAACGGCACGGTTCGCGTCCGGCTATTGGATTCTCAGGGAGATGAACATTATCAGCAAACGCTGAGTATAAAAATTCGTCCTCATGAAAATCAGTATGTGCCGATCTGTTTCGAGTTGCCCGGAAGACAGGGTGGCTATGTGCTCGTTGCGGAATTTGTCGAAACCGGTAAACACAATTCTGTTTTGTCGAGGCGATATATTAAAGTAGGCAGGCGTAAGGGCGTTTCGTTTTATCAAATTGAGCCCCAATTGCTGAAACAGCGATAAATCCATGCACGGTATCTTTTGATCTGCTTTCAAATACCTTGAAAAAAGGTGGCCGATTTTCCACCGCATTGCCCTTGCCTGTTTTATACGAAAATCGACCACCCAAACTTTACGAAATTACTCTTGATGAATCCATAGAAACGTCAAACTTTAATATTGCTTCTATACATATAAAGTTATATGTTGTCTATGAAATGTCTAAAATCATGCATTATAACTGCGGGAAATTAAAAAATATTTCCGATAAATTGAATTTGTTAGAAAATTCATTGATCGGGAATCATGCTGTTTAGCTTTTGGGATAAAATTGATTAATTCTGGTCTTAGCGGAATAGATTTTGTAATATTATGGTTTAACAATAATGTTGACAAAACTTAGACAATAACACGGTAAAGACATAAAAATGAATGAGAATAAAAAAAGCAAAACGCAGGAGCCGGTTTACCCGATAAAGGCGGTTGCACTCAAAACCGGGTTAACCACGCACACGATTCGGGTGTGGGAACGTCGTTACGGTATTATTAATCCGAAACGAACCGAAACCAACCGTCGCTTGTATTCCGAAAAAGATGTAGAAAAATTGCTTTTGTTAAAACGCGCCACTCAGGCGGGGCACAGCATTGGACAGCTCTCGGAATTGTCCAAAGAAGCGCTGGAAGGGCTTGTGCGCGAGCAAAAAATTGTACGCCCCAAGCATTCTGCCGAGTCGCAGCTGAAAGGAAATGAACCTCCGGAACTCTATACCAAAGCCTCTATAAATGCTGCCTTGCGTTTTAATAATGACGAACTCGAAAACATTCTCACCGAAGCCAGCGTTAATTTCAGCCAACCTGTTCTCGTTGATAAAATCGTAATCCCCATTTTGCACGAGTTGGGTGAAGAGTGGTTTCGAGGGGACATGCGGGTGGCTCAAGAGCACAGCGCTTCTGCCACCATTCGTACGTTTTTGGGACGGCTGCTGAATACCATCATTGTTCCGGACAATGCGCCGGTGCTGGTTACGGCAACGGTTGCCGGACTGTTTCACGAATTCGGCGCCCTGTTGGCAGCTATTTCAGCGGCATCGCAAGGGTGGAAGGCCAAATATCTCGGTCCCAATTTGCCGGCGGAAGAGATTGTTTATGCGGTTCGCGAAATGAACGCCAAAGCCGTGCTCGTAAGCATCGTTTACCCGCCCGCAGACAAAGGAGTCATAGAGCAATTTATCCATCTCCGTCGCCTGCTGCCCGATCATGTGCATATCCTGGTTGGGGGCCACTCTGTGCAAAGTTACAGGGAAACCCTGGAATCGATGGGCGCAAAAGTATTGGAAAATATGGAAAGCCTGCGCGAAGAGCTTATGATGCTGCGTTAGCTATATTTTTGTTACGGTAATTACATTTACAGCGATCTCGATAATCAATCTTGAGATCGTTTTTTTTTACGCCTTCCTTCATGCATCTGAAAAAAGAGCGATCAGCTTCTCAATGGCTTGACCTTGCGCCAGTCGCCTTGTCTGTCCAGGTTTGTATCCCATCGATTATTTTAAAATGTCAGGTGAGCCTTTCAAGAGTATCTATTTATGGGAATGATCCCAAACTCTTGATTGTTCTTAAAGACCTATTAAAAAGTCAAAATAACTTGGAGTATAATATGAAAAAAAGCGCGGTTCTGTTTTTAATTTTAATGATTACTGCCTTTGCTGTGGCCGAGGATGCGGAAATGAAATTCGCTGCAACCTTTGAGCTCCCGGGAACGGACGGCGAACAGCACACGTTAAATGACTATAAAGATGCCAAAGGCGTTGTGGTGATGTTTATTGCCACGCGGTGCCCGGTATCTAACGGTTTTAATGAACGCATGGTAGAGTTGGCCAACGCGTATCAAGAGAGAGGGATTGTATTTTTGGGTATCAATTCAAACAAAATGGAAGATATGGCTGAAGTGAAAGAACACGCAAACAAGCATGATTTTCCTTTTGTTGTGCTCAAAGATATAAACAATGAGGTTGCCGACAAGTACGATGCCAAAGTGACACCCGAAGTGTATCTGTTAAACTCCGATTTGGAGATCGTCTATCACGGCCGCATTGACGATTCCGCAGATGCCGATGAGCGCAAAAGCACTGACCTAACAGATGCGCTTGACGAGCTATTGGCCGGGGAAAAAATTACCACCGCCCAAACCAAGGCGTTTGGTTGTTCCATTAAACGAACGAGTTAAAAAAAATGTGCTGTTTGAGGGGGTGCAAACAGCACATTTCATTTCTTTTACCGCTCCAAATCCTCATCTTTAGGAATTTCTGCTTGACAATATTCTTCAAAACGTTTATCTTTTTCTAATTAATTCACTCATTGAATAAAAATAGGGCCCCATGACTACACAGGATCGTTTGTCACCGGTTGAAACGTTGGCCCTGGAAAAGTCCGGGCGCAATTTTATGTATCGGCCTACAGAGCACGTCGGTATCGTTGAGGTTGAAAATTTTCCATTGCTGGGCAAGCTTACAGCATTACGATTTTTGGAATGGGTGCAAAAAAATCCCAACGGTGTCATCAGTTTGCCTACTGGAAAAACGCCGGAGCATTTTATCCATTTTGTGACCCATTATTTAAAAAACTGGCGCAAGGCTCATGTGCAGCGGGATTTGCAGGACAATGGGCTTGATCCGACCAAAAAGCCCGAAATGGATGGCCTGCATTTTATTCAAATGGACGAGTTTTATCCCATCGATCCCAATCAAAAAAACAGTTTTTATTATTATGTGAAAAAATATTACGTCGACAGTTTTGGACTCGATCCGGACAAAGCCATGCTGATGAATTTGTGGAACATTGGTGTGCCCGAACACGTGTCGCCGGATCAGGTGTTTCCCAACGGAGTTGTGGATTTATCCTTGCGCCATCGTCATGCGGCAAATCAGCAGGAGCGGCTAAAAAAGCAGGTTCTGGAAGCGGTTGATGAATATTGTACCAATTTTGAGCAAAAAATCCGTTCACTGGGTGGTATTGGATTTTTTCTCGGCGGCATCGGTCCGGACGGCCACATTGCCTTTAATATCAAAGGCTCGGACCATTACTCAACCACTCGCCTAACTGCCACAAATTACGAAACGCAAGCCACGGCAGCCGGCGACCTCGGCGGCATTGAAGTATCGCGCAACCGGTTGGTGGTTACCATTGGCTTGCGCACTATCGCGCACAACAAAAATGTCGTTGCCATAATTATTGCCGCGGGTGAAGCCAAAGCAATAATTGTTGCCGATGCCATTCAGTCGGAAAAAAGCAATCAATCTCCGGCGTCTATTTTGCAGGATTTGCCCAACGCCCGTTTTTATCTCACCAAAGGTGCAGCGTGTCGGTTGATGGAGCGCCGGTTGGTCGATTTTAAAAATCAGGACGAGCTGCCGCAAGAAGAAATCGAGCGCGTTGTCATTGATTTGGCTTTGAAACACGATAAAAAAATTATAGATCTTTCCCTCAAAGACATGCGCGCCGATCCCTTTGTGGATCATGTGCTCAAAAAAAGCGACCTCGCCCATGAGCGCATTCTCAAAGATGTGGAATCGAGTTTGATCCGCAAAATTGACGCCGGTGTCGAAGAAGTGACCAATACCACCTTTATGCATACTGCACCGCATCATGACGATATTATGCTGGGGTATCTGCCCTATATTTATCATCTGGTGCGCACGCCGCTGAATACGCACTATTTTAATTATATGACCAGTGGTTTTAACGCCGTAACCAATCATTATGTGTTGGACTTGCTGATTACGCTGTTGGAAGAGCTCGACAAACCCTGGATGCAAAATCTCATCGAAAATGATTATTTTAAAGGCCGCACCTCCAATCGTGATTGGGATGTCTATCATTATCTCGATGGCGTGGCCGCGCACAGTCGCACGATTAAAAACGAAGCCAACTCCCGCCGCCTGTTGCGCATTTTGATTTATTTGTATGAGGAAGAGAGCCTCAGTCATCTCAAAGATCGTATTAATGAGCTCATCGATTATTACCGCACCCCATATCCGGGCAAAATAGATTTGGC
>CAYPZM010000123.1:0-13517 GCA_964414825.1 uncultured Cytophagia bacterium | reverse complement strand
AACATGAAACCGAAACTCATTGACGCTAAATATGTACCCGATCTTATTCCTGATGGCGCAACCCTTTGTATTGGCGGCGGCGGCGCCGGTCACGCGGTTCCCGATGCGCTGATCGAAAGCATGGGCCGCAGTTTTGTCGAACGCCAGCGTCCGCGCGATTTGACAATTTTACACCCCTGCGGCATTGGCGATAACGACCGGCGCGGCCTCAACCACCTGGCGCATGCCGGACTGGCGCGGCGCGTCATCGGC
This sequence comes from uncultured Cytophagia bacterium, assembly GCA_964414825.1. Lineage (GTDB taxonomy): Bacteria > Zhuqueibacterota > Zhuqueibacteria > Residuimicrobiales > Krinioviventaceae > CAYPZM01. The sequence continues at coordinate 13,265 of CAYPZM010000123.1, read as the reverse complement.
GGATTTTGGGGCAATGCGCCCAGCATGGTGACGCTGGCGCAAGACGAACAGCTCGAAGGCTACAATTTCCCCCAAGGCGTGCTCACGCATTTGGTACGCGCTACGGCCGGCGGTCGGCCGGGTGTGCTCACCACTACGGGACTGAGTACGTTTGTCGATCCTGAACTCGAAGGCGGTAAGCTGAATGCGCGCACCACCGAGGATTTGGTGCAGCGCATTAAAATAGATGGCAAGCTCTATTTGCTTTACAAAAGTATTCCGTTTCATTATGCGTTTATCCGAGGCACGTCGATGGATCCCCACGGCAACCTGACCATGGAGGACGAGGTCGCTACTTTTGCCATGCTTTCCATTGCGCAGGCCGCCAAAATAAACGGCGGCACGGTAATCGCGCAGGTTAAACAAATTACCGAAGAACATGCAAAGCCAGAGCGCGTCAAAGTCCCGGCGGCATTGATCGATTATGTTGTGGTTGAACCGGAACAGGGCATGACGTTCATCACACAATACGATTTGTCAATGATCGATCGCCAAGCGCCAAGCGAGGAAATCCTCAGCATCGACGGCATCAAAAAAGTGATTGCTCGACGTGCAGCGCTCCAAGTGCGGTCCGGCATGTTTCTCAACGTCGGTTACGGTATGGCCGATGGCGTGCCCATTGTGCTGCGCGATGAAGGCGTTTTGGACGACGTTACCTTTTTTATCGAACAAGGTGCGCTGGGCGGCATTCCGACTACGGGACTCAATTTCGGCGCCATGTACAATCCGCATGCCATTTTGGATGACGGCTATCAATTCGATTTTTTTCACGGCGGCGGCCTCGATTGCGCCTTTTTGGGATTTGCTCAGGTCGATCAGCACGGCAATGTCAATTCCAGTAAATTCGGCAACAAACTCACCGGCTGCGGCGGCTTTATCGACATTTCACAAAACGCCAAAAAGGTGGTGTTTTGCGGCTCATTTGCGGTTAAAGCCGAAATGGAGGTGATCGACGGAGGCCTCAAAATCATGCATCCCGGCAAGTACAAAAAATTTATCTCCCAGGTGGAGCAAGTCACGTTTAGCGGCACGTATGCTCTGGAGCAACAGCACCCTATTTTGTACATCACCGAGCGAGCCGTATTCGAACTCACGCCGGACGGATTGCTGCTCAAAGAAGCTGCGCCTGGCGTGGATATCAAATCCGATATTTTAGATTTGATGGACTTTGAACCGTTAGTTCCGAGATCTCCGGCCCTTATGGATAAACGTTGTTTCACGGATGCACCTCTTTTTTAGGAGGTTTTATGGATTCATTCATACTCTCCAAGCTGCACAATTATGTTCTCACCCTCACGTTGAACAATCCCGACAAGCTCAACTGCATCAATTTTGAAATGCTCGAATTGCTGAATGACCACATTCAAAAAGCGGAAAAGAATTCCGATGTTCGCTGTCTGGTGTTTCGTGGTGCTGGTAAACGCGCCTTTTCCACGGGGGGCGATTTGAATCAGTTTCGCGCCTTGAAGGGAAAGGACAACAACCGCTGGATTTTAACCGGCAATTTGTTATTCAAACGGCTGGAAGAGCTAAACAAGCCGACCATTGCCGTCATAACCGGTTATGCCTTTGGTGGCGGGCTGGAGCTGGCCCTGGCGTGCGATTTTCGTTTTGCCACACCAAACGCCACGTTCGGCATGCCCGAGCTCAAACATGGCTGGCTGCCGGGCTGGGGTGCGATGATGCGCTTGAAAAGGCTGGTTGGCGAAGCGCGTGCCAAAGAGCTCATTTTATTATGCGATAATATTCGCGCCGATGAAGCCTTTCGCATCGGATTGGTGCATGCAGTTGCCGACCACGAACCGTTGGAAGAAAAACTCTCCGCGGTGATCGAGCACGTATTGTCCTTGCGGCCGGACTTGGTTGCTTTTGCCAAATCGGTGTTGAATGGGAGGGAGGATGACGTTTCGTCCTCCAGTATGAGTTTTGATGTTCTGGCGACCGCGTATGCAAAATTAATAGACTAGCTTGGTCTGAAAAATTCAAATGCCACAAAGTCACAAGGGCTCAAAGTTTAAAAACAGATAATGGCCTCATATGTCAACGTCGAATGCTGAAAACAAAGTTAATGTCTAATGAGTCTTTTATCTATTTGTTTCTTTGTGTTTTAGTGCCTCGTGGCAAATTCTTTTATAAATTATAAATGCCAAGGAACTTTGATATGTTCAAACTGCTATTCTCAACGCTTATGCTGTCAGTTGTATCTCTATTGCTGTTCTCTTGCGCGCCCGAACCGGTCACGCCGGAAACGGCGCTGCAACGGTATCTCGCCAACAACGACAAGACGTTTGCCTGGGAGCTGCGCGATTCGTTCGAGCTGGAAGACATTGCCGGTTACAATGTGCTGCTCACCTCGCAACAATGGCACGAGTATACGTGGCAACATCAGCTTACCCTTCTGGTGCCTGCGGAGGTGCGTTATGACGGCGCGCTGCTGTTTATAACCGGAGGCCGAAATGTCAACGGCCAGCCGAAATGGAAAGATGCGAATGACGACGCTATTTTGATGATGCGACAAGTGGCCCTGGAAAACCATGCTCCGGTCGCCATCATTTGGCAGGTGCCGAACCAGCCGCTGTTTGGTGATCTTTATGAGGATGAAATCATTTCCTACACGCTGCATCAATATCGTCAGGATAAGGACATGACCTGGCCGTTGCTGTTCCCCATGGTTAAAAGTGCGGTGCGCGCTATGGATGCGCTGCAGGAATTCTCCGAGCAGCAGCTCGATCTGGAAATAAAACGCTTTGTCGTCTCCGGCGCCTCCAAACGGGGGTGGACCACCTGGCTCACCGGGGCGCAAGATGAGCGCGTGGCCGCCATCGGACCGATGGTGATTGATGTGCTCAACATGCCGGTGCAGATGGATTACCAAGTCGACATTTGGGGCGATTACAGTCACCAAATTCAAGATTACGTTCGCCTCGGCATTGCTCAGGACGTGCGTACAAAAGATGGCGAGGAGCTGTCCACCATGATCGATCCCTATTCGTATCGCGACAAGCTTACACTTCCCAAACTGATTTTTATCGGCACCAACGACGAATATTGGCCCGTGGATGCCGTCAAACATTATTTTGGCGACATTCCCGGCAAAAATTTTATTCACTATGTTCCCAATGCCGGCCACGATCTGGGCGGCGGTCAGCAAGCCGTTCAGGCGCTCAGTGCCTTTTTTGCGGAAACGCTGCAGAATGTTCCCTATCCCGAATTGCAATGGGATTTTTCGCTAACCGAAAATCGGGTGACTCTGACCGTTCAAGTCGATACAAACAAGCTCGTTTCAGCGCAACTGTGGCAAGCCGAATCCGATGATCGTGATTTCCGCGACGCGCTCTGGACATCGGATGATATTTCTACGCAAATCGCCTCACCTTTGCAAATTGAAATTGAGTTGCCCGTCGTGGGCTATTTCGCGTTTTATGTGGATGTGATCTATCCGCATCCCAATGGCGGCAGTTATTCCAAGAGTACGCGTATGTTTGTGTTGGATGCCAGCGGCATCCTATAAGTGGCGTTGACAAAGCGCTTACTGAACCTGGCACCATCCTACTCGATTTTTGTCATGTAAAAAACGACATAAAATTTACCCTAAATGTTCACCATTCACAAAACCATAGGAGGTTGTCATGAGGTTGAGACGTTTATTTTGGGTCGTTTTATTGCTCTGCAGTGGCGCTTTTGCACAGCAAGTGGGGGATGTGTTGTGGTCTGACAATTTTAACGATGAGGATCCCGAAGCCTATTACGAAGTAGGCTGGTTCTACTATGGCGAGTCGGATGGCCTGGTCGGATCGGTGGTGGAGCAGCGCGATAGCTCGCTCTATTTTCAACAGGGCTCATTTACCCTGCTGGCCGTTACGCTGGCGGGAACAAACGGCATTTATGCTCTCGAATTCACAGAAAGTGGGGAGCTTTCGGAAGAGATTCAAGAGGAATTGATCCGGGACGATTTTAGCAGCGCCAACTTGGAAATGACGTTCCAGGTCAATTTTGTCAATCTCACACAGTCCTGGTTTGTTGCCACTTCACGTATGATTCAGGATACCGACGGCACCGATTCGGACCCGCGCATTTCACCGGCCTATATAGTATATATAAGTCCATTGGAAGGCGCTGTGGCCCTGGCAAGAGTTCCTCAAGAGGAGTATGCCCTGCTCGATCCCACGGGCTATACCTGGCTCTCTGAGTTTGGAGCCTTTGCGTTTGAATTGGACAAATTTTACTGGGTGAAATATTATCTCTATGAGGGTCTGTTCAAAGTCAAAGTCTGGCAAGGTGAAGAGAGCGACGAGCCGGACGCCTGGTTGATCGAAACGGTTGATCCCGAACCCCGTGTCGAAGGGCATTATACCTATTTTGCCCTGCTTAATCCGGACCCCAATGCTACTGATGAAATGATGATCGACAACGTTACGGTTCGCGAGGTCGTGGAAGGTACAGCGGTGGACGATCGGATCGCTCAAATTCCCAATAGCTTTGAGTTGCGGCAAAACTATCCCAATCCGTTCAATCCGTTAACGCACATCGAGTATCAGTTAGAACAGAGCGGTAGCGTTCAGTTGGATGTGTACAACCAAACCGGGCAATGGATGAGCCGATTGGTTTCCGCAACGCAGTCGGCGGGAAGTTACCAGGTTACGTGGGATGGGATGGATGCCAATGGAAATGCTCTGCCCAGCGGCATTTACTATGCACGCTTGACGAGTGAAACTTTAAGCCAGACCATTAAAATGTTGATGATAAGGTAGACGAATTTCACCCTGACAGGGTTTCAAACCCTGTCAGGGTGAATCAGAATTACAGCTCGTCCAGCAGCGTTTTTATCTGTCCATAAAATACCGGTCCGGCATCCGGGCCCAGGGAATTGACCTCGCCGTACATGGCTTTTTCTTTTCCATAGGTAAACGGCGGCTCGGTGTCCCAGTGGGTTTTCGGCATAATGTAGCCGACTTCATCGTTGGCCAAGCCAATGGCAAAGTTGATGTCGCCGCGCATGAGCTGACGCAGCGGTGGCACTTCAACGGGATCGATGGCGAAATCGCGGTTCTCGGGCGCCTCAATGCCGCCATTAATGATTTCGGGATTGACCTCACCCGGCATGGTGATAAACCAGGCCGAACCGATTGCAAAAGCATTCACTTCGCTGCGAATGTATTTCAGGCGCTTGAATCCACGGTCAAACACGCCAAGAATGCCTCCCAATGTAAAAATCTTGTTTTGCAGAGGAAATTGAAACGATGTGGCGCGCAGCCGAATCGTCGGCGTTTCCAATGTTTGCCAATTACCCGTCTCAATTTCATCCATCACCTTGGCCGCCAGGCGATAACCTTGAGCGCGTGCTTTATCGAACGTGCGTTCTTTGCCAGCAAATGTTTTGTCCAGCCAGGGATCGTACGTCTCATTACCCATAGCCGTCATTAACCCACCAATGGCACCTTGGGCGAACACGGCGAGCCCTCCCAAACCCGGACGTTTTTGGTCGCCGTCATAAAAAATACCGCGTTCCAGTCCACCCAACCAATAGTGCAAATAATCGGCGGTAATCATCAAGTTGCGGCTGCCCAGCGTTTCGGGATGACAGCCATAATTGAGCAGAATGCCCAAAAACTCGCCAGTTTCGGCATGAGAAAAGCGCATCATACGTATGGCGTCATCAAACACATACGGCGGCCGGCCATCCTCAATTAAATCTTTTTCCACAGAATCAATTTTAGCAATAGAAATAACAGCGGGCTGGCGCTCGTCAAATGCATCGGCAATGGCCTGCACGGCTTGCTCTTGCACAAAGCGCAAATAGGCTTTGTTTACTCCGCTTTTAAATTCACTTTCGCCCCACATGCCCATCAAATCCGGTACCTCGTGACAATGCGTAGAGGAAACAATAACATGGTCGATTTCCGGGGCTTGTTCTTTGACCATATTGCGTAATGTAATCACATTGTCATGAAACAGACCGATAGCGTCGAGCATCACATAAGCGAGCTGTACGGCACCATCGTCCCACACAATGGCGCGAGCCCAAATATCATCGTGCACGCCCTGCGCCGGGCGGCGGTTTTGAAATCCGGCGAGCCAAAACGGGTCAAACTTGCCGTTTTCATTGCCGTCTATGAACGTATCTCCCTTTTCCGGTTCGTAACGCGCATTGCTATCTATGTCGACCCAAGTGTCCTTAATGTTCGGCGTGATGCTCACTTTTGCCAGTCCCACTTGTATGCTGCCGGATGGCGTTTCGCCCGCTTCCGGCAGCGCTAAATCCAGCGAATACCCCGGATGGCGATCACGGGTTTGATACAGTACAAAAACACCAACCAGCAAGATCAATACGGCGAGAATACTAGCTACCACAATCAACAATTTTTTCATGACACCCTCTGTTGGTTTTAAAAATTATATCGAATTTTGTGGACATTCGAAACACTTTTTTATCTTTTGCAAAAACTTTGATGGTTGACCGGATGAACAGGTTTACGTTATGGCTATTTTCGAGTAGGCCATGAATTCTTTTCATTTTGAGAAATCTCAAATTGACCCGATCCCGCAAAGGGATCGGGTCAATGACTTAATCCTGCCGGAATTTCCTTACAGCACTAAAATTATCTTGCTTTTCCGGGCCAAATTGAAGATTTTCGAACATACGAACCAATCAAAAGGAGAAAGTATGAACAGTAGATATGTTTTCTGGACGAATGTGTGTAGTCTGTTAATCATTGGAACTGTTATGGCCCAAGATGCAAAGCCAAAAGATACCGAGGTTTGGGAGCCGGTCCCCAATGTTGTTAGACCCGGGGACGAATCCGAACCGCCATCTGATGCGATTGTCTTGTTCGGTGGAGAAGATGTGTCGCGTTGGCAACACAAATATGGTGAGCCAGTGAAATGGGAGGTGCAAGATGGCGCAGTGACCGTGGTAAAAAAGACCGGCGCCATCATCACCAAACGAAATTTTGGAGATTGCCAGTTTCACATCGAGTGGCGCTCGCCAACGATTATTACGGGGGACGGGCAAAAGCGCGGCAACAGCGGCATCTTTTTCGCCGATCGTTATGAAGTGCAGATTTTAGATTCGTATAAAAATGAAACCTATGTCAATGGCCAGGCTGCTGCGATTTACAAACAGCACATTCCGTTGGTGAACGCCAGCCGACCGCCCGGAGAGTGGCAATCCTATGATATTATTTACATTGCGCCGCGCTTTTCGGAAGATGGTGCGCTCGAAACCCCGGCATACATGACCGTGTTTCATAATGGCGTATTGGTGCAGTATCACGCCGAGCTAATGGGGCGCACGGCCAACAAGGGGCAACCGAAGTATGAGGCGCATCCTGTCAAACAACCAATTTCCATTCAAGATCATGGCGATCCGGTGAGCTTTCGAAATATTTGGATACGGGAGTTGGAATTGTAAAAAAACCTCAAAGTCTTGCAGACCTTTGAGGTTTTAGGTAATTGAGGTTTTATGATATGGATTATTTCAAGAATGTAATCGTTTTGGACGCTTCAAAGTCACCGGCATTCATTCGGTAAATGTAGGTGCCGGCAGAAACGCTTTGTCCGGCGTCATTCGTGCCATCCCATTGAGCAACGTGGGCGCCGGCACTTTGTGCACCAGCATACAGAGTGCGCACTTTTTGTCCCATCATATTGTAAATTTCCAGCGTCATATCCGAGGCTTCGGGCAGGGTGTACTGAATTTTGGTATTCGGATTGAACGGATTCGGGTATGCTTCTCTCAAGCTAAAGGCTTCCGGTACGCCGCTAACCGTCACACCAATCGGGCCGTGCATAACGCGATCGCCATAAGGATCGATTTCCACAACCTGATAAAAGTAGCCGTTGCCGGGCTGAACATCTTCATCCGTAAAAACCAGGCGATCTGTGGAACCTGAGCGTTCGAAATCCAATTCCACGACTTGATAGCCCTGATATTGTTCTTCGCTGCGATAAAACTCGAATTGCGCATCTTCCGAATCCAAAGCCATGTAAGAGACTTGAACTTTATTTTCTGAATCGAGAATCTCAAAATCCGACAATTCAACCGGCATGGCCTGGCCAAATCCACCGCCAAAGAATCCGCCACCGCCAAAGTTAAATCCACCAAAATCAAACGAGCCGCCGCCGAAATTACCGCCTCCACCAAAATTACCACCGCCACCGAAATTACCGCCACCAGGTCCTGAAGGCGTGCCCGACAGGGTTAGGCCAAAATCAATATCCAGCCGCGGTTCACAAGATTCAAGTGCAATGGGGTCGGTGGGATTGGTGATATTTGTAAAGGCCACATATTGCGGGTCCAGGCGTTCGTGATCAATTTCAACATAATACACGCCCAGTTCCAGGTAACGGAATTCATAATAGCCCAGATCGTTGGTAAGCATTTCGTTCACCAGTACATCTTCATCAGCATTAAAAATGCCGTTGCCATTGTCTTCATACAGACGAACTGTAACTCCGGGAATGCCGCGCTCGCGTGTATTGCCTTGCATGCCATCGCCATCACGGTCATAAAACACCATATCGCCAATGGTTCCGCAGCCTACGTCTTCCAGTACGATGCGCGTCGTTGCCATCATCCACACACCTTCGTACGGTTCAGCGCCTTCTTTGTCACTTTGAGATTCGAGCTCGAGAGCCAAAAAGGTGTCGCTTTCCGAAATAGGTGCGGAAAATTCCACAGTGGCCCACTTTTGCGTGGCATTTGACATTTCGGTCAGGGGGTCCGTATCCACAGCCGGGTCCGGACTGGACGAGTCGTTAAAATCCACAGCCCCGGGCATATCCATAATATCACCAGCCGGAACTTTGCCGCTGCCGCTCTGATACCAAATGGCGTTAGCCGCAGCGCTTTCGTCGCTGTTACCGCTCCACCATTGTGTGCCGCCGGACTGCGATTTGGCAGCAAACAACTTGACCGCAGCGGATTGAGGGAAGCCAAGGGCTGCAAATTCAAACGGCACAACTTCGGTAGTCGTATAGCCGGCCTCGGCATAAAAATAGTCCAGGCCGTCGGCAATTTGAATGAGCGATTGCGGCAGTTGTTCCTGGGCATATACCACAACCAGGCCCACGCCAAAAAATCCGCCTTGCTCTTGCGGCATTGCAGGCAGAGTAAATCCGTTCAAGCGATAGCTTTTGGTTCCGGCGGATACCACCTCGGAAACATCGGCGCGATAGGTAAAATAGTTTTTCCCATCCTCCAGCGCGGCATAGCCGATCAATGACGCCGTTGCTGTGGTAGATGAATTATCGGTTCTATTCATAAAGTTGATGGTGATGTCGCCCAGTTCTTCTTCAGGCAAATCGCTATAGCCGCTGGCATACGTGTACGCGGCAATGATTTCGGCATCAGCCGGAAGTTTCACCAAGCTGGATGTGCGGCCGCGCGAATTAAGCGCGCCGAGGTTTGCTGTGACCACATCATAATTGCCATTAAATGTTGGGAGATCGAAGCCCAGCATATCGTAGCCGTCGGCAAAAGAAGCGTTGCTAAAAAGGGTTACAAAGAGCAAAAGCGTGATGCTCATTACAAAAGCAGATGTCAACCGTTTCATGATGTTCCTCCATACGTAATTCCCAAACGAAAAACGTTCATGTGAAATTTTTAGTGTAATTATGTTAAACCCTACCCTCTTGAAGGAGAGTGTTTTTGACACAAACCGCAATAGGCCAGGCCCGTTGCGGCATTATAATTCTACACCGAGATGTAGAACTATCGGTGATTAATCCCCAAACTACGAGTTAACTCTGTCTGGCCGCGCGTTATGCAGAGAATGTGCCATTTGAATGACGGAAAAAACCGACAAAATAAAAATTAGTTTAGTTGATAAGAATTAAATAGATAAAGCGGTGAGCATTTATGAGGGTAAATGGTGGTACTAGAGCGATGGACAAAGTTGTCCCACAATTGTTACACGCTTGTCATTAAAGGTAAACAAAATTGAATTAATGCGCGAAAAATGTAATTTATGTATATCAGGGTATACACTTTTCAATGAGGAGAGCGTGTTCGGCGAGTTAGTTTCCGCATGAAAGACTAGGCAAGGCCTCTTGGTTATTTTTAAAAATTTGCCACAATATACGATGTTAATCCAAATTATATTTTGGTGAATAGATGCATTTAGCTTAACGCAAAGGCGCGAGGCGCGCAGAGAATACGCAGTGGTTTTGCGATCAATCAAGTGAAAACGGCAGCGGCTCACCCAACGTAATCTCTTCCACACTCACATCGGCCTGATAGACCAAAATCTCTACACCTTTTTCGTGCGCCAGTTTTAGCGTTTCCGCATATACCGGATCGATGTGAGTTGCGGGTTTGAATTCTCTTGCATCGCTGCGCTGCACCACATAAAACATCACGGCGCGGTGTCCTTTGTCGACAACATTCATGAGCTCGTTTAAATGTTTGGTGCCGCGTAGCGTAACCGCATCCGGAAAATAGGCGATATTATTTTCCACCAGGGTTACATTTTTGACTTCAACGTAACAACGTTCGCCGTTTCTGCTTAACAGAATGTCCACGCGACTGTTTTCACCGTATTTTACCTCTTTGCGGATGTTGGGATATCCATCCAATTCGGGAATGGCGCCCTTTTTAATATATCGATGCACCAGCTTGTTCGGGATTCCGGTATTGATACCAACCAGCGTACCATTGCTTTGCACCAGCTCCCACGTAAATGGAAATTTCCGATTGGGGTTTGTGCTTTTTGACACGTATACCATGCTTCCCGGCTCGCTGCAGGTTAACATGCTGCCGGTGTTGGGGCATGCGGCAGTAATGATTTTATTGTTATCCAGTTTGATATCCGCTAAAAAGCGTTTATAGCGTTTGAGTAATGTTCCTTTGTATAGCTTGTCATGTTTCATAATTAAAACTCGTTAAAATAGATGATGTCGTTTAAAGGGTTTCGTTTTCGTTCGCGAGTATAGTTTGGATGCGGATAGCCCACAGCGAGCATTTCTACAGGACGCAGATGTTTTGGAGCATTGAGCGCTTTGCGGACACCTTTGGCGCTAAACCAGCCGATCCAGCAGGTACCCAGTCCGAGTTCTTGCGCCTGCAAGACAAAATGTTCGCCGCTTATGCCGATATCGATCAAATAGTAATTGATGCCGGTCATTTGTTTACCGAGGCGGTTGGCCAGAATATCCAATTCGGCAAAAATGACCACCAATACCGGCGCTTTGGCGGCCCATCGGGTGGCGCGATAAATTCCCGAAAAGGCATGCTGCGCCAGATATTCTTTCACCTGCGGATCGTCGGCAATAAAATAGCGCCACGGCTGCACATTTTCAGCCGAAGGCGCCAGGCGTGCGGCTTCAACACAGCGCTGCAGCACGCTCCGCTCAACCGGTTTATCCTGAAATTTTCGTACGCTTTTGCGGGATTGAACCAGATTTAGAAAATCCGACTCTTGTTTCAAGCTTTTTTCCTCTTGCTCGTTGTTTGTCCGCGTTTCTCAATAACTATTGCCTGAGCAATTTTGACACTGTCACAAATGTATATCCCCGAGTCTGCATACTATCAATAAATGCCGGCAGAATTGTGTGAACCTGATCCTGGCGTTGTGTATCCAAATGCATTAAAATGATGCCGCCGTTGGCGCCGGTGTCTGTGGAATCGCCAAACGCCAGCAGCTTTTGCAGAATGTGCTGCGAGGATTGGTACTGGCTGGAGCTGGTATCGGCCACCCAATCCCGGGTGTCCATGGATTCGTGACGCGTATAGGTCCAGCCGACCTGGCGGTAACCAATTTCTGCCGCCCACATGCGGATGTCGCCATTATGCTCGCCAAACGGAGCCCGCCAAAATGGTTTCATTTTTTGGCCGGTTAGAGTTTTAAAACGCTCTGCCGTATCCACAAGTTCCTTTTGCAGCAACTCTCGCGTTACGCCATCGCGCGTATTGTGGGTTTGGTCGATCTCATAATTGGTGAGATGCGGATGATTGTGCGTATGGTTGCCAATTTCGTGGCCCTCTTTGAGCATGCGCTTCACCATATCGGGATAACGTTGGATAAAGCCGGCAGTCAAAAACATGGTACAGCGAATATCGTTTTTCCGCAAAATATCCAAAATATTCGCGGCAGCGCCATTGCCGGAACCGCCATCAAAGGTAAGGGCCAGCCATTTTTTGTCTGTGGGACCGCGTCTCACATCCCTGGCCAAAAAGGAGAGGCGCGGCGAGCCGTAGGTGGTGCTGATCGTCTGCAAGACCTTGACTCGCCCCTGGGTATCCATGCCCAAAACCTGAATGTCGTTTGAACCATATTGCAAAACCACCTCTTCAAAAACAAACTGGCCGTCTTGCGGCAGCGTAACGGCACTCACGCGGCCATTCACTTTTAGCGTTACTATGACACTGTCCGCTGCTTCACCGGCAATGTTTATATTATTTTGCAGAACCATGGCATCGGGCGTATCTTTCAGCGTGATGGCCACGGAATCGGTACTATAAGGCTGAACCGTGTCGACCACTCGCTGCTGCCACATGTCGCGTTTATAACCGGAATACAGCGAATAAAAACTAATGCCCAAAACCGCAAGTATCGTCAATAGCAACAATCCGCTAATGAGCCACGTTTTGCCAAATCGGATACGCCGGGCAAGGACTGATTTTTCAGATGTTGATGGTACAAACAGAGACCTGAATGACGTGAATAATGAATGTCGCAAACAGCGAAACGAGCAAAACGAACGCTGTAAAAACAGAATTTCGCATTCCTTGCATATCGGTTTGCCGCAGTCAAAACATTTTTTTCGGGTGGTTACATTAGGATGATTGGCGCAGACATGCATCATGGATTTAATTTATCACTGTGAACGTTTTATTGAGTGCAGAGTAATGGATTGTCCAAGCCTTGCCGAACATTTGGCTTTTATTTTCAGCAAAAAGTTATTAAAATAGTGCAGAAAAGCAAGAAAAATAAATAGGGAGGATGTAATGAGAGTTCGAGACGCGGCATGGGCCGGACAGTTTTATCCGGCAAGCCGCGAACAATTATCGCAGATGCTTGATAGTTATTTTAGCATGGCGGGAATCGTTGAAACAGAGGGCAAAATTATCGGTTTGATGGCCCCGCATGCCGGATACACGTTTTCAGGTCGAACCGCAGCCAAAGCGTATCGACAACTCCAAACAACCGATTACCAAACTGTTGTGGTGTTGGCGCCAAGCCACTCTGTTTATATTAGCGGCGCATCTGTGTATAGTGGCGATGCCT
>CAYPZM010000122.1:0-13528 GCA_964414825.1 uncultured Cytophagia bacterium | reverse complement strand
GCCAACCCAAAACCCAGTCCCAACGCCAGGATAAACGAGACCATCACATTGCGTTTATTGTTGCTGGATTTGGGACGTTCGGGCAGACCCGGCTCATCCACCACGCGGATGCCGCCGGTACCGGTTGCGGCATTAATTTTGGCTTCTTCCGCTTTTTCAACCAAAAACGTGTACAGGTTTTCATTCACTTTTTTGGTGCGTTGCAGTTGCGCCAGCTCAATCGTATGCTCCAGCATATTGGGATATTGGCTGCGATAGCGATCGATCATAGCGCGCAAATATTTTTCCTTGTTGCGCAAGGTGTATTGGGACAATTCTTCGTTGATTATATGCTCATTAAAAATATCCAGATTGGTATTATCTTCTTCGCTAAAACTTGACCCATTTTGAGGAGAATTTGATGTCAGTACAGCCGCACGCAGTTGCTCTTTTTTCGCCTCAATCTTGCTTTCCAGCGCGGAAATTTGTGGCGATGATAAACCGGATTCTTCGGCAATTTGATGTCTTTGCTGCTCAAGTCGGTCCAGTTCACGACGAATTCGTTGCATCTCGTCCGATTCATTGTTCCACATGCTGGGCATGTCACTATGTTTCATGCTTTTAAAACGCGCCTGGTAGGTTTCCAAATTCGCTTGCGAAAATTGCCGTTGGGTTTCCACTTCTTCCAATTGGCTTTCAATAGCTGCCAGGCGGTGCAGCAGTCCGCCTTCGGCGAGGTCAATATCGCTAATTTTATTTTTTTCTTTAAACTCTTGCAGCTCGCGTTCGGCATTTTCCAGATTTTTTCGCGCCTCTTCAATTTGTTTGTTCACAAAGCTGACCACATTGCGCGACTCTTCCAGCTCAATTTCCTGGCAGCGGCGTTTAAATTCCTCTATAGCAATGCTGGCAATCCGATACGCCATAAGCGGGTTATGCGCTTGCACAGCCAGAGCGTACATTTGATCGTACTCGGTTTCGCTAATGGCCAGGTTGCTCATTATTAATCCCAACTCTTCGTTGGAAAACTCTTCACAATGCATCAAAGCGCTATCCGCATTCACAGCACTGACTACGCGCTGGCGAAACAATCGGCTTTTCACCAAGGTCTCATAAAAGCCAAACGGGCGCGCGTTGCTCTGAAAGATGATCGGAGCCGCGTTCATGCCTTTTTTTTCACTGCTTTCGATGATAAACGTGGAGCCTGCTTTGTAGACCGGCGGTCGGGTCATAAAATAGGCAAGCGCGGCAGAAAAAACGAGACAAAAGACGGACACGATAATCCATTTACGTCGTACAGCCAGGGATAAATAGTCTTGAAACCCCCACTCTCGTTCGCTGTTTTGCTGATTTACATGTTCCATAAGTGCTCTACATTCCTCGATGTAATGTGGCAATAAGATGCAATCTCAACTCCAAGATGTCCAGTACGTTAATCGATGAGATTAGTGCTTTGTACTTAAAGCATTGAATTTTTAATGAATTAGCTAACCTCTACTCCCACATCATCCGCCCACTTTGCAAATAGTGTACCAAGGGATATGAAGATAAAATGGGGTGACCTTTTTGAAGGATATTGATACATAGTAGTACGATGAACGGCAGGAAATGCGGACAACAAGCTTGTTGAGAACCCTCTGTTTTTTAGCATTTTGCTTAACGTATAAAAAAAAGCCGCCTTTTAAATAAAAAAACGGCTTTTATAATCAAAACAGGCTAAAGCATTGAAAATATTAAAATAGAATATTTTCATATTTATTTTTTTGCCAGCTATTGCCTCGTACAGATTTTTGTCTCATAATTGTTTTATGCTGATGCACTATGGATTGGGTGTTGCAAAAGGTGCCATAATCGCGCTTTTATGTTATATCTACAGATTTTTAAATTCCAGATCTTCTTTGAATGATAACAAGAACGCCACAGCCGCTAAAATTGTCAACACAAAGGGCACAATAAATACACCGACCCAATTGGTGCTGATGATGTTGCCTTCGGGGCCGAGGACGGAGAACACGTTTTGAATCCAGCCTGCGAAAAAGCTGCCAATGTACATGCCCAGACCAATTGTCACCAGCATAATCAAACTTTGCGCCGAAGCACGGATGTCGCGCGGCGCCACAGTATCGACATAAATTTGTGATGCAGTAAAAAAGAACACATAACAAAAGCCGTGCAGCGTAAGCGAGGCGATAACCAACCAGGTGGGATCGCCAATGGCAAAAACGATGTAGCGCAGCGGCCAGGCCAGCACACCGATAGTCAAGGTTTTTCGGATGCCAAATTTGGGCAAAAAGTAGGGCAACAGAAAAGCCATGACGACAATTTCGGCAATTTGGGCAATGACCATTACGCCGGAAACAGCTTCTATGGGGATACCGATTTTATCGGACACCAAAAAGGGCCCGGTAAGCACATAATAAAACATGAGCTCGGTAGAGACCACAAAATTGATGATGATAAAAATGGCAAAGCTTTTGTTTTTCATCATTTTAATGGCTTCTAAAAAGGCCAGTGGATTCTTTTTTTCTTTGCTCGGCGGCGTGTGCGGAAGCGTAAAGGCATACAATCCAAATAAAAGGGATACGACTCCGGCGAGCAGCAAGGTGTCGCCGTCGTATGCCAGGGTCTGAAAACGCATCGCCAAATAACGCCATCCGGCCAAAACCAAACCGATAATAATCCAGCCAATAGAGCCGCCCACACGGACCCAGCCGAATTCTTTTTCCGAATCCGACAAATGATGAAACGCCAGCGAGTTGGTAAGTCCAAGCGTTGGGGCGTAGGTCAAACAATAGATAAAAAACAACCAGACCATGGGCTGGTACACCTGGATTCTCGACACAAAAATCAACAGCACACCGCCTGCCAGGTGCAAAACGGCAATCACATATTGGGTGGGGAAATAGCGGTCCGCTAATTGTCCGCCAATAAACGGTGAGATTATTGTAGCAAGAGAAAGCAAGCCGTAAATAACGCCAACCTGGGTTCCGCTGAAGCCCAGGGATCCCTGCAGATAAGCGGAAAACACCGGGTACCAGGCGCCCCAAATAGCGTATTGCATAAACATCATCACGAACAAACGAACTTTTTTGTCCATAATCACTCCTTGTGTTCGACACCGATGAAATAAAAAGCCTCCGCAGCGAACGCATTGGAGGCTTGAAATTGTGATAAAATTGTTTATTCCACGGGTTTGGGTTTGGCTCTGCCCATAAACAGAGCAATGACCAAAAGGATAGCTGCCACAATTGCCGGAATGAACAAGCTGGATTGTACCGAACCTTCGGCCATGCCACCGATCAGGTTTTGTACCAAACCGCCACCAAACAGACCGATGGCGAAAATCATCCCAAAAATACTGCCGTAATATTGCGGTTCATATTTGGCAAAGGTAACGCCCAACACAGTCGGGAACACCGGGGCAAAGGCCAAGCCGGTTACGATTACCGCAATAATAGCAACCACCGGACTGCTGGTCAAGTACATCACCAAAATAGAAACCGCTGCAACCGCCGAAACCGCGGCGATGAGTTTTACGCCGATCGCCGTCAAGTTTTTCACGCCGGCAGTTATAAAACGTCCGATCGCCATTGACAATCCAAAAGCGGACAAGATGGTTCCAGCGCGCTTCATCGCAGCAGGTCCTTCAAATCCGGTATTACGGAACATTTCCGTCATGTACTGGGCAATCCATCCGTTCATCGAATTTTCCAAACCGATGTAGCACAACAGCGCCAGAGCCGCCACAAGAACCGGGGCTTGACCCAACAGTTTAAATCCGGTTGAGAATTTGTAGCCCAAATTGGCCGGCGGAAATACAGTAAACAGGCTCAAGATCAATAACAAAATATTAAGGCCAGCCAGGAAAAGAAGACCACCTTGAGGGGCATTGGGGAAATAGTTAATCAGAAGAGGTGTCACAAATAGACCCAAACCAAAAAAGCCGTTACCAAAATTGCTGGCGCGTGCCGGATCTTTACCGCCAAACAGAACTTGGGGAATAATCGTATTACCAACCGTATTGAGGCACATGGCGCCAATTCCCAACAGCACAGCGGCTGTTAATAACATGGCCATGCTCACGGCGGTTGAGATCAGAAACATGCATCCACCCGTGACAATAAAACCAACCAAAGCAATGGGTTTGTGACCGATGCGGTCCGTCACAGCTCCGATGAAAAATTGCACAATCATGGCCGTATACAAGAACACGGACAGGATCAAACCGATTTCTGCAGCGCCCACCTCTAGTGCCGCCTTGATGCCTTCTGCGGATGCTCCAAAAACCACAAAACAACATGCCAGCATGAATACCGACATTAGAGCAATAACAGGGGTCAATCTTTTCATGCTTTTCCTCCAACAAGGTTAAATACAAATGAATTATAGAAATGATTTATAATTTTCGGTTTGTAAGTTTAACGGGAATAACAACTCTCGCGTAAAGCCGACTCGACTGCTCATGGTCGTTTGTTCCGTTCATTCATTTAGAGGTTTTTAAAAACTGGCAGGTGCCAAGTGCGTGTCACTTTTTTGTGGGACATGTAAGACAAAATTAATAGATTTTGCTTCAATGTCAAGCAATTTTAGCAGTTTTGCAAAACTTGGTTTGTCGTTAAAGGGCGTTCTAAACAAAGGCGAAATGATCGGAGAGTTACGCAGAAAAAGCAAAAGTCGGTCCGTTCTCTGCATACGGCTTATCAAATGTAAATTCTCTCGTTTTCACAAAAGCAGTTGCGAAATAACCTCAAGTTTTTTATATTTTTCAACCTCTTGCTCATTTCTTGTAATTCATCAACACCGCCTATCTTTAAACTGTGGTGTTCAGGCTTTTCAAAATCGGAAAGGTACATTCTATGAACGCATCGTTTTTTACACCTCTGGACTGGCTTATTGTGTTATTCTATTTTGTTGCCATTGGGGCCATCGCATGGTGGGTGATGAAACAAAAACAGGATACAGCAACAGACTATTTTCTTGCCAGCCGTCATGTGGCGTGGTATATTATTGGCGCCTCGATATTTGCCAGCAACATTGGCTCCGAGCACGTGGTGGGTCTGGCCAGCACCGGCGTCAAGTCGGGTGTGGCTTTTGCCCATTACGAGCTGCACTCCTGGGTGGTGCTGCTGCTGGGCTGGGTATTTGTACCGTTTTATTTGCGCTCCAAAGTGTTCACCATGCCCGAATTTTTAGAATTGCGCTACAACGCCAACTCGCGCTGGTTCCTCTCGGTGATCTCCCTGGTCGCTTACGTACTCACCAAAGTCTCCGTAACCGTGTTTGCCGGCGCCGTGGTGTTTGAGGCGCTGATGGGTATTGATTTTTGGGTGGGTGCGCTCATTATTGTTATCATAACCGGAATTTATACCGCACTTGGTGGACTCAAAGCGGTCGTTTATACCGATTTTATGCACTCGATGGTGCTGCTCTTTGGCTCCATTACCGTTATGCTGGTCGGACTCTTTGAGGCCGGCGGATGGTCGCAAGTTATTGCTCACGTAGGACCTGAAAGACTCAATATGTTTCCTCCGCTGGATTCCGAAGCGCCTTGGCTCGGTCTGATTTTAGCCTCGCCAATCGTCGGTATTTGGTATTGGTGTACCGATCAGGTTATTGTGCAACGTACACTCACGGCCAAGGACGAAACCAATGCCCGCCGCGGTACTATTTTCGCCGCTTATTTGAAACTGTTTCCGTTTTTTATCTTTTTGATTCCGGGCATCATCGCTTTGGCCCTGCAGGCACAAGGCAAATTGCTAATCGATGATCCCAACAAAGTCTTTCCCACCATGGTCGCAACCTTGTTGCCGATCGGCATTCGTGGAATCGTTACCGGCGGATTGCTGGCCGCGTTGATGAGCTCACTCGCCGCCGTGTTTAACGGATGCTCCACCCTGTTCACCATGGATATTTATCGCAAACTCAAACCGGATGCCAGCCAAAAAGAGCTGGTAAACACCGGACGAATTGCCACGGTTGTTGTTGTGTTCCTCGGTATTGTCTGGATTCCCATTCTCAAATCGCTCTCCGGCTCGTTGTATGAATATTTGCAAAACGTGCAAGCGTTTATTGCCCCGCCGATCACAGCCGTATTTTTACTCGGCATTTTTTGGAAACGCATTAATGGCAATGGCGCGCTTTCGGCATTAATTGTCGGCTTTATTGTCGGCATGATCAAACTGACCGCCGAAACCGTGGGTAAAGATGCCGGCGGCTTGTGGGGCTCCTTTGCCAATTTCAGCTTTTTGTACTTTGCCCCGCTCCTATTTGTCTTTTGCGTTATTTTAATGATTGTCGTCAGCTTTCTTGGCAAAGAGCCGCCAGCCGAAAAATTGCGCGGTCTCACGTTTGCCTCGTTAAGTGATCAAGACAAAGCTGAATCGCGCGCAAGCTGGAACTGGGTGGATGTCGTAAATACCATCGTTATTCTGGCGATCATTGCCGGCATCATGATTTACTTTTCGCCGCTTGGCGTTGCCCGCTAAAATCATTAGGCCCGCATTGTCGGGCCTTTTTTATTTTGATCAACCAAAGGATAACTGTGAAACCCTGTCCGCTCTGCTTCCACAATCATTCGCACCACAAATTTAAAGTTGATGGTTTTGACATCGTCCAGTGTTTGGAGTGCGGCTTTGTCTATCTCAACCTCATTCCGGACGAACAAAACGAACGATCCACGTACGAATCCTATTTTGATAGTGCGGATTTGGACGATTATTTCAAAGACAGCGACGATCCCCATATCCGGCAAGCCTACCTCATCAACGAACGGCGCATGCAATGGGTGCAAAGCGATCATCCTCAAGGTCGCTTACTGGACGTGGGGTGCGGACGCGGCTTTTTTTTAAAACATGCTCTGGATGCCGGATTTGAGGTTGAAGGCATAGAGCTATCGCACTCTGCGGCAAAATATGCCTCGGAGCATTTTGATGTGGAAGTGCATGTAACCAATTTGGAACATGAACGGTCGCTGAACAAGCAATATGAGGTGATCACCATGTGGCATGTGCTGGAGCATTTTTATCAGCCGGTACACGTACTGCAACAGGTGTGGAATTTACTCGCGCCTGGCGGCACCTTGTTTGTCGAAGTGCCCAATTTAAACAGCGCCAAATTTCGGCTGTCGTTGCCGAACCGGCGCTGGCAAGGCGGCAATCATCCAAAATTTCATCGATCGTTTTTTACGCAAGCCACATTGCAGCGAGCGCTTCGGCAGTCGGGATTTGTGCATATTCGAAATAAATCCATCATCTATCCGGTTCATAAACATCCAGCGTGGCTTGGCATCAAACGTATTTTACATCAATTTGATGTGGATTCATTTTTGCAAATGCAAGCCAACGCATCTTGATCGTGGCATTTTAGGATTATATATGAACCTATCGTCAAAAATTCTAACCGCTATTTTTTTGTTTTGCGCTACCGCATTTTCAGCAGAAAACAGCTTGAAAGGATTTCATTTTGCCGCCTTGCCCAGCGCCTCGTACAAAGATGGCGAAGGATTGTCCCTGGGCGGCAATCTGTTTTTCTTTCAATATGGAAGCGGCCAGACCACGCCGTATCTGTGGGGATTGGTTGCGGGATACAAACAATCCACAAAAGGTACCATCTCCTCGGATGTGTTTCTCGATATGCCAAACCGATTGGGTGAAAATTCTCGGCTCGGTGTTTATATCGAATACAAACGCTATTTGTTGGATGAATATTATGGCCTGGGAAATGACACCGCTTACCGCCCCGAATTCACCTATCCCGACCATCCCGAATTTCGTAGCGATACGTTTTATTCGTTTTACCAGGAATATCCTGCACTTTTTGTGCTGTCGCAATTGCCCGGTCCCGTTCGCAACCTGCGTTATTTTCTGAGTCTCGGTTATTACAACCGCAACGTCGAAACGAAACAGCCGCCCAACAAGTTGATTCAGGATCAGCCGCTCGGAATTGCCGGCGGCACAACGGTTTTGTATCAGTTCGGTCTCGTTTATGACACGCGTGATCAGGAGGCCACACCAACCCGGGGCGTCTGGAGCGAGGTGCTTTTAGAGCATGCCGCGCCGTTTTTAGGGAGCGACTATAATTATGTGCGGCTTACGGCAACGGACCGGCGTTATATCACACTCTGGCCAAACATCGTGTACGCGCATCGGATTGTTGCCGAACCCATTTGGGGAAATGTGCCGTTTTACGATATGGCCGTCATCAACAGCTCGTACAGTCGCCATGTCGGATTGGGAGGCGCTGAAAGCCTGCGCGGCGTGCCGCGGCTGTTGTTTGTGGGTCAGCACAAGTTCTTGGGGAATTTTGAATTGCGTTTTGAAACCCTGCACATCACCATTTTGCGCCAACCGCTCACCTTTTTTATTCACACCTTTGTGGATGCGGGCCGCGTGTGGCTAAAAGGCGATCCGTTTACTTTGGCAAACATGCATTTTTCTTACGGCACCGGATTACACGTACGCTGGAAAAAAGATTTGGTTGGCGCCATCGATGTGGGGCGCTCGGCGTATTCCGACTTTGCACTGTATATCACGTTTCGCAATTTATTCTAACCTGCATTATCCGCTCGCGCCTGGGCGCCCTGAACAAATTCTTCCAGAAATTCCTCAAGTTCTTCCAGGGATTCTATCCCTGGAAGCAAAATTGCAGGGGCCTCAAGCCCGCGAATTCTTCAAGATTCAATCGCTGAAAACAAAATATCAGCGAACCTCAAGCGCGCATCATTATCCATGATAGGAAAGTTGATAACTCTTAATAATTACTTGATTTCTAACCCATTTCTAATTATAATTCACTAACCATTCCGGGAAAACTTTTCTCCATCTAAAAATTTCGGAGGAGGAGCATGGCCGAAGACAATGAAAATGTTCAGGTTGAGGATTCGACCGAACAAAATGGCGGTATAGAACAAATTCGCGAGATTGTGGTAGGCGAAAATTTGCGCGCTATTCAGGCATCCATAGAACATTTGCAATCGCAGATCAATGAGCTCAAAGGATCGCTGGGCAGTTTTCGCGATGAAGCCGATGAGTTTAACAAAAACTTTCAACAATCTACCAGCCAGGAGTTTGAAAAAACGCAACAAGAGCTGCAACAAAAACACAAAACGGTTGAAAACTCTATCGCGGAGCTCATGAACACGCTCAAATTGCAAATCAAACGGCTGGATGAAAACAAGGTCGATAAAAGCCGAATCGGCCAGGTGTTTATGGAGTGGGGCATGAAAATGAAAGATTTACAGCAAGATTAATCTTGATGAAAAATCAAAAAGACATAGCCCTGGAGCGTTTACGGCAGATTATTCTTTCGGATGATCTCGATCATCTGGAAGCTCTTCAGCAGGAAATCAGCGCCTTGCAAGCGCAAATTGACGACAAGGAAGCGTTGATCAACACCATCGATCCGGTGATTGCCGATGTACTGGACCGCAAAATCGCCAATTCGAAAGAAGAGTTTATCGAAATTATGGCGCCGGTCATTGGCGGGTCGATCAAAAAGCAGGTCACCGAGGCCAAGGACGATATTGTCGATGCGCTTTATCCGGTCATCGGCAAAACCATTCGCAAATCCGTGTCCGAAGCCATGAAAAATCTGGTCAATTCGGTGAACGAGCGCATCGAAAAGTCATTGCGCTCCATCAACATCTTTCGGCTGTTCACATCCAAAATTTCCGGGGTGTCCCGCGGCGAACTCCTTCTCAGCGAATCCATGCCGTTTTATGTGGAAGAGCTGTTTGTCATCCACAAAACCAGCGGATTGTTGATCGCGCATTCTGGCATAAATACAGAAGAGTCTACGGTTGATCAGGAACTGATCAGCGGCATGCTTACGGCCATTCGTAGTTTTGTGGCCTCGGCGTTTAAAAAATCGCCGGATCAGGATTTGCACGACATCACCTACGGCGAGTATAATATCCGCTTGCACATGGACAACCACTTTTATGTGGCAGCGGTCATCCAGGGGGTGCAGCCGGCCAATTTTAGCGAACGGCTCGACCGCCTGGGAAACCGCATTCACAATCGTTTTACCAAAGCCCTGCGCGAATTTGATGGCGACACCTCGGCCTTGGCAGACTGTCCACCTCTTTTGCACACGTTCATTCAAGGTTTCACAAAAACTCCGGAACAAAAAAAGAAATCCCGGCCATATGCGTTTGTGGCTTTTCTGCTTTTATTTGTCGGAGCGCTTTTGTATTTCGGATACACAGTGGGTTGGCCATATTACCAAAATCAACAATTGGCAGAGCAGGCGCAGACGACCTTGCTCGCGGTGCCGGCCCTGCAGGATGAGAATATCCAGGTCAAAGTGCGCAACCAGCAGCTCATTTTAGGGGGCTCGGTTAGCGGAATTTCTCAAAAACACCTGGCAGACAGTGTAGCGCGCACATTGCCGGAGTTTCAGCAGGTGCAAAATTCGCTTCGAATTATCAAGCCGAACGCCGAGCTCACACAAGACGTTCAAACTGTGCTCGAGCCTTTTATGACGCTCAAAGACGTTGATATTCGATTTGTTGTTGAAAACGACCAGGTCATTTTGGAGGGTTATATTTCAGATCCGCATCTCAAGCGCGATATCGGTCAGCTCGTCAGCGAGCTGGAAGGGGTGCGCAGTGTCATCAATAGTATTTCAACCACAAAACAGGAAACATCCAAAGATATCCAATCCGTGCTCGAGAGTAGTACGATTTTTTTCGATGTGAATCAAGTCGGCTTGAAGGAAGAGCATGAGAGAGCCTTGCTCTACCTCGCAGCAAAAGTAAAACGCTCGACCGACACACTGGTGGTGCAAGGGTATTCCGACGATTTATCCTCGCCGCGCTACAATCTCAACTTGTCGCAAAACCGCGCCGCTACTATTCGGGACTATCTTGCGGCCAAAACCGTACCCAATGAGCAATTAGCAATTGAATTTTTTGGAGAAGACAATCCGCGAGCGACCAACGCCACCGAGGAGGGGCGGGCTCAAAATCGCCGCGTAGAATTTGTTACACGAGGGAGGTAAATGTCAAACGCTGCAAAAATCAGCAAAAAAGTATGTATGTTGGGCACATTTGGGGTCGGCAAAACCAGCCTGGTTCGTCAATTTGTTTATCATAAATTTGACGAAAGCTACTTGTCCACTATTGGCGTGCAATTGTCCAACAAAACCGTGCACCTGGAGCACCAGAGCAAATCCGTGCAACTGAATCTCATTTTGTGGGATTTGGCGCATTTGGAAAAGTTTGACGCCGTGGTGAAAAACTATTTTCACGGCTCGCACGGCGCTGTGGTCGTAATGGACTTGAGCCGGCCGCAATCGTTTCAAGAGTATGAGAATTTTATCCGACCTTTTTTTGACGTGAATCCGAACAGCAAAATTGTGCTCGTAGGCAACAAGACCGATATTGAAAAGACTGACGCGGCCAAATCCGATGTTGTAAAGCTGGCCAACGAGCTCGTCTGCCCCTGTTTTTTCACCAGCGCCAAAACCGGCGAACGGGTGGAAGAGATGTTTGTCAAGCTGGCAGGATCGCTGGTATAGTCCGTTTTGTTCATACAAATTTAAAAAGATTTATCTACTCTTTAGCCGGAAAAATTCTTGCCACAAAGGCACGAAGGCTCAAAGCTAAAAAAACAAATAATACTATCTCACATCAAAATCTAATACTTAAAACAAGGCTAATGCAGAATAGAGTTTTCAGCTAATTGTTCCCTGGAGCCTTGGTGGCAATTTTTTATGAATCATAAAGATTAGCTTGGAGTTGTTGAGGAATTCGATTATATCATTTAATCAATTTATGCTTTTGTTAGCTTTGGACTTTTGCCTTTGCGTGAAAACTATCCATTGAAAATATGAAAGCCGGCGATATGAGTTTTAATCCATTATCAGAAAGAGAAGAAGCTATTGCTAAAAAAATAGTTGACGCAGCTTATAAAGTGCATAAAAATCTTGGACCTGGATACATTAAATCCTGTGTGGGAAGCGCACATTCTTAGTCATCTAAAATTAACAAAGAAGCGACTCGGGTTCCTTGTTAATTTTAATGTTCCTCTAATAAAAAATGGCATAAAACGATTTATTCGATGATTTACTTAAAGTCTTTGTGTCTTGGTAGCAGAGGTTTTCAGATGAGATAGATATTTAGACAGAGAGTTTTTAAAAAATGCAGACAAAAGGATTCTCATGTCATTTGTGGAAAAAATTCTACACGAAACCAAAATCGCTTACGGCATTTTTGACCGTGACTTGTTTCTAAAAGATAACAGCAAGCTGCTCTCCCTGTATACGGCAGGCCGACTGCAAAAGCATTCCGCCACGTTATGGGATATTTTTCCAGAGCTGGTCGGTTCCGAAGACAAGGTGGAGCTGATACTCAAACAATCGTCAAGCCGATTCGAGCTGGAAAAACTCTCCCGCTTGAGCGATGAAGGCAAATTGCGCTACTATTCCCTCACCCTGCTGCCGATATCGCAAAACGGCAGCGGACATTCTCTGCTGACGTTGGTCACTGACACCACACGCGAAACGTCGTTGGAGCAGGAGATTCAACAAAAACGCAATGAAATTCAGTTGCTGCACGCCAATTTGAACAGTCTGGGCGAACACAGCTCCAGCACCATTTTCGGCACCTCGACGCAAATTATGCAAGTACGCACGTTTATCGACAAAATTGCCGAAATTCGCAACACCACCATTTTGCTGCAAGGCGAAAGCGGCACGGGCAAAAATTTGGTGGCGCGCGCCATTCATCAAAAATCGCAGCCGGATTCGCCGTTTGTGGAGATCAACTGCGCTTCCATTCCGGAAACGCTGATCGAGTCCGAGATTTTTGGCTATGAAAAAGGCGCCTTTACCAATGCTCTCAACAGCAAAAAAGGCCTCCTGGAAGAAGCGCATGGCGGCACCCTGTTTCTCGATGAAATTGGCGAGCTGCCCATTTCGCTGCAAGCCAAGTTTTTGAGCTTTTTGGAAACCAAACGCTTCCGACGGCTGGGCAGCACTGTGGAGCACAGCGTGCAGGTGCGCATTATTACGGCCACCAACCGCAATTTAAAATATGCGATAAAAAACAACGAGTTTCGTGAAGATCTGTTTTACCGCCTCAATGTAGTGTCGACCACGTTGCCGCCATTGCGTGAGCTGGAAAACGATGTTTTGCTGTTTGCCGCCCATTTTATCCAATTTTACAGCTATGATTTTGGCAAAAAAATCACCGGATTAACAAAGGCTGCGGAAGAAAAGCTGCTGCGCCACTCCTGGCCTGGGAACGTGCGCGAACTGCGCAACGTTATCGAACGCGCGGTCATTTTTGCCGACGGCGAGACCATCGATGCGGATGATTTGCAATTGTTTGACATGCACGAGTCACGGCAAGCGCACGATACATTCGACCTGGATCATTTTCCTTCCACTGGCATTTCGCTGGCCGAGGTGGAAAAATCGTTGTTGACCAAAGCCTTGCAAGCCGCCGACGGCAACCAATCCAAGGCCGCCAGGCTGTTGCATTTGTCACTGGATACGTTTCGGTATCGGTTGAAAAAATATGAATTGGCGCAATAATGCAATGAGCAAT
>CAYPZM010000121.1:8662-13580 GCA_964414825.1 uncultured Cytophagia bacterium | reverse complement strand
TTATCCGAATCCGTTTAATCCCAAGACTGCGATTCGTTTTCAGCTTCCCAAAGCTGTGGTTGCACGCATTGCCGTGTTTAACATTCGCGGACAAGAAGTTCGAACCCTGGTCAACAAGCGTTTGGAGCCCGGATATCATGAAATCGAATGGGACGGCCGCGATAATGAATCGTTGCCAGTGAGCTCGGGCGTGTATTACTACCGCATCCAGGCCGGCGATTATAAATCCACGAAAAAAATGGCACTCGTCAAATAGAACGATTTGTAGCACACCAATCAGGTGCACTACAAATGACTAACAATTCCCCTCCACCAAAGGCTGTTTGCTCTCGGGCAGGCAGCCTTTTTTGGGGGGAATTATATCTCCGACCCTCCTGTTACATTAACTGACATTCCAATCCTCCAAATAGGAAACAAGGCCGGTTGATAACTCGATCGGCCTTTTTTTATTTCGCTTGTTTGCTATTTTTTGCCTACTTTTAGCGCTTTGCGAATCTGGAGGATGCCACAAAGTCTCCAAGCCACGAAGAACAACTAGATAAAAAATCATGTCTCTAATCACCTGTATCACGAGCTTCAGGGGTTCTCCCAGGAATTCCATCATAGGAAGCAAATTCGGGCCAGGTTAAAGACTCATTCAGCGGCTATTACTGTCACCACGTTATCGTAACAACGTGTCAAACTTTACAGATAGACTGAATAAATTACTTTGTGTTTTGGTGTCGTTGTGGCTGGATACAACAACTGATTTTTTAAAGGATACGGAATGTCATTTATCGGAGAGTTCGCCGCATTGACCGCGGCATTTTTTTGGGGATTTGGCGCCTTGTTGTTTGAAAGTGCCGGAACGCGCATTGGTGCGTTTGCCACCAATGTGCTGCGCCTCGTGTTAGCTTGCCTGCTTTTGAGCTTTACCCTGTTTTTGCAAAAAGGCTTCTTTTTCCCGATGCACGCGACACCGGACAATATGTTTTGGCTGGGTCTAAGTGGCATCGTCGGTTTGGCAATTGGGGATGGTGCGCTGTTTTATGCCATTGTCATATTAGGTCCACGTTTGTCAACCTTGTTACTATCGCTGGCGCCACCGTTTACCGCCGTTGTGGCATGGATCGTTTTGGACGAGCAACTCGGCTGGATGGCCATTGCCGGCATTTTGCTAACCATTGCCGCTATTTTTTGGGTGGTGGGAGAAAAACACGACAACGAGTTAATCCGCGGCTCCAAAACTGTGGGTATTTTGCTCGGCTTCGTGGCCGCCATTGGTCAGGGAATGGGCGTCATCCTGGTTAAAATTGGTCTGGATAGCAATCTCGATTCTTTATCCGCCACCCTTTTGCGTATGATCCCGGCTACGATTGCCCTGGCATTGCTGGCACTGTTCACGCGCCGGGCCAAACGCATTTTGCTGGCTGTGCGCGATAAAACTGTCGCGCTCATCGTTCTGGGAGGCGCGATTTTAGGACCCTACATTGGCGTTTGGCTCTCTCTGGTTGCGGTCAAATATACCAAAGCCGGCATTGCCTCCACCCTGCTGGCAACCGTGCCGATTTTGATCATTCCCATTGAATTTATGGTGCACCGCCGCAAGCCGACACTGCGCGCGATTATTGGGACGGTTTTGGCGGTTTCGGGCATTGCCTTGATTTTTCTGAGATGATACTTTGGATTATAGCCAGAAATGACTATTTTATAAGAGTTAGCTCTCGAACAAATATTCAAGTTCTTATTCGTCCGTGATGGACTTTACGGACGGTCGGTTGGTTAACATAAACCTCATCCATTTAAAAACAGGAGGATCATGTTAAACACTCAAATCATCGATCACCCATTGGCGCATCATTCGCTCGGCATTTTGAGGGATAAATCCACAAATACCGAAACCTTCAAACGCCACGCCGGCATCGTATCGGAGTTGCTCATTATGGAAGCGACGCAGGATTTGCCGATCGAGTACAAAGACATTGAGACACCGCTGGAAACCATGACCGGCAAACAGGTCAAGAACTCTCTTGTCTTGGTGCCGGTATTGCGCGCCGGGTTGTCCATGCTGTTTTCAGCGCGCGAGTTTTTGCCGTGGGCATCGGTCGGATTTATTGGCTTGGAGCGCGACGAACGCACAGCCCAGGCGCGCGAATATTATCAAAAATTTCCTGCCAATTTGCAGGAAAAGCTCATCCTCATTCTCGATCCCATGTTGGCAACCGGCGGCTCTCTGGTCGATACGTTGACCGCCTTGCAGGAAAAAGGCGGCCGGGATATGCGCGCCGTTTGTGTGGTGGCGGCTCCCGAAGGCATTGACCTGGTGAATGACAAATTTCCCGATGTGCATATTTTTACGTGCGCGGTGGACAGCCACTTGAATGATAAAAAATACATTGTACCCGGGCTCGGCGATTTTGGCGACCGTTATTTCGGAACCTAGACGAGACTGTCGGAAAAGCCCCAAATTATGGGCACCGCCTTTCGCAGGCATGACCTGGTTTGTAGCTTTTTCAACAGCCTCGACACGTTTATATGCCATTTGGAATAGAAAACGGGGATAAACTGTTTTGACCATGTCCAATCTAAAGAGGTTATTGTGAAAATTTTGTTAACAGGGGCCAACGGCTACATTGGTAAGCGGCTGCTTCCGGATTTGATTGAAAACGGACATCACGTCATTTGCTGCGTGCGCGATAGAGATCGCTTCAAAGTTCCCCCTGCTTTGCTGGAGCATATCGACATTTTCGAAATTGATTTTCTTGACGAACCGCTTCCCGAACCGCCGGATTTTGATGTGGCCTATTTTCTCATCCATGCCATGTCTTCCACTACCAAAGATTTTGAATCTATCGAAGTGCGAATCGCCAAAAATTTTAAACGCTTTGTCGAAGCGTCGAACGCCCGACAAATGATTTACCTTGGCGGCATTTACAATGAAAAGCATTTATCGCGCCACTTGCAATCGCGTTTGCGTGTTGAGGAGATTTTGCAAACCAGCACCGTCCCCCTAACCGTCTTGCGAGCTGGTATTATTGTCGGTTCGGGCAGCGCATCGTTTGAAATCATCCGCGATCTGGTAGAAAAATTGCCTGTCATGATTGCTCCCAAATGGCTGAAAACGCGCACACAGCCCATTGCAGTGAAGGATGTGATCACATTTCTCACTCGCGTGGTGTCGCGTTCCGATTGCTTGAACCAGGCGTTTGATATTGGCGGGCCGAAAATTCTCACCTACGAACAAATGCTGATGCAATATGCCGAGGTGCGCGGCTTTCGGCGTTTCATCATCTCGGTGCCGGTAATGACGCCCCGGCTTTCCTCCTATTGGCTCTATTTTATCACATCCACATCTTATAACCTGGCCGTAAATTTGGTGGATAGTATGAAAGTGGAGGTAGTCTGCAACGACAACCGTTTGGCCGAAATGTTAAACATTCAACCCATGTCTTACAAAGAGGCCATCGAAATGGCGTTTGATGTCATTCAACATAACATTGTCCCCTCCAGTTGGAAAGATTCGTTGGTTACCAGCACATCGCGGCGCTCTTTTTCGCAATTTGTCAAAGTACCCGAACATGGCTGTTTTATCGACAAAAAGCGCCTCATCATTCGCACCGATCCTGACCAGGTGCTGGAGAATATTTGGTGCATTGGCGGCAAGCGGGGCTGGTATTATGCCACTTTTTTATGGCGACTGCGTGGTTTTCTCGACAAAGTATGGGGCGGTATTGGGTTGCGACGGGGTCGCACCAATGAAAATAAAATAAACGCCGGAGATGCTCTGGATTTTTGGCGCGTTTTGCTGGCCGACAAGCAGGAAAAACGGCTGCTCTTGTACGCCGAGATGAAGCTTCCCGGCGAGGCATGGTTGGAATTTAACATCCAACGCGAGGGAGAAGAAAACGTCTTGTATCAGATCGCCACGTTTCGCCCGGCCGGACTGTGGGGCCGCGTCTATTGGTATCTGGTTCTCCCGTTCCATTTGTTTATTTTCCGAGGAATGGCAAAAAATATTGTAAACTATCGTAGCATGACGAAATAAGCCTAAGTTTGCAGCTATTATTGCTTTTTTAAGGTACTGATAATGACGGAAAGGAATGGATATATGAAAACAAAAATGGCCTTTAGCTGTTTCGCTATTCTCACACTTTTGGGTTTATACATGTGTACTTTACCTCGTAATAATACGTTATCTCCCTTTGAAGATTTTAGCAACATTGGTGATGTCGGTCGCGTCGGTTCTGCGCACTATGACGATTCCACCCAAACGTTTCGGATTGGTGGTTCGGGAACGAATATGTGGCTGGATCAGGATGAATTTTTCTTTTTATGGACAAAGAAAAGTGGCGATTTTATTCTCACTGCACAATTTGAGTTTATTGGTCAAGGTGTGGATCCGCATCGCAAAGTCGGCTGGATGGTGCGCGAGTCGCTCGAACCCGGCAGTGCCTATGCGGATGCTGTGGTGCATGGTGACGGGCTAACCTCATTACAATACCGTCCCGAAGCCGATGCCAATACCAATGAAGTTCAAGCCCATATCACGGGTCCGGATGTGCTGCAATTGGAAAAACGCGGTAATACGTATATCATGCGCGCCGCCCACTTTGGCCGACCGCTGCGAACCACAGGCTCGGTTAATCTGGCCATGGATGATTCGGTTTATGTGGGTTTGGCCATTTGCGCCCACAATAACGCAGCGTATGAAGAGGCGCTGGTGCGAAATGTGCGTATCACAGTTCCGGCGCCAGCGGATTTTGCACCGTATCAGGATTACAGCGGCAGTCGACTGGAAATTTTGGATATTGAAACCGGATTGCGGCGCATCGTTTATGAAACCGATGAACCCATCGAAGCGCCCAATTGGACTCCCGATGGCAACGCGCTCATTTATAACAGTCGCGGACTGTTGTACCGTTTTCCCCTTGATTCCCGC
>CAYPZM010000121.1:0-8652 GCA_964414825.1 uncultured Cytophagia bacterium | reverse complement strand
GAGCCACAGAAAATAAATACAGGTTTTGCCGATCGATTGAATAACGATCACGTCATTTCGTTTGATGGCACCCAACTCGGTATCAGTCATCACGTGGAAGAAGGCGATAGCAGCGGTTCGGCCATTTTTACGCTACCTATCGAGGGCGGGACGCCACAACGCGTGACTGATAAAATCCCCTCATATTTACACGGCTGGTCACCGGACGGCCAATTTCTCACCTACACGGCTGAACGAAACGGGCAGTTTGATATTTACGTTATTCCGGCCCAAGGCGGCGAGGAGAAACAGTTGACCAACCAGCCGTCGCTGGATGATGGTTCGGAATATACGGCCGATGGCGAATATATCTATTTTAATTCTGCACGCGCCGGCACCATGCAAATTTGGCGCATGAGACCGGATGGCAGCAACCAGGAACAGCTCACCTATGATGTCTGGAATGATTGGTTTCCGCATCTTTCGCCGGACGGCAAGTGGATGATCTTTTTATCCTATCCCCCGGATATTCACGCCCAGGACCATCCGCATTACAAACACGTATTGTTGCGAAAAATGCCGCTGGAGGGCGGCGAAGCTACTGTTGTGGCCTATGTGTACGGCGGCCAGGGCACTATCAATGTTCCTTCCTGGAGCCCGGACAGCAAGCAGGTGGCCTTTGTGAGTTACACGTTTTAGACTGGGACGAATGTCGCAGACTATTTGCCCGTCCGGGATAAACATCCCGGACGATCTTGTAAGCGGTATGTTATTTGATATCTCTTTTCAGACTAGAATAGATAGTTCAACGTAATATACAAGCCGCTATCCCCATCCTGTTCATCCAGCGCCACGCCATATTCCACGGAAATGATAAAATTTTCGTTCATAGCAATTTTTAAACCCATGCCCGTGGAATAGTGCATTTTTTCGCCATCGACATTAAAATAAGCATCCATATCTTCCAGGCTGAACAAGAGCATACGATGGGGATCAATATCCACCTTTTGCGTCACGCGCCCCATATCCAAAAAGAAATTGGTTCCCAGATAGAAATTTTGCTTGGCAACGTTAAAGCGCCACATTTTCCAGCGCAGTTCAAAATTTCCGTAAAATACGCCTTCGCCAATCATACGATTACGTCGAATTCCACGGTTGAACCGGTCGCCGCCGAGGCCTTCGCTCTTTGCCGCCATCATTTCAGAAGGCTCGATAATGGGCAGATAGAAAAATGGCGTTTTTCCCGAAAGTGTGGACTGATATCCCAATCGGTAGGCAAAGTTTAAAACATTCGGAAACACTGTAAAATATTGCCGATGCGTGAGGTTCAGTTTTACAAATTCAAACTCATTAAACACTTTTGGTGAAGCGATCAACGTGGCTTCGGTCCACATGCCGCGATTTGGACTGGTAATGGCATCGCGGGAATCGTAAACCAGACCTGCTTTGAGCGTGGTCATAAACGCGCCATTTTTTTCCGCATCAGAGATAAGGCCCCACTGCACATATTTTTCATACAATCCGGGTTGTTCGGAAACCGTTGGCAGCTTGTCCCCTGCATCCTGGCCCTTGTTCAGCTCATCAACATCTACCGAAGAGATGTCAAAATTACGGCCTGTTACACCGGCTGCCCAGCGCAAGCGATCGCCCAAAATGTTGCCTTGAAAATCCGCTTTTAAACGAAAAAAATTGCGATCGTACTTGTAAAACATGCGGGTTTTGTAGTCCGGCGAATCCTGCGTTTCCCAATCTGTGTTGTACATCGCCTCATAGCCGTTAAAGCCTAAAAAGTCATATGCCCTGTCCGGCAAAAAGCTCAAATCCGTTATAAGTCGCACGCCGGGAATCAAATGATCGGAATCATAATACAAACGATAGATGCCGCTGCCTTTGGTGTACTGGGACACTTCAAAATAAAGCTTGTGATTGTAATTTGGATAACGGCTGCCATCACCAAAATTAACAAAATTAAAAATGATGCCGTATTCGAATCCCAAATCGGTGTTATAGGCGACCACAGGCAACAATCCAAGGTTCCATCCGGTTTTGGTGATTTGTTCTTTGGACCAGGCGACTGAAAGCAGAAGCAACAGGAACAGACACACTTTTTTCATGGCAGAGCCCTCTCGTTTAAACGATCTTCATAACTCGACATTTATTCCAGTTCGGCTTTTTCGGGCGCAATTTTTTGGATTGCCCACATGTATTTAAAACCCGACGTTCTCGGGTTGGAAAATTCAAATTTGTACAATGAACCGTTAAAGTAAAATTCAAAACGGTTGGCTAACAGCACTTGAACGCCATCGATATTCTGAATCGGGAACTCGACCTGTTTTCTCTGTTCATCTTTTATGACAAATCGATTTGTGTATAGCTCGAGTGTTCCACGCATCACCTCGTTTAACGGCATATCCTTGAATCCCACAAAAAGCGTAACGCCTTTGTCCGAAAAAATTGCATTGGCATCTCCGGTTTGAATCATCTTGTGAACCTGGCGCTCGCAAAAGCGGTTTTGCCATTGGGCCCATTGTGTAATGCTGCGAACCGGTTCGTCGCTTTCGGCAGCGGGTTTGAGATAACCTTCTGGCGTCCATCGGGTTTCAAATTGACACATGCTGCAAAAAAACCGATTGCCTTCCGAATGCATGGTTTGTTTGCTTTTACACACCGGACATACAAATAAAAGACGTTCGAGATACTCGGCACCTTTTCGCGTTTTAAAATTCACATGGTTTCGTAACTGATAGTCGTAATCGTCATTCCAGAGTTCCTTGAGCAAACGGTGATGGATATTTTCCGGATACATGTGTTCGAGCTCGGGGCCGTCAAATATCTTTTTATAGTGAATAACCATTTTCCCGGGCCGCACGCTGGTTCCCCAGCGCGGATGCGTGAGATAGCCGCCCTGGATGAGCGGCACAATGACCGGAATTTTTAATATTTTGAGCAGTTTGGCTGTTGAGAAAAAAATATCATGCGATACACCATCCCAACTCGAGCGTCCTTCCGGAAACACACAAATAACGCGATTTTTTCGAATCAAACGAATGATTCGCCGTACCGTCTGGGTATCGGAAACGGCCTTGGTTTTGGGGATGACCCTGCAGCCCTTTAGGTAAACCCATCGAGCCAGCCTTGTGCGTAAATTTGCATCGGACATGACAAAATGGATGCGATGCGGGATAAAACTATTTACAATGACCGGATCCAGCATTGAAACGTGATTAGGAATTAAAATAAAAGGGGGTTTGACATTTTTAAAAATCTTTCTAGTTTCGTTTTTAATCCGATATCTAAAAACTACATATGGAATAATCGTTAGCCGAGAAAGAATGTACAGGAGAAGATTAAACGGTCTGGTGTCGCTCTGATTTGCCATGTTGTGTCCAGGTTTGAGATTTATCTGAATTTAATATTTTGTGAATATAATTCAAGTTAATTATATTGTGTCATCAAGAACAATGGTTATAGCGTCGAGTTTGAAACGGAAAGGTGGTGCGTATGAATTTCTCCTGGCATATTTTTGTCAATCTTGGGGTCTTGTCCATTGCTTTGGTTGTTGCCACACTAATAAGAGCGCGCTTTAAATTTTTTCAAAAGTTTCTCATTCCAAATGCCTTAACGGCAGGATTCCTGGCACTGCCTCTGTACAATTTTGTGTTTTCAAAAATAGGGCTCAGTAGCATACAACTGGGTGAGATTACTTATCATTTTTTAGGAATCTCGTTCATAGCGTTAGGATTGCGCACGCCTCCGCAAGGAAGGAAGCGCGGAGCCGCGGTGTTTCAAACCTCTATCGGCATTATTTCGCAAATTGTTGTACAAGCGATAATCGGATTTGGCATTACGTTGTTGTTGATTTATACGCTTATGCCGGACCTATTCCACACTTTCGGCTTTTTATTGCCGCTTGGTTTTGCCGAAGGTCCCGGTCAGGCATTTTCTATTGGCGAAGCCTGGAAAGCTTATGGCATTGAAGACGCTGGAAATGTTGGGCTCACCTTTGCCGCATTGGGTTTTATTTTATGTTGTTTTGGCGGAATCTTTCTGATCAACCATGCGCTGAAAAAAGGCTGGATTTCTCAGCAAGAGCTGCGTCATATGCGCAAAAAAGAGACGCAAACCGGTATTCGTCCGCGAGGTAGCAAATTGCCCATAGGAGCTTATCAAACGACAGATACCGAGGCGATTGATTCCATTTCTCTGCACATGGCCCTGGTGTTATTATCTTATTTTGGGGCCTGGCTCATGCTCAATGGTGTCACCTATCTGTTGGGTTTCTTGGGTCCGGCCGGGCACGAATTAGCGGTCAATTTGTGGGGTCTCCACTTTATATTTGCCATTACCATGGGGCTAATCGTGCGCCAAATCATCAAAGCATTCAAGTGGGATCATATTGTTGACAATAACACGATGACGCGTATTTCCGGCCTCAGTGTCGATATTATGGTCACCAGCGCCATTGCTGCCATCTCCATCATCGCAATTACCCGCTATTGGATGCCGCTGTTGCTTATTGCCGGTCTAGGTGCCGTTGCTACTTTTTTTGGAACGATCTGGTTTTGTTCCCGGCTGTTTTCTGACCATCGTTTTTTACGAACGCTGTTTATTTTTGGAGTATCTACGGGCACCTTATCCACCGGTTTGGCGCTATTGCGAGCTGTAGATCCGGAATTTGAATCGCCGGTTGCCGTGGATTATACGTATGCTTCTGGCATCGGTTTTTTGCTGGTCATACCTTTAATTTTGATTATCAATCTCCCGTTGCAGACATTTAAATCGGGCGATATGATCTATTCCTGGATTGCCTTTGCTATAATTGGGGTATATTTGCTGTTCATTATTGTCTCGTACTCTTTGATTACAAAAAAGAAGGCTTTGGGTCAGAAAAATCGGTTGTGGTTTCGCGCCTCGGAAATTGCTGCGCAAAATTGAAAAGAGCGCCTGCCAGGTAAAGCGCTCTCTTTGCTCTGGCAGGCCGCTCCCCCTTAGCTTCCCTCCAGGGAATACGTTCCGTCCACACCCAGCCCCCTTTAAATAAAAAGCGGATGACTTTTGTACCTGCCTAGGGGGGGTCAGCAAGTACGGAGGGGAGGGAAGCCATCCGCTTATTTTTCAATATTTTAATAAACTTTATAATTGCGGATGGCTAAAGTACTTGCCTAGGGGGGGTCAGCAAGTACGGAGGGGAGGGAAGCCATCCGCAAAATTAATGAATCAATATTTAGAAAGTGAGGTTTTTAACTGTGTACGTGAACATTGGTTCCGGTCTTTTTCCCAAACAATTAGGCATAAAAAAAACTCCGTAATCTCACAGCCGCACACTTTAATGTTCACACCTGCCAAGAAATTACAAGGAGTCAACCCAAACCAACCGAAAGAAAGATACTAACCAGAGTATATAAATGCAAGAATATTTTTTTCAAATACATCTGCACTTTTATAATTTACATTTTATGACACATTTCTCATAATCGATTCAAGAAAGCTTTTTGAGTTCAAGTAACAAGTGCAACAATTATCTTTAAATTCCCTATCTTCATAAACACTAGTACTTATGAAGACAGGGACGAAACTGGCGCACAAGATGAGTTACAAACAATTAACCTATGAGCAAAGGTTTGAAATATATGCGTTGCTCATATCCAGGTTTATGCCGCTGCCGTTGCCATTGTATGTGAGAGTCAAATCAGATCCATAATTATCGTTTAGGCTATGGGATAGCGCGCCTTCCCAAGTATACAAGCTAGCGACCGACTGGGGTGGGCCGGCAGGACCCTCAAGGGGTCCCCAACTCACATCTCGATAACTACCAATAACATAGGCTGTGCCTACGTCTACATTTGAAGTTTTTGTTTGACCTACTTCTGTACCTAAGAATGACATCGATAACTTGTAATCGTCATCAAAATTATCAATCAAGGTTGTCGAAAAACTGGCGAACGGAAAACAACAAACAAACAGAACAACAAGAAAAAGCGGTTTAAAGGCGTACATAGCGTGTCCTCGCAATAGATACAATTATTGTTGTGGTTTCTTTATCCTCAGGTCGCTCTTTGACCACCCTATCTGCTTAGCATTCCCATAAGATAATCGTTGATTCAACCACCTGTACCCATTACACTCAGTTTACGACACTAACTGCCGCCTTGATGTCAATAAATGTGCCAAAATATAGAGCTGGAATTTTAATGTGATTCATGCTTGTTTTTTTCTTGCTTTATACTACAAGAAAGGTGCGTTGAGTTGCAGAACTTGTATCATGTATATGGGGAATTTATGCCACAGTTATCGCTGTGCAATGTCCCAATATACCGCCTTTACTGGAATGATTCCATTGACAATGAATGGTATTTTCGCGATATTTCATCTCATTAATTTTCCGAAAAGGAGTGCTGCTATTTTTAACCATCGTGGATTAATTTTTTGGTGCGTTTTTCTCTTCTCTCCACTTTCTTTTACTGCACAGGGCCATTTCACCAGCTCCAATCTGCCCATTATAGCTATTGACACACACGGCAAAACCATTCGCAACCACCCGCGAATTACAGCAACAATGGGCATCATCAACAACGGCGCTGAAAAACGCAACACGCCAGATGATGAGTTTAATGGATACGACGGCCGCATTGCCATTGAAATTCGCGGCTCGAGCGGCCAGTGGAAGGATTGGCCGAAAGAGCATTACGGGTTTGAAACGCAAACTGAATCGGGCGAAAATAACAATGTCTCACTTTTAGGCCTGCCGGGGGAAAACGACTGGATTTTGTATCCGCCCTATTCGGATAAAAGTTTGATGCGCAATGTATTGGCGTATCAATTATCTCGTGATATCGGTCGATATGCTCCGCGCACCGTGTTTTGCGAGCTTTGGTTGAATGGCGATTATCGCGGCGTTTATGTGTTGATCGAGAAAATTAAACGGGATGACAACCGAATCGATATTGCGACGTTGCGGCCAGAGGACATCGAAGGCGATCAGCTCACCGGCGGGTATGTGATCAAAGTGGATCGCAGTGCCGGTGAAAACAACGAGGGCTGGGAATCGCCGTATCAAATTTCCCCGACCTCCGACCGCTGGGTGCCGTGGCTGTACCACGATCCGGGACCGGACGAGCTCACGGTTGAACAAAAGCAATACATCAAAGACTATATTTTGGAATTTGAAACCGCCATGTGGGAGGCGCCCTCTTATGCGATTGTTCAGCACTATTTGGATATCGACAGCTTTATCGATTATTATCTGATCAATGAGCTGTCAAAAAATATTGATACCTGGACGTTTAGCACGTTTTTCTACAAAGACCGCGACAGCAAGGGCGGCAAATTGACGTTTGGGCCGGTGTGGGACATCAACTTGGGATTTGGCAATGCGGATTATTTTGTCGGCATGGAGACAACCGGGTGGCTGCTGCGCCGAAAAATAGAGGTGAATGATCGCATTCCGTTTTGGCTGACGTTTTTGGATAATCATCGCGGAATTCAGGAACAGATTGCTGGCCGATGGCAGGAATTGCGGCGAGACGAGCTGGCGCTTGAACGCATTTTGGCGCACATTGATGACTGGGCTGAATGGCTCGGCGAAGCACAGCAGCGCAATTTTGTGCGCTGGCCGATTTTAGGCACTTATGTTTGGCCCAATTTTATTGTGGGAGAAACGTTTGAGGATGAGGTCAATTATCTAAAGCAGTGGCTAACCGATCGCTGGCAGTGGATGGATGCCGAACTGGGCCGGTTGGCGGATATTAACAATCCAGACGCGGATCACGTTTTGGCGCTTGAGCAAAATGTGCCCAATCCGTTTAATAGCAGCACGCGCATCTCGTACCGTTTAAATCAGCCACAGCACATCAAACTGGACATTATTAATGCCATAGGAAAACACGTCAAGACGTTAGTGGATTCTCACCGAGCTGCGGGTTTATTTTCAGTGGAGTGGGATGGTTCGAATGCCCAAGGCGAACCGGTTGCCGGCGGTGTCTATTTTTATCGATCAAGCTCTCAAAACTACGTGATCACACGAAAATTGTTACTGCTTCCCTGAGCGCCTCTTCCCTGCTCTATTCCATTCAAGTTATTATACTTTGATAAATATTTTTCGTTTGTAAAATCCGCTTATAATCCACCACCAAAATAATACATAAAGCAGAGCAAAGACCAGCGACGCCACATAATCGCCGAGCAGCGGCTGCAACACAATCGAGTAAATAAAACCTTTCAAGGTGATAGTTTCACCGCGAAATGGGACATGGATCATAAACATAAAAACCGCCACGAGCGAGGAAAGAAAATAAACCGTGATGGCATTGGAGCCAAAAATCAAAAACGGTTTCAGGCCGCGGCGCTTCTCCTTGACGTCGGCGTACCAATAAATCAAACTCAAAAGGATTAACGCCAAGCCAGTGGTGAGAATTACAAACGAGCTGGTCCAGATTTTTTTGTTGATAGGCATCAACACAAAATGTAGTACCTGGCCGAGAATGGCGTATAAGAGACCGGCAGTGAGCATGCCTCGAAATTTATTCATTTTGCGCCTGTCGGACATTAGCCAGATGCCGGTGAGCACTCCGGTTAACGTGGTCGCCAACGCCGGAATGGTGCTGAGCAATCCCTCCGGATCCCAGGTTTTGGCGTACTGCCACACGTGCGAGCCAAAAATCAAGCGATCCACAT
>CAYPZM010000120.1:0-13582 GCA_964414825.1 uncultured Cytophagia bacterium | reverse complement strand
AATTTCATCCAACATGCGGGTACGAGAGTCATTGCCAACGACCACGGAGGGTTTGCCAAAACTGGCCAGGGCAAACGCGGCGTGAACGCGATTTACCAAACCAAACGAGGCTTTGGCGTAAAAGCGCAGATAATCAACAAAATATTCCGAAGAAAAGATTTGCGCTTTTGGATCGATGTGTAGCGCGGATTCTTTTTCAAACTCGTCGTGGCATGAAAATACAACATTATAATTGCGCTTGAGCTCAGAATAGACCTGTTGAAATACGGAATTCCAATTCGCTTTTTTAATGGATTGTTTGAACGAATAATGGCCGCCTAATTTCATTAAATTGACCACCACATACTCGCCGGTCTGCTCGGGGATATCATATTCATTTGGGGCAAACAAGGAGCTGCAGGCGATAACCGGCGCATCATAGCCGGCGATATTGAGTATGGTCTTTGCTAGCGAATCGCGCAATGTAGTTATGGTGCTCTGTTTGTAAAAATCGCGAATGTAGGCGTTGCAGTTGTCGCAGAATTCAGTTCCATCCGAGAAATAGGTTTGGCACGAGCCCGCCGCCAAATTCAGCAGTTGCGCTTTGGAGTGCTGTTGCAAACGACGTTCAATTATGGGTTGATACCATTCGTTGTCAAAACAGTGGGCGTCCACTTGGGGATGGCACCAGTACACAGGCGCGCCGCTTTGCACGACCAGGTCGGCTTTCAGCACACGGTCCTTGTTCATCCATAGAGGCAGCAAGTCATCCAGGGTTTGATGTGTTTTAAGCTTGCGCACCTTTTGAAAACCAAATCGTGTGGTGAGCGGAACATGTTTGTGAATATTTTCGAATTGAATTGTTTTCGATTTATAATGTTGCTTTAACAGGTATTTTAAACCTTCGCGTACAAAGTCATCCCCCACATTGTGATTTACTGTAGTAATAAATGTAATGTTCATTTCAAATACAACTTGTTCTAGTGTGATAATTCTTCTTTGGCGGGAGGTGGAGTTTTCCAACGTCGATGCATCCAAAACCAGTGATGCGGCCACGCTCGAATCTTTTCCTCCAGCCTGGATACATGTTTTTGAGTGATCTCTTTTACCGGGTCCGGAGCTTTAGCGGGAATAGTGCTTATATCAATTTTTTCAAATGTGATGTTATACGTATCATCTCGGTTCAATACGCACGTGGTAAAAATAATTTGCGCACCGGTTTTTAAGGCAAACGCAGCCGGCCCCGGTGCCGTGGCTGAAGGTCGATTAAAAAAATCAACAAACACGCCTTCACGATGCGCATCCTGATCCGCCAACATGGCAACAAATTTATTTTGCCGCAAGGCCCGCAGAAACTCGCGCACGCCCATGCCCAGCGGCACGGTTTCAATGCCGCTTACCCGGCGGTAATGATTGATCAGCTCATCCACCTGACGGTTGCG
This sequence comes from uncultured Cytophagia bacterium, assembly GCA_964414825.1. Classification (GTDB taxonomy): domain Bacteria; phylum Zhuqueibacterota; class Zhuqueibacteria; order Residuimicrobiales; family Krinioviventaceae; genus CAYPZM01. Next base: position 12,161 of record CAYPZM010000120.1, on the reverse strand, counting down.
TTGTTTTTTTGCAATGACGACCAGAGGGTAACCCAGGTCAACAATAGCGCAGGCAGCCAACTCCCAGTTGCCAAAATGACCGGTCATGAGTAACGTGCCGCGTCCCGATTCGTAAGATTCCTTTAAAACGTGCGTATGGTGCAATGTCACGCGCCTTTGTAACTCGTTGCGCGTGCGTACCGGAGCACGTAAAAATTCAAAAAACGTTTGCCCAAAATTCATATAAGTTTGTCGAGCAATCCGCCTACGCTCCTGTTCCGATTTTTCAGGAAACGCCAGTTTTAAGTTTTGCAAAACCACAGATTTTCGAATAGGAAGAACAACATAGACAACACGCCCAACGAATCTGGCAATTTTGACAACAGTGACGGGTGGGAATTTTTGCAGCAAGCGAGCGACGGTAAAAAGTGCCAGATACTCTGATCTGTTTTTCCAATTTTTCATGGCAAAATGTAAACAATCGCGGTGAATTTCACAATATTAGATTTTCTACAGGCAGATATGGTAAGAAGCAACAGAGTGGAACGCACCTTCCACTCTTGTCAAGTTGATTGATTAATGCCGAAAGTGTCTTCGCCCTGTAAATACCATGGCCATGCCGTGCTCGTCGGCAGCGGCTATAACTTCGTCATCGCGCACCGAGCCGCCGGGCTCGATAACCGCGCGGGCACCGGCCTGAGCAGCAGCGTCCACTCCATCACGGAAGGGGAAAAAGGCATCAGAAATGACCACAGAGCCTTTCAGATTCATTCCGGCATCGCCGGCTTTGGTTACGGCTAATTTGGAAGCGTCTACACGCGACATTTGCCCGGCGCCAACTCCCAACGTTTGCCTGTCATTTACATAGACCACGGCATTGCTTTTTACCCATTTGGCTACCTTCCAGCCGAATTTCATAGCGTCCCACTCTTTGTCTGTGGGCTGGCGTTTGGTTACGACCTTCCACTCGTCATAATTTAGCACGTTGAGATCGAGGTCTTGCAGCAAAAAGCCACTCTCTACAGCCTTTATATCTTGTCCTGATTTGGGAGGTTTTGTGGAGGGCCAATGAATGAGGCGAATATTTTTCTTTTGCGAAAGTAGGGTGAGCGCATCTTGGGAAAAACCCGGAGCCACCACAACTTCGGTGAAGATTTTTGCAATCTTTTCCGCAGCCGCTTTGGACACCTCACGATTCATGGCCACAATGCCACCAAATGCCGATGTGGGGTCGGTGCTTAGTGCGAGCTCGTAGGCCGTCGCTACATCATCGGCCCAGGCCGCACCACAAGGATTGGCGTGCTTGATGATTGCAACAGCCGGTTTTTCAAACTCCAGCGCCAGCCCGATGGCGCCCTGCATGTCTTGCAAATTGTTATAGGACAATTCTTTTCCGTGTAGCTGCCGGGCTGCCACCATACCCGAAACCGGTTTGGAGGCATCCGCATAAAAAGCAGCGCGTTGGTGCGGATTTTCGCCGTAGCGCAGGTTTTGCACTTTTCTGAGATGAATGGATAATACCTCCGGTAACACGGTGGGCTGTTCTTCCAAACTGGCGAGATAGGTGGAAATGGCTGCGTCGTACTGAGAGGTTCGTTGGAATGCCGCAAGGGCCATGCTTTGCAAAAGCGCTCCGGAAACCGAGCCGTTGTGCTCGGCCATCTCGTGAAGAACAGGTTCGTAAAATTTGGGATCGACCACTACGGCAACGCTGGGATGATTTTTCGCGGCAGCGCGAATCATGGTTGGCCCGCCAATATCAATGTTTTCGAGTGCCGTGTTCAAACTGACATCCGGCTTGGCCACGGTTTCTTCAAAGGGATAGAGGTTGACGACGACCATATCGATGTGGTTGATGCCATGTTCGGCCAGCTCGGCAATGTGCTCTTCGGTGCGTTTGGCAAGAATGCCGCCATGGATGTGAGGATGCAGGGTTTTGACCCGGCCACCCAAAATTTCCGGAAATTTGGTAATGTCGGAAACTTTGATGACGTGAATATGGTTCTCAGTGAGCAGTTCGTAGGTACCGCCTGTCGAATAAATTTCCACGCCATTATCGACCAGCTTTTTTGCAAACTCTACAATGCCGGTTTTGTCATACACACTTAAAAGCGCGCGTTTGATTTTGATTGCATTCACGATACGTCCTCTATATTGGTTTGGATGATTTTTTCAGCAAAGATTCAATTCGAATTTGCTTCCTGAATATAGTTTTTCATTTTTTCAATAATTTCCGGATGCTGATCAGCAATATTATGGTCTTCACCCGTGTCCTGGCTCAAATCGTACAACTCGATTGGCGCTCCCGCAGCCGGACGAACAGCTTTCCAGGAGCCTGATCGTACGGCTTGTTTATCATGATTGTTGCCCTGGAATTTCCAGTACAGATACTCGTGTTGCGGCTGATTTTTGCCATGCAAAGCAGGAAGATAAGAAATGCCGTCCGTGTTTTCAGGAGCCTGAATTCCGGCAAGTTCGCATGCCGTGGGCATATAGTCCCAAAATGCAAAGGGATGATCAGTGGTGGTGCCGGGCTGCACCTTGCCAGGCCAGCGAACGATCATGGGCACGCGGATGCCGCCTTCATATAGATCGCGTTTGTAGCCGCGCAAGGGACCATTGGAATCGAAAAACTCGTGGTCATGTCCGCCTTCATGGTGCGGGCCGTTATCCGATGTGAAAAGGATGACCGTGTTGTTATCAATCTTTAATTCCTTCAGCAGATTAACAAAACGCCCCACATCCGCATCCATACGCGTTATCATGGCGGCAAAGCCTTTTTCCGGGGTTGGCCAATCTTTATCAGCATAAATCCCATAATCCGGGATCTCAGAGCCATCGCCGGTGACGCGACCGCCTTCGTTATTGGTATGGGGAATGGTCCAGTGAATGTGCAGCAAAAATGTAGAATCGGCATAGTCGCGGATGAATTGGATCGCCTCCTCGGTCATCACATCGTGCGAATAGGTAACACGTTCTTTGGCAACGCGACCCCGATTTAAATCATTGGGCTCGTACAGCACATTGCCTTGCAGCTCTACTTTTTCACGATTGCGCCACAAATAAAGCGGGTAATAGTTATGCGCTTCGCTCTGGTCGAGATAGCCCATCCAAAAATCAAAACCATTATCATTTGGATGCCCATTGCCTTCCGGGTCAGCCATGGCCCATTTGCCGACACCGCCAGTGACGTATCCGGCCTCTTGCAGAAGCTCGGCTACGGTCACATCTTCGGGTTCGAATACATAGCGTTCGTTCGCAGCAATAGCTGTATGTCCGGTGTGCTGACCGGTCCACAACACCAGTCGCGATGGCCGACACACCGTGTGCCCGGAATAGTGATCGGTAAAGCGCATGCCTTCGGCGGCAAGCTGGTCGATGTTAGGCGTTTGGATGACTTGCTGTCCGTAACAGCCCAAGTCGCTATAACCCAGGTCATCGCACATAATGTAGATGATATTAGGGGATTGTTTTGATTCGGGTGAACAGCTCAAGGTGATCAGTGTGAAAAGAAATATCCCAAACAGGCTTTTCATGTTTCCCTCTTTATTTATCATTTCACGATGTATAGGGAATATAATAAATTTTAATCAGAATTACAGGAGGAATGGCAGGAAAAAGGTTGCAAACGCCTTCCACGAATTACCGGATATGAAGTTAAATTACAATTGCCAAAATCTCATTTGCAAATGGATATTGAACTTACTTTATTTTCACCCTGCGCCCCTCAACCCGAATGCGGCCTTGCGCAAACAATTCAATCGATTCCGAATAAATCACATGCTCCAGCTTTAGAACGCGCGCAGCCAAGGTGTCGGGAGTGTCATCGCTGAACACCGGTACACAGCGCTGCAGAATTGGGGGGCCAGTATCGTAATCGGTATCCACCAAATGCACCGTAACACCAGACACTTTGCAGCCATAATCCAGCACCGCTTCATGAACGTAATGACCGTACAACCCCTTGCCACCAAACGACGGTAACAATGCAGGATGAATATTGAGCATTCGGTATTTATAAGCGCGCACCACCGATTCGGGCATTTTTTTCATATACCCGGCAAGGATCACCAACTCGGTATTCAAATCGGACAAGACAGTCAACAATCGTGTTTCAAATGCTTCATCCGTGTCGAATTGCTTCCGAGAAATATGAAAAGCGGGAATGCCGTTCTCGCGCGCATGTTCAAGCGCGCCACAAGCGGAATTGTTGCTGATGACTCCGGCCAGCTCGGCATGCAATGTACCGTTTTGTATGTTTTGATAAATGGCCCGTACATTCGAACCACCGCCGGAAGCAAAGGCAGTGAAACGAATCGGTGTTGTCGAACTCATGACACTCCTGATTGCAAAAATTGTAACGTGCCCGCATCGGCATCCATTCTTGTGCGGCAACCAAGGGGCAGCGTGTATTTCGATGGGACGTGTCCATAAGGAAATTGTCCAAGCACCGGTATATTCAGAGGAGTCAAATAATACGAGATTATATCATCAAATTCAACCGGATTGTGGTTTTCATCCGGATGAATAGCAACAAACTGCCCCAAAATTACTCCCGCAAGAGCGTTTAAAACACCGGCATTTTTGAGTTGTGAGAAATAACGATCGATTTTGTAAAGGTCTTCGCCAATGTCCTCAAGAAGCAGAATGGCACCGGAAAAGTCGGGCAGGAAAGATGTACCGAGTAATGTGACCAGTACGGAAAGACAACCGCCGAGCAACCGGCCTTCAGCGATTCCGGGGCTGTATGTGACGCAAAAGTGATCGTCGATCTGCGCTGAATAGAGATAGTTTTGCGGCTGCATCAGTGTATTCCACAGCTCGCGATGCGTCAGGTCGGGAAGCGATTCCCCCATTTCAATCGCGACCATGGGGCCGCTAAAGGTTACCAGGCGAATTTTCGCAAATAAGGCCAGTTGTAACGCTGTGGTGTCACTATAGCCTAAAATAATTTTGGGCATATTGCGCGCTGCTTCATAATCCACCAGATCCAATATCCGATTGATCCCATAGCCGCCACGGGTACAAAAAATAGCCTTAACCGTGGGATCAGCGAGCATGTCGTTTAAATCCCGGGCGCGTTGCTCATCTGTGCCTGCCAAATAGCCGTGTTGCTCGCGAAGAAATTGTCCTTCCCGGATGTCAAACCCTTGTTGGCGCAGGTAAGCCACGCCATGCTGCAGGCGCTGTTGTCGTTCGGCATTTAAGGCACCGGCCGGGGAGATGAGGCCAATGGCATCTCCCCGCACTAATCGAGGTGGTATGAGAATCGTCTCCTGCTGATTGCTCATGCGCGATCAGACACGATTAATAGCGCGCAAAACGCTGCAATTCATAAATCGAAATGGGATTGAGCAATTCATAATCGCCAAAACCGTTGCGGTCGTAAAATTCAAACTGCCGGTTTATGGAATAGTATTGCCATATTTGATACGGTTTGGATCCCTGCGGATAGTCGTTACGGATCACCTCATCCGGCTGGCCGAGAATAATGAACACCATACCGCGGTCGCTTTTCCAACCGTCGCGACCCATCACTGTAAATGCTTCGTTGGCCATATTGATGCGCGCATAATAATTTTGCATCATTTCATTGTATTCGGTTGCGGGAGAGGGATCGCGTTTTTCCCAAAACTCGACAAAAGCCTCAAGTTTTTTGTCCTTGGGCGCTTTTTTGAGCTTTTTCCATTCCGACTGACGGGCAATATATTGAACCTGCTGAATCGCTGTTTCCAAATCCTCGGCGTTCCGCGGCAGTCCGGCCCAGCGCATATAAAAATCCTTTTCTGTGCGCGCAGTTTTGCGATCGGCTTTGATATCAATGCTGAGCTTATAAGAGTCGTGCTCCAGGCTATCAACCGGAAGCTGGATGGCTACACCGGTTCGCTCCCCGGTCAATGTCACGGGCATACTATCGGTAAATTGGTATTTGGAATTTTCACCGCGAATTTCGTACGAAATTTCGCCGGTCGCGGAACCGGTTTGATTGTAGACCTCAAAAAAGGCATAGGATGGATTTCCCAATCCTTTCACAGGCGTAGTCACTTGGGGAAAAATACTTTTGATCTGATTGTTCTCGAATTCCACTCGTCGAGCAAACGTGATGCCGCTGGCGGAGATGTCATACTTTTTATAGCTGTCCAGCTCGATTTTTTCTTCCTTGGAATTGGCTTCGCCGCCTTCCAAATCTTCTATGGTGACAATAACTTTGTACTTGCCCGGATCCAAAGTAAAATCGGCGTGCGTGAGACTGATGTCACCGCGACTGTTGGTCATTTCAAATGTCTTGACGTCAACCGTTTGTTTCCAAATTTTGCCATCCACCTGATTATTGCCATCCATGATCACAGCGGATAACTCGTAGGCTGCCTGAAAATTGTTATCCAACTTTATGAATTGCAAATCGTCGTACACGACCTCAACATAAATGTCAATGCGGCTCTTGGACAAATCCTCACCCTCGGCGTGATTGACAATGTCGTGATAAAATGTGACCTCGGCGTGGCTAGATGCCGGAACAAAAAATGTGGCAAGAACAACTGCAACCAGGGCCAGCATTCGAATGCGTAAAAAATGTATGGTCATGATAATCCTTTCCGAACGTCTCGTTCAATTCGAGGAATTACACGTTTGTATTCATGTTATAGAACATTCAAAACTCTAAACGAGTTCCCCGACAAGATCGTAAAGCTCTGCATCTTTTATTCTTACCGTGTAAAAGTTTCCAGGTACAACAGAGGGCGGCAAATAAATATTGCCGTCAATTTCCGGCGCATCCCACGGTCCGCGCGCCAGAGCTATATGATGTTCCGTATCGATTTCATCCACCAAAGCGCGAACTCTTGTATTTATCAATGTTGCATTACGCTCTTCGGTGAGCTCATTTTGAACGCCAACAATTTGGCGCTGACGTTCGAGTTTTATCTCTTCAGGAACGTCATCTTTATATCGATACGCTCGCGTGCCCTCTTCATGAGAATAGGTGAAAACGCCAAGCCGCTCGAATTTTGCCTCCTGAAGAAATTCCAACAGCTCCTGAAAATGCTCTTCAGTTTCACCCGGAAATCCGGTGATGATTGACGTGCGCAACGCGATGCCCGGAATCTGCTGACGTAACTTATAAAGCAGCCGTTCAATATCATCTCGATTGACAAAACGCCCCATTCGTTTTAAAATGGGATCGGCAATATGTTGTATGGGAATGTCGACATATTTTACAATATTGTTCGAATTGGCCATCACTTCAATCAACTCATCGCTCCAGTGCGCCGGATGCGTGTAAAGAAGGCGAACCCATTCCACAGGCAATTTATTCAGCTCTTTAAGAACGTGAACAAGAGATGTATGATTTTCAAGATCACTGCCGTAATATGTCGTATCCTGAGCGATGACCAGCAGCTCGCGCACATCCGCATCAACAAGTTGCTGTGCTTCTTTAAGAATGTCATCCAGTGCCCGACTTTTATAATCGCCTTTGATCAACGGAATGGCGCAATAGGCACAGCGGTTGTTGCAGCCCTCGGCAATGCGCAAATAGGCATAATGTGACGGACTGAGCAACAGGCGTGAATCTGCAGAATCGTGTTCAACAAATTTTTTGAGCTGTTTTAGGGTCGTATGCGCATCGGTTGAAAAAAAGAATTGGTCCACTTCGGGAATCAGTTTTTGCAATTTTTCTTTATATCGTTGCGGTAGACAGCCGGAAACCCAAATTTTTAAATTTGGATTCTCCTGCTGCGCTTGGACAATCTCAAAAATAGTGTCAATCGATTCGGTTTTGGCGCTTTCGATAAAAGCGCAGGTGTTGATGAGCGCCGCATCGGCATCGGTAACCTTATCTGCGAGAGAGACACTGTTACCAAGTCCGCCCAAAATGATTTCCAGATCCACCTGATTTTTCGGGCAGCCGAGATTTACATAATATAAAGATTTCATTGAAACAGCGCCTCAACAAAAAGTTTGGGATCAAACTCTTCCAAATCATCGAGCTGCTCGCCCACACCGACATAACGCACCGGCAATTTAAGCTCTTTAACAATGGAAAACACAATTCCACCTTTGGCGGTGCCATCCAGTTTGGTAAGGATGAGGCCGGTTACGTCTACGGCTTGAGCAAACTGTTTGGCTTGTGCCAGGCCGTTTTGGCCGGTGGCGGCATCGAGAACCAGCAGTACTTCGTGGGGGGCATCGGGCATTTGCTTTTTGAGCACGGAATGGATTTTGGTCAGCTCGGCCATCAGGTTGGTTTTGGTGTGCAGCCGTCCGGCAGTGTCAATAAGCAACACATCGACTTTGCGGGCCAACGCCGCTTTGAGCGCATCAAACGCGACGGATGCGGGATCCGAGCCGGGCTCGTGGTGAACGATATCGACATGTGCACGATCGGCCCAAATAGACAGTTGCTCCCCGGCGGCGGCGCGAAAGGTGTCGGCTGCGGCCAATAATACTTTTTTATTCTGTTGAACATATCGATGCGCCAACTTGCCAATGGTTGTGGTTTTACCGGTGCCGTTAACGCCAACAATGCTGATTACAAATGGTGTTTGATCAAAAAAGAGCGGCCTGGTGTCGGTAAAGTCTTCAAATACGGATACGAGGTCTCGTTTTAGCAGCTCGATCACCTGCTCATCGGAGACCACGCCTTGTTTTCGGGCGTCTTGTCGCAATTCATCGATAATGCGTTCGGCGGTTTCATAACCGACATCGCTCAAAATGAGCAGCTCTTCCAATTCTTCGAGCATTTGCTCATCCAGGCGGCGGCCTCTTACGACATTGCTGATGCCACCGACTAGTCCGCTGCGAGTTTTTTCCAGGCCTTTGGATAATTTTGAAAATACGTTTAGCACATCTACCTCGTTTCGTGACTCGTCGTTTGTTGCTTTTTCTTTTTCGGGATTTCGTGTTTATAGGCACGGGTATAGCCAATAATCGTCAACGGAATCAAAATAACAGATAGCGCCACCAGCGCCTGTTTCAGATAGGGGATATTGAGCGTATACGTAATAATAACCAAGGCAAATATTGTCGTAGTCCATTTGCCCAATTTATTGGATTCGATGACCAGGCGTTTTTTGGAGATCACAAAGGTGCCGCCAAACAGCAAAAACAGGTCGCGGCCAATGACTAAAGACACATACCAGTAGGGCAAGCCTTTGTGCGCGGCCAAAACCAGCATGGTGGCGCCTACGGAAATTTTGTCGATGAGCGGATCGAGCATGCGGCCGACATTGGACTGCTTTTGTAGTTTGCGCGCATAATGGCCGTCGAGATAATCGGTAAAGCCGGCAAGGCCCATACACAACAGGGCAAGCAGGTCTCCGGTTTGGGTGTCGAGACGCAAAAAATAAATGATAAACGGCAGGAACACAAGCCGTAAAATCGTGAAAAAATTTGGCAAGGCAAATTTATTCTGATCTTCCCGAACAATTTGAACAATACCGGGCTTTTTCATAACTCCCCTTAGGCAAACACTTTGATCGCATCCAAAACAAGGGATGGTTTTCTCACCAATGCGGCTCGAAACAACGTGAGCATGGTGCGTTTTTCGAGCGGCACGCTCAAGCCCACATTGGCGATGTCTTCTAGCTCATCATCGGTTAATTTATAAATGTACTCTTTTAATTTATAAAAGATTTGATGATTCTTACCTTCGGCTTTGTGCCAGCGTTTCGGATAGTCCTGCAGGGCTTTGGCGCTCACATCTCCTTTTGCTATGGCCAAACCGGCAATTTCTCCAGCGATTTTTCCCGCCACCAACGCTGGCACAATACCGCCGCCGGTAATGGGGTTGACTTGATGCGCGGCATCGCCCACCAGCAGAAATCCATCGCCCACAATTTGGTCCAGCGTTTTATCGCATGGCACACCACCGGCAACCGATGTTAACATAGCCGCTTCGGGAAAGCGCTCTTGCATAAATTCATTCAAATAGGCAAGCGGTGATTTTTGTCGTGCGGCTCTGCCAGAAATGCCGAGTCCAACATTCGCCAGTCCATCGCCTTTGGGGAAAATCCACAAATAACCTTCCGGCGCATATCGCGATGAAAAGTAGAGATGCAGGTGATTTTCCGAGACATGAATATCGCGCGCCGTGTATTGCACGCAGGTTTCCATATCTTTCATTCTAGTGCGTGTATCCACGCCAGCCCAGCGGCCAACACGAGATTCCACACCATCGGCGGCCACCACGAGCTTGGCATTTACGCTAAATGTTTTGCCAAACTGCTCGAATTGTACGCCACTAATAGTACCGTTGTTACGCAACAGACCCGTGACATTGGCTTTGGTGAAAATGGCAGCACCCTCTTTTGCCGCCAATTGTGCCAAATCATAATCAAACAATTTTCGATTGAGTATATAACCGGTTTGATTAAAACCGAGTTCCACCTCCTGGTCGTCAGGCGAATGAAACATCACATTTTGAACGCGGTTTTCAATCCAGCGCGGGTTGATCTCTTCCAACACCGAACGCAATCCGGCGTCCGTAGCCCCTTCGGCACAACGCACGGGCAAGCCGATGTCGCGATCTTTTTCCAGTACCAATACAGAGGCGCCGGTACGCGCAGCAAATCGAGCTGTGGTGCTTCCGGCGGGACCGGCACCGACTATGACGATATCGTAGGTCTCGTTCATTTGGGCATCTCCAGGGCTTCTACCGGACACACATCCACGCAATTTCGGCACAATGTGCAGGAGTCCAGAATTTTCAAATCGGCCTCTGACAATTCAATAGAATCGTGCGGGCAAACGGCCACACAAGTGCCGCAAAAATCACAGATTGTATTATAATATCTAATTTTTTCTTGAAAGACTTGAACCATCTATTGTCCTTTAAAATTGGGGTAATCGTATTGAAAGCGATGTTTGTAATAAAACCGAGTAAAAAAAAACAGAGCTGCCATAGTAACAAAAAGCAGCGGGAATTGTACACTAATCAACAACGCAAAAATTGAAATACCCGCTTTTATGGTGAAAAGAGTCCAGGGCATGGACTGTTTAAACAACAGCATCATATAAAACGGCAAGGTGAATGCCGAAACGATCAACATAAATTCATTGCTTAACCAGATGGACAATAAAAGCGCCAAAGCCACACAAAGGGCACTGATATAAAGGGTAAATATTTTGCCATATCGAACAGGGAAGGTGATTTTATGGGTGGTCTCATCACCATGCATATCCGGAAGTGTGGTGAGAAAATAGAGCGCTGTATTAAAAAAAAGATAGGGCAACGAGGTCAACAAAAGCTGCACAGATAAGGGTTGTACCACTAACCAACCGGTGACAAACGCCAGCCAGCCCATGGCCATATTGGCAAAGACACCGGCCAGTGGTTTGTCTTTAAAACGGAATGGGGAGAAATTGTACGCGTATCCGGTAATGCCGATAAAGAATAGCACGGAAATAAAGATGTAGAAATCAATAAGCAGCGCCAACATCAGCGCGCTAGCCAACAAAAATATCGCTTCAATACAGCCTGCGCGCTTGGAGATAAAGCCGTTGCCGAACAAAAAGAGCTTGTTGTTTTTTTGATCCGACGAAATATCCTGCAATTGATTAAAAATAAAGCTGGATGCCATGGCCGCGGTAAAGCTTATCAGAACGAGAGCGAGCTGAGGATTCCACCAATCAATCAACCATTGCCCCTCTTTTATTTGAGAGATTATCATATGGTATCCCAAACCGGCGGCATACCCTGCAAGCAGTGTGGCCCACCCTGGAATAAACAATATAGGACGTGTTATGAAAAAATAGTCAAAGAGATCGAGCCGCTTAACATTCATGTTGAAATTTGCCAATTTTGTCTTCTATGGGAATGGGATAATCGCCGGTAAAACAGGCCGTACAATAGCCGCTGTCTTCTTGGGGCACGGCATCCAATAACGCCTCTTTGGACAAATATTTCAAGCTGTCGCAACCCAGATATTTGCGAATTTCCTCAATCGATTTTTGATTGGCGATCAATTCACCGGGACTGGGAAAATCCATGCCATAAAAACAAGGCGCGATAATGGGCGGCGAACTGACGCGAACGTGAACCTCTTTGGCGCCGGCCTGGCGTATCAGCTTGACCAACTGCTTTAACGTCGTGCCGCGCACGATCGAATCGTCCACCACCACCACGCGGCGATCCTGCAAAATGCCGCGTACGGCATTGAATTTGACTCGAACCCCAAAATCGC
>CAYPZM010000119.1:5314-13683 GCA_964414825.1 uncultured Cytophagia bacterium | reverse complement strand
ATTTTGATCAACTGCGAGCTCATATAATTTGAGCCGGCTTTTGCCAGTGTGGGCATTGTGTTGGGCGCCATACGATTCCAACTCGAGACGCGAACATCAACGCCCTTGGTTACACCCTCTTCGCCCAAATATTTGCCCCAGTTTAAGGCGCCAATGACCACATGCACCGGGCATTTTGATGGGTCCACACCCAAGCTGTCGTAGCCTCGAAAAACAATGGGGCGAACATAAGCGGACTCGAACTTGTTTACGCGGATGGTCTCTTTGCAAGCATCCACCACCTCGTCCAAGGTGAAGGGAATTGGCATTCTGTAGATTTTAGCGGAATCGAACATACGTTGTATATGATCGCGCAGGCGGAAAATGCTCGGCCCTTGCGGTGTTTTGTAACAACGCATACCTTCGAACACGCTGGTGCCATAATGAACAACATGTGACATGACGTGAATTGTTGCGTCTTTCCAGTCGATGAACTTTCCGTCCATCCATATTTTACCTTGTTCGTCTCTCGGATCCATAGTGGTTCCCCTTTTTTTATCTCAAATCTTTTGCTCGCAATTGAATGGAACGACGGCCCATAAACACATTTTCTTCAATAACATATGCCATATCCAAATTGGCTTCGCCGGGCGTCAGGCGATACAACAAATCGCCCATATTAAAGGCGATCACATCAAACACCTTGCTATCCTGTTGCCGCACACGAAATTTGAGATGATTTTTGCCCACGATTGTCGGCGAGCCAACCACTTCCAATTTTCGCGAGATAAACACAGGTCGCATATTTTGCGGCCCAAAGGGCGCAAACTTTTTCAAAAGCTTTATAAATTTTTCATCTATTGTGTGCAGATGCAGCTCGGCTTCGATATTGAGTTTAGGTACGAGATTTTCATATTTAAGCGATTGCGCCGCAATGATTTGAAAACGCTCTTTGAACGTTTCGATATTTTCAGCCTGGATCGTCAAACCCGCCGCGTACTTGTGACCACCAAAACCTATGAACAGGTCTTCGCACTGTTTCAGGGCTTCGTACAAGTCAAATCCTGGAATACTGCGGGCCGAGCCTTTGCCAACGCCGTCTTCAACTGAAATTAAAATCGTAGGGCGATAATATTTTTCCACCACCCGAGACGCAACAATACCGATGACACCGGTATGCCAGCCATCTTTGTGGAGAATAATAGCGTTGGAACTATTTGGTTGAAAAAATCCATCTGCTTGCACCACGGCTTCGCGAAAAGCATCTTCATCCACATTTTTGCGATGCTGATTTTCGCGCTCTAAAATAGTGGCGATAAGGTCGGCTTCTTTTTCATCATCTGTTGTGAGCAATTTAACCGCGCGCTCGGCATCGCCCATTCGACCGACAGCATTAATGCGCGGCGCAATAATAAAGACGATTTGCCCGGTACCAATTTCACGTCCGTTTAGACCGGCCGCGCGCATCAAGGCTCGCAAGCCAACATTTTCACTGTTGTTCAGGGCTTCGAGGCCGGCTTTGACAAAAATGCGATTTTCATCAATAAGCGGCACAATATCCGCTGAGGTACCAATAGCTACCAGCTCGACCAAGTGCTCAAGAATCGACTTGTCGATGCCGAGACGCTGCAAGAGTCCCTGCGCCAGTTTATAAGCGACGCCCACTCCGGCGAGTTGTTTAAAGGGATAATCGCAATCCCGGCGTTTTGGATCAACTACAGCCACAGCATTTGGAATGGTTGGACCGGGCTCGTGATGATCGGTCACAATGACATCAATACCGAGTTTTTGCGCGGCATCAATTTCGGTATGGCCGGTAATGCCACAATCCACAGTTACGATGAGATTAACCTGTCGGCTTACCGCTTCTTGAATGCCTTGCTCGGAGAGTCCGTAACCCTCAACCTGGCGATCGGGAATGTAATAGCTGACGCGAGCGCCGAGCTCCTTTAACAACAAGTAGAGAAAGGATACTGATGTGATGCCATCCACGTCGTAATCGCCATAAATCAAAATTTCTTCATCGCTCAACACAGCGCGGCGCAGCCGTTCTACCGCGTCACTCATATCTTTGAGCAAAAAGGGATCGTAAAGTTGATCGATGGTTGGGTTAAAAAATTTTCGAGCGGTTGCTAAATCGGTCACCCCGCGACGCAATAATATTTGTGCCATAATATTAGGCACACTTAGCTCGGTGGCTAAATTATAGACCTCCTCCTGATCAAATTCATCTTCAACAACCCATTTTAAATCCATGCAAAGAACGCTCCCACGCTACGATCCGTTGGGATCGGGACACTTGAAAAAAGTTAAAGCAGGTCGATAAGCCGAATTCTGTGATTCCGCAGATGCGGAACGACGGTCATTTCTCTACGATGACGGTTGCCCGCCACCTCTAGCAACCTACCCGCGGATCAAACGAAGCGGGCCGCTTCTTTCCGCCTATTTGGTCTTGCTCCGAGCGGGGTTTACCCTGCCACCAATGTCGCCATTGGCGCGGTGAGCTCTTACCTCACCTTTTCACCATTACTTTGCCGAAGCAAAGCTGTATATTTTCTGTGGCACTTTCCCCCGGTCACCCGGGGTCCGCGTTACGGACCGCTCTGCCCTGCGGAGTTCGGACTTTCCTCATTCCGCTTTCGCGAAACGCGACCGTCTGACCTGCTTTAACTATTATTTACAATCGAGTTTATATAAAGTCACGTTGCCAAGCAACTCAAAAATTATTGATTTTGTGCGATATTCGGATTCTCGCTCCGCCAAACCAAAATGCGACCGCACACTTCGCATGTGTTGATTCGGTTCATCATGCGAATTTCGAGACCGCGTTGTGGTGGCACCCGGCTTGAGCATTCGCTGCAAGCGCCATCCTGAAGCATGGCCACAGCCACACCACTGCGTCCCAAACGGATGCGTTCATACGTGCTATAAATGGGCCTCGGCAAACGGCTTTGCACCTCATGACGCTTTTCCTTGAGATCTGCCTCGTGCTCGCGCGTTTTTTCCAGTTTGGAATCCAGATCGGCTTGCAGCACTTTTAGATTCTTTTCCTGCTCTTCTAATTGAGATTGCAATTCCGCAATTGCAGCGTTTTGCTCTTCTATCGCTTCTTCCAACTCTAGGGATCGATATCCTTTTTCGTCGATAGCCTCTTGACTGGTTTCGATTTCCACGGTAATGGCATCGTACTCTTTATTGGTTTTAACTTGATAGAGTTGAACTTTATATTTTTTCAACTTTTCTTTTATCAGCTCAACCTCGTTATCCAGGTTGCTTTTTTCGTGAACATTTTCTTTTTTCTGTTCGGTCTTTTGACTCAGAGTTTCACGCGTTTGTTCCACTTCCGCCGCAAATTGCTGCACCCGCTGCGGAAGATCGCCTTTTTCTTCTTCCACCTTTTGCAAACGGGAATCTATATCCTGTAAATCGATAAGCGTTTCCAGGATTTTATGCAATGTTCATCTCCTTCATTGGTTTCAAACCGCTCCACTTGTATTTAAACAAAAAAAGTGCACCCAGGTTTGGATGCACTTGAAAATTTACATAACTATCTAAATGAAGGCTTGCGTCAATATTCGATGAGATACTCTTTTTAGTTATACGTTTCACCCTCACCTGTATAAAATTTAGTCCGGATACATCGTTAATCTTGAACCGGTAAAGGTAACGTTAAATTGGCTAAAAATCAAGCAAAAAAAATGGCATACCCGGTCAAGAAAAAATGAGATAGTTGTCTTCCTCCATAATGCGTTCTTTTCCGGTTTCGAATTCAAGGTCAATATGTTGAATACGAATCGTGGACTGAGTTTGTGGAATGTAAATGCGATCGATATGTACCACCTCTTTTGCAGACGAAAAGTTTCCGGGACCGACGGCGCCACCAAAATGATCGCTGCGGCCAAAAGCGATGTGAAATCCTAGTTTTTCATCCAGTAGAATTTGGCCGATGGGTTCCAAGCCAAAATCGGATAAAATCCCAAAACCGAGTTCGGCCATATTGCCGTACGCTGGTTCTCGCTGAAGGTATTCGGCTTGATTTTGACTGTGCAGGCCCGAAGAACGCACGCCAACCGCCCGATTGTTGCGAATTTCAAACACAACGATCTCATTTTCGAACTGGACGGGCAAATCGCCTTCGGTTTTGCTCACCTGGCCTTTTTCGCCTTCATAGGGAACGATATACGTTTCGCCGCTGGGCAAATTCCCGGCTGTTCCGGGTTGAGGGAAACGACCGCCGCTCGCATGCCCCAGACGAAAACGCAGATCAAAAAAGATGTCGTATTCGTTTTCTTTGGTTTTAAATTTTACATAGGCGCCAATCGCGGCATCCAATTTTTCCTTCATTTTTTGACAGCGTTTATTCACTTTTTCATAATCGATGCGCAGCGCCGGAATCATTTTTTCTGAAAACCCCGGCATTGTGGCGGCACGAAACCCGTAGCGTTTGGCAGCCACTTTTAGCGGCGCGGTTGTGGAAAATTGAGTAGGCGCCAAAAACAGTTGCGTGTTGTTAAAAATCGTTTCAAAGCGCCATTTATCGCCCAATAGTTCGTTGCTGATATTAGGTACTGCTTTGTCGTAAATGTACCCAAACCGCGGCAAATCGGCGTTGTTGGAATCCACGCTGGCATAGGCGCACAGGCGTACGCCTTGCAGATTGAGCGCTTTGGTGTTTGCGTTGAGCTTGGTATACCAATCATACGCCATGTGCCGGCGCTTTTTCCAATCTTCAAAATCGCTTTGTGGATTATTGGGAATATCAACAAGGATGGTTAAATATTCATCGTTGGGCAAGGCCGGAAACACGGATCGCACAAGTTGAACCAACTCGGAATCGGATAAGAGTTGCATACGGTTTCTCCACGTTTTGCTATTTTTCTATAATAGAAAAAGAATTGGAAACATTCAAGCATCATAGCAAAAAAAAAGGCGATCCCGAGGAACCGCCCTTTAATAAAATATCAAACAAAAATTTACATCAAAGACCAAGCAACGGTCAAACCGGCCATCACAATAGAGACCATGCTCATTAATTTGATGAGAATGTTCAAGCTGGGACCCGATGTATCTTTGAAGGGGTCGCCAACGGTGTCGCCGGTAACTGCGGCTTTATGAGCATCGGAGCCTTTACCGCCGTGAGCGCCACTTTCAATATACTTTTTAGCATTATCCCAGGCACCGCCAGCATTTGCCATAAAGACAGCGAGAACAAACCCGGCTGACAAACCACCGGTCAACAGACCCATAACGCCGCTCACGCCAAAAATTAACCCCATAGCAACCGGCGCAGCAATAGCGAGCAGCGAGGGAACCATCATTTCGCGCTGTGCGCCTTTGGTGGAAATGGCTACACAAGAGGCGTAATCGGGCTCGGTTTCGCCTTCCATAATGCCTTTAATTTCGCGGAATTGGCGGCGAACCTCATCCACCATACTGGATGCGGCGCGACCGACTGCGTTCATGGTCAAACCACAGAACACAAAGGCCATCATGGAACCGATAAACATGCCAAGCAGCACTTTCGGATTCATCAGAGTCACGTTATAGTACTCCATAAAATCCATGAGCGAGGCGCTGTCGATAGATTTTCCAATAACGCCTTCAAACTCGGCCATTTTTTCGGGAAGACGATGCAAACCAATTTTCAATTCTTCAACATAAGAGGCCAACAACGCGAGAGCCGTCAACGCTGCAGAGCCGATAGCAAAGCCCTTACCGGTAGCTGCGGTTGTATTGCCCAAGGAATCCAATGCATCGGTACGTTTGCGAACTTCGGCGCCCAGGCCGCTCATTTCGGCATTACCGCCGGCATTGTCGGCGATCGGACCGTAAGCATCCGTAGCCAAGGTGATACCGAGTGTGGAAAGCATACCCACAGCGGCAATACCAATTCCGTACAAGCCCGAGGATACAACTTCGGGAGCAACCAGTTCCTGGCCAACGGGCCAACCGGAGGCGGACAAAAAGGCGAGAATGGTGCCAACCACAATGGTCAAAACCGGGAATGCGGTGGACAACATACCGGTACCGATACCCGCGATAATTACAGTCGCCGGACCGGTATTGGCATTCTCAGCAATGTTGCGTGTGGGTTTGTAAGCTTCTGAAGTAAAGTATTCGGTTTCTTTTCCGATAAGCCAGCCGGTCAATAAACCGAAAACGATCGCCATCCACACACCCCAGGGATTTTGTAATTCCAGCACATGAATAATAACTGCGGAAAGGGCAATGATGAGAATGGAGCTGAGATTAATGCCGCGTCCTAAAGCGCTAAGCAACTGTTTTTGCGACGCATCTTCTTTGGTACGCACGGCAAAAATACCGACGATCGACAAGATGGTACCCACGGCGCCAATAATCATTGGAGCCAACACAGCTTTTAATTGCAGCGCGGCATCGCCAGCGAATGCGGCAGCGCCAAGGGCGGCTGTAGCGAGAATAGAACCGGCGTACGATTCGTACAAGTCCGCACCCATACCCGCAACGTCACCGACATTATCGCCAACATTGTCAGCAATGGTAGCCGGGTTACGCGGATCATCTTCCGGAATTCCGGCTTCAACTTTACCAACGAGGTCAGCGCCGACATCGGCCGCTTTGGTGTAAATGCCACCGCCAACACGAGCAAACAACGCCTGCGTGGAGGCACCCATACCGAACGTTAGCATAGTGGTGGTAATAATCGCAAGTTTGTGGGTGGTATCGGCTTCATTCACAAATAGACTCAACACGATGAACCACAACGAGATATCGAGCAGCGCCAAACCAACCACAACCAGTCCCATAACCGCACCCGAACGAAAGGCGACCTGGAGACCGGCATTCAAGGATTTTCGTGCGGCATTCGCGGTACGTGCGCCGGCGTAAGTCGCGGTTTTCATACCAAAAAAACCAGCGAGACCGGAAAAGAAACCGCCGGTTAAAAAGGCAAACCATACCCAGCCGTTCTGAAACCCAAAATAAGCCATGAGCGCAAACAGAGCAGTCAAAACTACAAACACAATTCCCACAATTTTGTACTGCTGTTTGAGATACGCCATGGCTCCGGTGCGTACGTGCTGTGCAATTTTAATCATCGTTTCCGTACCTTCGCTTTCCGCCATCATTTTACGGAAAAACACATACGCGAAAACGAGAGCCAGCACAGATGCCCCTGGAACGATCCAAAAGAGAGGGATAGACATCGTTTCTCCTTTAATTAATTATTCAATTTATTTTAGAATAGCCGTTTCTCACCATAGATGTTTTTTAGCAAATCCCATCTTTCTATTCATAACTGGATTTTAGACAGGAAGAGACCAGATTAGGCCCTTTACTATGATGGACTCGTTGATTGAAAAAGTTGCAAAATATATCGAAATTTTCTGTCAAAGTCAATATTTGCCGGTACATTTTGAGTTTAATTCAATTTTGATTAAACTATTTTACAATTTTTGGCATGGAGATAAGCAAAAAGGAGTTTGAAAATTGTTTGGGCTCTGCTGCTGATAAATATAGACGCAAAGACTCCGGGCTTGTAAAGGCAACACAGCGAGAAAGCTAAATTGTCTATCGAAATTAATAATTTCTATCTCTACTCATTTTGTAATAAATAAAAGCCTATCGAATTTGATGGTAGCGAATATGAAATTGAAATATCAAGGCAATAGCACCTTTGCGGCCGCGTCAGCTCGCATCTCAGCTCTGAACAGAGTAAACGTATCGGTTACCCCAGTTCAACATCTTCTCCCGCAAAATGCTTAATAATCTCCGAGGCGATTTCCTCGATCGGTTTATTGGTCACCAAAATCCGTTTCCAATCCGGATGCTGCTCAAAAATGCGCTGTGCGTAATAAATTTCTCGTTTCACATGATCGAGCTGCGCATAATTGCCGGTGGAATTTCCCAGGTGATAGGCTCGGGTTTTACGCAATTCTGCCAAACTGAGGGGCCGGGCGGACAAGGCAATCACTTTTGGGGGATCGACCTCGAACAGCTCGGCAGGCGGTTGAATATCCAAAATGAGCGGCACATTAGCGACAAACCAGCCTTTTAATGCCAAATAAATACTAATCGGCGTTTTAAACGTACGCGATACGCCAACCAGGATTATTTCGGCCTTGTGCAAGTCCTCGGGGCGCTGACCGTCATCGTGTCGAAAAGCAAACTCCATGGTGTCGATGCGATTAAAATAGGCCTCGTTTAACTGGTGAAACAGTCCCGGCTGCTCGGAAGGCGGATTGGACAAATAACTGGATAAACAACCGAGAACAGGCCCCATCAGATCGACCGTTTGAATATTTTGCATCTTGCTTTCACGAACGAGCAGGGTGCGCAATTCCTCTTTGACAATGGTATGGAAAATAACGCCCTGCTGCTGCACAACCTCTTGCAGCACCGCGAGAATTTGC
>CAYPZM010000119.1:0-5304 GCA_964414825.1 uncultured Cytophagia bacterium | reverse complement strand
GAAAGCCGCCCACGATCACCAACCCATCGCCGGGGGCGTCGAAACGGGCGAGGCTGCGTTCGGGCAGCACCGCGAGAATTTGCTCCTCGCGCAACATGTTGGCGCGGACATGGATATGGATATCGTCGACATCCGGAAACTGCATCAGGGCAGCATTGAGCATTTGTTTGGCGGAGCGGCCGGAGCCGTCTGAAATTATGTAAATTTTATACATAGCGCTACTTTGATAGTTTGCTACAACCAACACGCCGCTTTGGGCAATTATTTCAAACCCGGCGGCTTTGCACTTGCAATCCCAAAACCGAACGCGTATATTTGTTCTCATTGAACCATCATTGGGAAAACTATGATTGCGCAACGAGCTCTGGATATTCCGCCATTTCTAGTCATGGACGTGCTTGAACGCGCTCAGGCGCTGGAAGCTTTGGGGCACAGCGTTATCCACATGGAAGTGGGCGAACCGGATTTTCCGCCGCCGGCACGTGTCACGCAAGCGGCAATCGATGCGTTAAACCGTGGCGAAACGCATTACACGCACAGTTTGGGCATTTGGCCGCTGCGTGTGGCGATTGCGGAGCATTATCAGCATCGATATTCCATTCAAATCGCCCCGGAAAACGTCATCATCACCCAGGGCACGTCGCCGGGATTGCTGTTGGCGCTGTGTGCGCTGGTGAATCCCGGGGACGAGGTGATTCTCTCCAATCCGGCGTATGCGTGTTACCCTAACTTTGTGCGCTACATCGGCGGTCAGCCCGTGCAACTGCCGGTATTTGCCGAGTGCGGCTTTATTCTCGATCCGGACGAGGTGAAAAAGTACATTACCCCGCGCACCAAGGCAATTGTGATCAACAGTCCCGCCAACCCGACCGGCACACTGATTCCTGCGGCTGTAATGCAGGAGCTGGCAGAACTGGGTGTGCCCATTATTTCGGATAAAATTTACCATGGACTTGTGTATGGCGAAAAGGAGCACTCGATTTTGGAATTTACGGGCAATGCCTTTGTGCTCAACGGCTTTTCAAAATATTACGCCATGACCGGTTTTCGTCTCGGCTACATCATTGCGCCTCCCGACTTTGTACGTCCGATTCAAAAATCGCAGCAAAACTTGTTCATATGCGCCAGCTCCATCGCGCAATGGGCCGGTGTGGCCGCGCTAACTGAGGAACACCCGGAACTCGATAATATGGTGCGCTTGTACGACGAACGCCGTCAATTCCTGTTAAAGGCTTTGCCCGAGTTGGGTTTCCAAATTGCCTTTGAACCCAAAGGCGCCTTTTACATCCTGGCCGATGCGCGATTTTTGGGAAATGATTCCTACAAACTCGCCTTTGATATTTTGGAAAAATCGCATGTGGCGCTCGATCCCGGCATCGATTTTGGACGTAACGCCGAGGGATTTTTGCGGTTTTCGTATGCAAATTCGTTGGAAAATATTCAACAAGGAATTGACCGGCTATCAGACTATATTAAGCTGACAATAAAATGAACATACCTCGCATCAAAATCTGCTGCATCCAATCCCTGCGAGAAGCGCAATTGGCGATTCATTACGGCGCTTCGGCACTGGGATTTGTGACCGACATGCCCAGCGGTCCAGGCGTGTTGCCCGAGGATCGAATTGCCGAAATCATTGCGCATATTCCGCCGCCCATTGCCACGTTTTTGCTCACCTGCAGCCAAAATGTGGAGACAATTCTCGCCCAGCAGCGCTTTTGTCGCGCTAACACCTTGCAATTGGTGGATGCGATACACAAGGGAGCGCACCGGCAACTGCGTAAGACATTGCCTGGAATCGGCATCGTTCAAGTCGTTCATGTGACGAATCCGGAGTCATTGGACGAGGCGCTTGCGCTGGAAAATGAGGTTGACGCCATTTTGCTCGATTCCGGGAATCCGAGTTTGGCCGTCAAAGAGCTGGGCGGTACCGGCCGCGTTCACGACTGGGAAATCAGTCGACAAATTTGTGAGCGCCTGTCCATACCGGTGTTTCTGGCCGGCGGCCTCAAACCGGAGAACGTCGCACAAGCGGTTCAGCAGGTGCAGCCCTTTGGATTGGACATCTGCAGCGGTGTCCGAACAGGTGGAAAGTTGGATGAGGAAAAGCTAACGGTTTTCATCAGAAATGCTATTAATTTTAGGCGATAATACCAGACGCATTCTCACCCAAGAGGGATTTTATTTCGGAGCGTACAATGGGACAGGCCTTCAAGCTTGTTTTACAGTGACTTACAAAGCCTGCCTCCCCTGCTCACCACCGATAATGCCGGATATGCTCACCGCGTTTCTGAATTTCGGTGATCGCCTTGAGGCCGACGTTGATATGCCGCTCGGTATAACTCGCAAACACCCCTTGCGCCGACTCTTTGGTTTTGATGCCGCCTTTTATGAGCGGTAAATCCGAAACGAGCAACAGCGCTCCGATTGGCACTTTGCTTACAAATCCAACCGAAAACAGTGCCGCGCACTCCATTTCGATAGCAATGGCGCGCTCCTCGTAAAGCGTGCGTTTAAACGCCTCATCAAACTCCCAAAAACGGTAATCGGTGGTGTGCACCACGCCGGTGCGGTAATCGAAACCGCTTTCCACCAACATTTGGCTGATGAATTTTTGAATTTTAAATGTCGGCATGGACGGCACTTGTGTCGGAATAAAATGGCGCGACACCCCTTCATCGCGGATGGCGGCCATGGGCAAAATAAAATCACCCACATCCAACGAGCGGTGCAGACCGCCACACATGCCGAGAAAGATTACGGCCTGCGGATCGACCGCGCCAAGCAGCTCGATGATCATGGCCGCGGTTGGCGCTCCGATCTTGAAATCCACCATACTTACGCCGGATTCCCTACTGTGGATGACCGACCAAACCGAGCCCGTGCACCTTTCGGCTTTGTAGCGCTCGCTAAACACATCCATATATCTGTTAAAATTGGTGAGCAAGATGTGCTTTTGAAAATCCTCAAGCAAAGAGCCGGTATAGCGCTCCAGCATGTCGCGGGAAATGATTTGTTTTTCAGGATTATGATAGGTCAACTTTTGACGCAGCTCTTGATAGAATGCGTCATTGAACGTTTTGTCCTTCATTGTAACACATCCTATTTAAAAAGTCCAATGCCGTAATTGCAGTTTCGGCAAATATCAATGGAATTTCGATTCGTCAGCATACGCGTGCGAAAATCGCTGTATTTTTCATTCTTCCATATCTCGTCGAAAGATTGACCATTGTCCAAATGCCCCAGCGCATGTTCACCATTTTTATCAAAACAACAGGGTACGACCTGGCCGTCCCAATCTATCAGCGTAGTCATCCAAACGCGCGGACACACACCCTGTCCTTGTTTAACGCGAAACGCCTCCTCGGTTAGTTCATAACGGCGGTATTTGTCGTTCTCCGGCAGCCATTCCTTGGCTTCATCAAGTGTCATCACCTGCGTGGTTTTGATCAATAACCGGTCCACACCCAATTCATTGGCCAGGGCTTTCACTTGCGGAATCTCGTGCTCGTTTTGCTTCATCACCAAAAATTGCAAAAACAGATAGGGCACTTTGCTTTTCAGCCGCTGCTTGGCTTCCACCACATTGCGAATACCTTCCAGTACGGTATCCAGTTTTCCAAGCACGCGATACTTTTCGTACGTCTCTTGCGTCACACCATCCAGCGAGATGATCATACTATCGATTTTACTTTTGACCACCGACTCGGCAAGCTCGGGCGTAAAAAAATGCGCGTTGGTGCTGGTGGTCACGTACACGCCTTTGGATTTGGCGTACGTCACCATATCGTTAAACTCTTTGTGCAGATATGGCTCGCCCTGATGGTAAAGCGTGACGTAAATAATTTTATCCGCCACCTGGTCGATAAATGTCTTGAATTTTTCAACATTCATCCGGCCGTACGAACGCTTCATCTGCATACTGCCGGTTACGCAAAGCGGACAACGAAGATTGCAAACATTAGTCGGCTCGACATTGACGATGGGCGGATATCCCCAAACGACATTTTTTTTCGAAATACCGGACACCACAAACGACGCCGTGTTAATGGTCGCATTCCAAATGCGTTTAAACGTAAGCGTTTTGATAACCTGGCGTATGGCAACCTCTTTGCCAATCCCGGGTTTGAGCTGATTGATAAAGGAAGAGAGTGATTTCCGAGTGCGGGCGTGGGATTTTCTCACAGTCACCATCCTGTTGTTAAAGTGTATGGAAATATATCAATTTGACTCAGGATATACAAAATGTTTTTGTCCTGGAAGCTTGTAACGAATTTGGCCGAACAAACATTCGAAATTTCTGTAAAACTGCTTGACTCTCAAAAAAAACAATCCCATCTTTATTTATCCCCAAACGTTACCTGCCAAATTGTAAAATATGTCAAATTGGAGAAACCGCCATGAAGACAAAACTCAATCGTCGAAATTTCTTAAAAACATCTTTGGCCGCAGGAGCTGGAGCGGGAGCCGTGTTGAGCTTTGAGGAACATGCCCTGCTGGCCCAGGAACCCAAAACCAAGAAATCTAAAACAGCCCAGCCTTTCCCCAAAGGAAAAATCGGCAATCTGGAAATCAGTCGTCTCATATGTGGGGGCAACCTCACAAGCGGGTTTGCGCACAGTCGCGATCTCATTTATGTGTCGCCGCTTCTCAAACACTATTTTACCGATGAGAAAATTTTTACGACCTGGCACCTGTGCGAGGAGAACGGCATCAACACCGCTGTGTTGCGGTTGGACAATGAGGTGCTGCGGCTGATCAATCAGTACTGGCACCAGGAGGGTGGCAACATTCAGTGGATTGCCCAGTGTAAACTGCCGGAAAAGGATTGGAAATCGGATATTTTGCGCGCCATCGACAACGGCTGCGATGCGGCCTATTTGCACGGCGGCGTTGCCGAGGGCATGCTGCAGGATGGCAAGCTTGAAAAGCTGGCGCGCGGCATTCAGCTCATTCGCGATAACGGAGTAGTGGGCGGCATTGCCGGTCATATGCTGAAAGTACCCAAAGCAATTGAACGGGAGGGCATTGAGGTTGATTTTTACATGAAAACGTTAAACGCGAAAAATTACTGGTCCGCCGGGCCAGAACCGCGGCACGACAGCGTCTGGGCCGAGACGCCGGAGGAGACCATCGAATTTATGAAAACGGTGAAAAAACCGTGGATTTCTTACAAAGTTTTGGGCGCAGGTGCCATTCATCCGCAAGAGGGATTTCGTTATGTTTTGGAAAATGGCGCCGATTTTATGTGTGTCGGTATGTTTGATTTTCAAGTCGAAGAGGATGTAACGTTTGCCTTGAATA
>CAYPZM010000118.1:0-13849 GCA_964414825.1 uncultured Cytophagia bacterium | reverse complement strand
CGATTTGCCCAAAATTGAAGGCATGTTAGTTCAGCATAACGGGGAAACCATGGTTAAAGTGGATCAAAGCACAGTCACAGGACGCTTGGCCGTGGCTGAAAAAGGCACTGTAACAGATTTAAAGGTCCAATTTGTTGCAAAAGATGGTTCAACTTTTCAAATTGATGCTGCAAATTACGCGGTATGTTGCTTGAACACTAACCCACAATGCGCAAATATCGAGTTAAGCAACAATCCGGATTTTGCTCGCTTTGATTTATTTGGAAACAAATTGGGACGCACCGAAATACGATTTCAACTGTTGAACGCACAAGGAGTCATCTATACCAGCCCCTACATCCCTGTGAATGTAAGTTCCGGAGGTAAGGATGTCGATGTAAAAGGTCGCGATGAAAAATAAGCTCTACCGCCGAATATGCCAAATAGATTCGGCGGTGATCTCGTTTATGCTAAAAATCGTTCTATGTCTTGCAACGAGGGCGCACTGGGTTGTGCGCCCATTTTTGTCACGGACAATGCGGCCGCGGCCTGGGCAAAGTGGACCGCTTTTTTAATGTCATCACCTCGCGCCAGAGCGACAGCCAGGGCGCCATTAAACACATCACCCGCTGCGGTAGTGTCCACGGGCACGACCGAAAACCCTGGTACTCTTCCTGTAAAATTTTCAGAATCGACGTATACACCGGAGGCTCCCAGCGTAATAATCACTTGTTTTACGCCTTTGGATTTGATTTCAGCAGCCGCTTTGGCCATTGAAGATTCATCCGCTATTTCAATTCCAGTCAGCAGCTCAATTTCAGATTCGTTCGGGGTGAGCAATGAAATATTTTGCAGCACTTCACTTGTCAGTGATTGGGCCGGTGCAGGATTTAATATGACCATTTTGTTGAGTTGCTGCGCCAATTTTGCTGCTGCCGCTACGGTTGACAATGGCGTTTCTAACTGCATTAAAACAATATCGGCTGCTTTTATGGCGTCCTTGGCTTTTTCTACATCTTGGGGAGACAATTTTGCATTGGCACCGCTGGCCACGGCAATGCTGTTTTCGCCATCATCTGCCACAAATATTTCCGCCACACCGGACGGCGCATCCGGATCTTTGAGAACAAAATCAACGTTGATATTATCGGCTTTAAATCCCGAAATGGCTTTTTCGCCAAACATATCATCCCCTACGCGCGCAACAAATGTAACCTCCCCCCCGGCCCGAGCCGCAGCTACTGCCTGGTTGGCGCCTTTGCCGCCGGCTGCAGTGTGAAACGTGCCCCCCAAAATAGTTTCGCTAGGTTTAGGAATGCGGGGGACTTGAACGATCATATCCGTATTTGAACTGCCAATGACGACAATTTTCATTCGAAACTCCTTTTTAAATAGAAAATGTCCATTTGCATCTTTTACGCCACTCTCGCATAAATGATGATTGCTAAACCCAAAATGAAACATGCAAACATGGCCGCAATAAGGGGAATCGTATTTTTGGGTGCGCCTTTGAATTCTTTCCAGATAAACACACCCCAAAAGGCAGCGACCATCGTGGCTCCCTGACCTAGTCCGTATGAAATGGCCGGACCGGCTTTTTCGGATGCCAGCAAGCTAAACAAATTGCCGATTGCCCAAATAGCTCCACCCAAAAGACCAACGGCATGCAGGCGCAGATTGCCTTGTTTGAAATAATCCGCGCATTTTACCGATTCGCCGCTAAACGGTTTATACATTACGATGGTGTTCCAGACAAAATTTGAGAGAAACAAGCCGATGGCAAAGACAAAACTGGCAGTATAGGGAGTCATTCTGCCAGGTTCGGGCAGGGTGAAATTGATGGTCATGGATTTCACGATAAAGCCGTAAAAGAAGCCCATAGCAATACCGCACAGCACTGAAAGAATAAGTCCTTTGGCGATATTTTTCCGACCTTCATAGGGTAGTTTGCTGTAGGCAATCGCATCCAAAACTATAGCGGTGACTACGAGCGCCACGCCGACAAATAAAATCACCGGATTGCCTTTGGGTTGCTTGATAAAATTATCGACAACGCCAATGACCAGTGCCAAGCCAATGCCAACCGGGAATGCAACGGCCATTCCGGCAATGTCTATGGCCGCCACCAGCAAGATATTGGCGAAATTAAAAATAACGCCGCCTATGAGCGCATACATAATCGAATCCGGAGCGGCTTGCGTTAAATCTGTAAGAAAACTGCGTCCGGCCGAGCCAAAGCTGCCCATGGTGAGTCCGGCGAGCAGCATGAGCAGAACGATGCCGAGTGAATAATCCCAATAAAACAGTTGAAAACGCCACTCTTTGCTGGCCAACTTTTGCGTGTTGCCCCAGGAACCCCAGCATAGCATGGTGATAAAACACATAAAAACCGCTAGCGAATACGAATGTACGATATACATGTTGGTCTCCTTTTTGATTGCAATCTTGTCAGGGTTGGATATGTAGTAAAAATATGAATATCGGTATTGGTCTAGCTTGATTTTGTTGGCATGCTGCATTCAGGAATTTTCATTGTATTATCCAATTATTCCACTCGATGCAAGTTTTGTTTCAAGTATCGCTGCATAATGCGCTTAATAAATTCGTCTTTATTAATCGTCATGCCGATTTCACAATTCGGCTCCTTGCTTTCGTCAATTACCGTATAACCACCGTCAACCACTTGGACATGCGCCTTGCGCGTGGTAAACAGCTCCGGCCAGAGCACCATGCCGATGGCCACCGCATCGAACAATGTGGGATTGGGGTAGGCATAACCTTCAAAACGCCACAACGTGTACAAGCCACATAGCGCGTCCGTAAGCGGCGAATTGCGGTAGAGAAGGTGCGTGCGGTTTTCTTCTTCCAGTTTGACCATGGTGGTGACATCGAGTCCAGCATACAAGATATCGGCGCCACTGGCGGCAAACATTTTGGAAGACTCGACATCGGCGCGCACATTCCACTCGGCATCCGGGACCGGCCCCGTGCCATAGCCCATATAAAATGAGCCAAACATGGACACCACTTTTTTCGACAGCTTGAGGGCATCCGGATCTTTTTCAATGACATCGCGCATATTGGGTACCGGGCCCACTGTGAACAAAATGACGTCATTGGGATATTTGCGCAAATTCTCGATGATAAAATCCGCGGCATTTTGTTCGATGGCTTTGACTTGTTCAAAGCCTTCAGCCCACACAAATTGATGCGAATCGCCGGCCAGCTCGGTTTCCTGTCCGACAACACCCGGCGTATGGCGGCCAACGACCACGGGAATGTCTTCCAAGCCGCATTCGTACAGCAGTTTGCACGCCACTTGGGCGCGTTTGGGCGTGTTGCCGTGATCCATAACCAGGCCGAGGATGTCGAACTCCGGACTGGTGAGCAGCAGCGCTACGGCAAAGGCGTCATCAATATCACCGCCAAGATCGCAGTCAAAGATGACTTTTTGTTTTTCGGCGGCAATAGAAAGGTTCATGCAAGCAAAAGCGAGTAGACAAAACATGAGATTTTTCATACATACTCCGTAATTAGTTTGCAACTCAAACCTCAGGAGACTGTCGAAAAAGTCACAAAAGCACGTTTCCCAAGTCACTCCCGCGGAGGCGGGAGTCTATTTTTAAGAGAGTTATGGAAGCCTGCCTCCGCAGGCATGACTTGGCTTCTAGCTTTTTCGACAATCTCGAAATGTGTACTACAAATGTTTATTTCAACAAAACCATCCGTCGAGTTGCTTTTCCAAAATCAGTCGTCAAGGTATAGTAATACAATCCGCTGGGAAATTCTGATGCATTCCATTTCATCACATGCTGTCCGGCCTGTTTAATCTCATTCACCAATGTTTCAACTCGCTGGCCATGGATATTATAGACATCGAGTTTAACCTGACTTGCGTGTGGCAATTCAAACGCGATATAAGTGCGGGGATTAAACGGATT
Source organism: uncultured Cytophagia bacterium (assembly GCA_964414825.1). Classification (GTDB taxonomy): domain Bacteria; phylum Zhuqueibacterota; class Zhuqueibacteria; order Residuimicrobiales; family Krinioviventaceae; genus CAYPZM01. The sequence goes on along the minus strand of CAYPZM010000118.1, from coordinate 9,929 downwards.
CGGAAAATTTTGTGATAAAGAAAACCGAGCGGGAACAGACGCACCCTTTGTGTCAACACCCGTGGGGACACGAGATACCTCAACATCATCAAAAAAAACCGCATCGTCACTGGCTCCAAAGCCAATTTTGCCCTCTCCGGCCAGCAGCGGGTCGCGCACAGCAAGATACGGCTGATTGTCGATCAGAATGGCAAGCGAATCTCCGGTGCGTGCAACGGTCACACGATGGTATTTATCATCCGGCATTCCGGGCTCGGACTGTCGAACAATATTGGTGCGAGCCCCATTGCGATAATTCGAAACATAGGCAACACGCGTACGCATTTGAATGGTGTTATAATTTTCCTCATCAACACATCCCCAATAAATCGAGTATTCCGGCGATCGGTTCTCCTCAAAATCCTCACCCGAACGAACGGAAAATTCAAAGGTAAAATCCGTATACAGGCTGTCTTTGATAAAGCTGCCGCCATCGAACCTGGAATCTTTTGCTCGATCCCTGTTGCTGAGATAATACCGCAAATCGCCCTGGTCCTCACGAGTGGACCACAAGCTCTCATTGATGCGCTCGTACGCGTGCGCCGTTCCAAAAGGTTCAATCGGACTAAAAACGGGCTCGGATACGAAAATCGAATCGCTGGCCTGGTAAACATTTCCCTTATCATCGCTGACAACAAGTTCGACCGCAGAGGCTCCCGGTTCGGTAAACTCGTACGAAATCTGCCCACCGTATTCCGTAGCATCGCCAATGTGCCATTTGTATTCGGTGATTTCATTTCCCACGCCCACATTGGAAATAGTGGCATCCAGATCAACACTAAATGGCAACCAGCCAAAGTTGGAAGATGCGTAAAAATGCGCTCCAATAGGAGGCTGATTCATGAGCTCGTCAATAATGGCGGCAACCTCTTCATGAGGCATTCTGGGGATGACGTAGGCATGATCTCGGTCCTCGGTCGTTACCCATTCGTTGGTCCCGTCAGCCGCGACGTTGTTATAGCCCTCTACCACGATATCCCAATAGTCCTCATACCCGCGCGTCGCAATAAGCACCGCGGTCTGATCCCAACTGTAATGGCCGTTGTAATAAGCGTAATAGGGATTGCCATCAAACGCCCATGAGCAATAATAGAGCTTGTATCCTTGAGAGACGGGACTATTTTTAAGGTGTTTTTGTACCTCATACCCCGTGATGACCTCTTTGCCTACTTCCCATCCTGTAAAAATAATGCGGCCAGGCCAGTGTTCGATGGCGTATTGCGCATCTTCCGGATACAAAAATGTGAGATTGTGCTCCGAGCCGGAAGGAAATACCCCGCCCATGCACACCCACAATTTGACTTTTTTCTGAACCAATTCCGGACCGGATAAATCACTCACCGCATCAGGTTGAGAGCGCAAAAGTGCCGCAATATTCGGCAAATACCCGACGGTCACAATCGTGACGCTCGAATCTTCCTGAGCGGCTAAAATCTCGCGATACAGATCGACAGGCTCGGGAAGATTTTCGCGCACCGCATCGTGGGGAAAATTTTCGGACAATACTTTGGAATAATATCCATCACCCGCGTTGCCACGCAATGCACCAATGGGGACATCCGGCCGATGGTAATAGGTGTTGATGACATCAATGCATTCGCTGACATATTTTGCAGGATTTGACGTCATGCAGGCAAGCAGTTCAGCCTCGCCATTGTCGCACAATGCGTGCAGCACGGCAAGGGCACCCACATCATCCACATCGCCGTTCATGTCGGTGTCAAAGATGATTTTTTCATGGCTCCAGGCAGAAAATGATATGAAAATAACCATGAGTATCGTAATTAACTTCATTAGCGTCTCCTTTTTTTTCTGTTCGCTTTCAATGATTATTTGCCAACAAGGCGGAAAACTACAAAAAAACAACTCGACAAAAGCTATTTGAATCATTTGTTATTCGTTTTTATCCGAGTAGATGATTACATCATTAATTTCGATCTCGACATAGTCCGAAGGATTTTGAACGACAAAGCGCACGCTGTACGTATCGGCTGGCAAATTGTAACTCCAGGCCAACGTTTCACGGCGGTCTATCCATTCTGTAGAAAGTTCAATGGTTTCAACCAAGACGTCATCGATATATTGCTCCACCAGGACCGTTTTTGCGTCGCCTTTGCTATTCACACTACCGGTTGCGGCAAAGCCAACACCCTGAAATTCAAATTCAAAATCCTTCTTGAAAGATTGCCGAATGCGACGACGCTCCACGGGAAAATGGTCTTCAAAGCCTTTTTCCAACTTGACTGGCATTGGTTCTTGAACCTGAATAGTCACCTCATTTTCCCCAACGGTGCCGCCATTTTGTTCGATGACTGCCAGGGCATGACGAAAGGACATGTCGTAGCTGTCGTTTAGCGAAATGGTGGTGAATTTGAAATCGCGGTCTTCTACGCGATCGAGACCCTGCTTCCAGAAATCGGGGATGTTGTCATAGCCCAAAATGCAACCAAGAATACCGCCGGCGGAGGCGGGATTGCAATCGGAATCGTCACCGGCACGGGTTGAGAGCTCGATGGTTTTGCCAAAATCGCCTTCGCCGTAGAGAAGACCGACGAGAATCCAGGCGGAATTGACCACGGCATCAATATTAAAAGGGACAAACACGCCGTTGGGGCAGCCAATATCCTGGCCATACTTTTTTTGCACCTCGAGCCAGGTCTGTTTCCAATCGTTGGGATATTGCTGATGCCAGGCAATCACATCGGCCATACATTTGTAATAGTTGGATTCATCAGGGATGACTTGAAGGGCGTTTTGCACGACGGTGTTAATGTCGTCGTGAATAAACGCCAGACTGTACATGGCGCCCACATACACACCACCGTACCAGCCGTCGCCGTAATTCATGATATGGCCGATTTTGTCCGATATCTCTGCGGACGTGTTGGGCATGCCCGGCGCCATAATGCCGGAGAAATCGGCTTCGATCTGGTAATCAATGTCATCGGCATGCGGATTGTTGAGCCAATGCCCGGATTCCGGCGGCATAATGCCTTGTTTAATGTTCCAGCGCGCCATGTTGTTGGCGTGCCAGAGCGGATACTCGGCATACGCAAAGGCTTCGGCAAATTCTTCAGCCGGTGCCTCCAGGCCTTTTTCCTCAAACACCTGCACAAACGTGAGATCCATGTACACATCGTCGTACAAACCCGGGGCATTGTCATACCACCATTCGATTTTGCTGGCATCCCATTCCAGCGGCACATAATCTTTGATGATCGTGCTGTTCCAGCGGAATTCCGTTGGGCCGCCATAGGTGCAGCCGATTACTTGTCCGGCCCAGGCACCTTTAATTTTGTCCTGCAAATCCGATTTGGTTAGCGTGATCGTTTGCGCAACTCCGTGTAAAGACAGGATCAACAAGGTGAAAAGAATTCTTTTTGTCATCATACACCTCCTTTATTGGGTGGAACGTTGCAGTTCTAAAATAGGCTTGTAGCCGATGCGGATGATGTCTTCGGCTTCCATCAAATTTTGGATGTCTGCATCATTCACAAACACCTCATATTCGAGTCCCCGAGTTTTCCAGCTATTGGTAATCGCTTTTAACTCGTCGTTCGGAATGGCAGGATGGATGTAGAGCTCGGTTACACCCGGTTTCAGCGATTTCAAAATTCGACTCCAAAAAGCTTTCACATCCTTGTCATAGTTTTCAAGTTCTTCGTAAATGAAATAATCGGGAAAGTAAATGCCTTCGGCGCGAAACATGTCGCGCAGCTCAGCAAAACCACGATTGGCCAAGGTTTGCTGAGAAGCCATACGCACAGGAAGGTTGAACTCTTTTGCAAGCTGTAAATAGGCAGCAACGTAGTCGGGGTGCAATTGCAGGGTGCCCATGTGGGAATCGAGATGAGTTACGGGAATTCCGGCATCCAGTGCTTTTTGAATCTGTGCGCGTCCCTCCACCAGCGCTTCTTCGGCCGCGGCGTTCTCGTACACCTGGCGTACGCCCGGCCACAAGTATCTTTGCGCATCGATCAATCCCGGCACCTTATCCGAGGAAACCACCGGTCCCCATTTGTAATACTTCCATTCCGCCGTATGCGTCAAATGCACGCCAAAATCGGATGCGGGATTTTCGACGGCATACTCGGCAATTTCTTTAAACCAGGGACACGGCACCATTATCGATGCCGAGGTGATTTTGCCTTTGTTCATGCCATCCATCACCGCCACATTGGCGGCATGGCACATGCCCGCATCGTCGGCATTGACAATGAGGAGCTTGTCGGTTGGCAAATAGCCCAACTTTTCAGCAAGAGTTTGCGCATACGTGGCATTCATCATCATAAGGAACATGGAAAAAATGACTAGTTCCTTCATGGTTCCTCCTTTGCAGAATTGGATATTTTGGAAGACTGAAGATTTGAATATATTTTAAACAAGAGATTTTACAGAATTGCGTTTTATCAACACAGTTGGCAATACTACGCCTTGGGATACCATTTTGCTGCGAGACTGAATTTGCTGAAACAACATTTTTATAGCCAATCGGCCAATTTCAGCGTTTTGTTGCGCCACGGTTGCTAAAGGCGGTGAGAGATAGTTGAGATAGGGTTGTTCATCAAAAGCGATTAATGACAGATCACTGGGAATGTGTAATCCCTCCTCTCTCACAGCGCGCAAAACGCCAAGAGAAATCAAATTGCTGAGTGCGAAAACGGCAGTTGGTGGCTCTGTGCGTTTTAACAAAAGCTTCATCTCGAGATAACCGTTTTCTTCGCCAAATGAATCTCCCACAATGAGATCCATATCTGCCTTGAGGTTGTGCTCTTGAAATGCATCCAAAAATCCGCGAATCCGATCGTTATTAGGTGAGGTATATGGCAAGCCTTGAATACAAGCAATGCGCCTATGGCCATGGGAAATGAGGAATGATACAGCTTCTTTGGCGCCGGCATAGTTATCCGAGGCTACATAAGGAATTTTGCTGTTTGGAAAAAAGCGATCAATAATGACAATGGGAATGTGCTGCTCAAATAGAGCTTCAAGATGCGCAACCGATTGTCCTACCGGGGAAATAATCAAACCGTCAATATTCCGCTGGTGCAACAATGTCACAGAATGCTCTTCAAGCTCGGTTTCTTCCTCGGTATCGACGAGCATAATGGAATAACCGAGTTTGCGGGCTTCGCGTTCGATATGTCGTGCAATACTGGAGAAAAACGGATTTGAGATATCCGGAATAACCAAGCCGAGCGTCAATGTACGCTGTGTACGGAGACTTCGGGCAATATTGTTGGGAGAAAAGTTCTTTTCTTTTGCGATGCGTTGAATCTCATGAGCGGTTCGGTCGCTAATCCGGTATGTTGCTGCTTTGCCATTTAGCACTCGAGAAACAGTGGATTCCGAACATCCCACAAGTTCGGCAATGGTTTTAAGAGTAATCCGCAAAGTTTGTTGCTCCAATCTTTTCCTCAATCTAGCGCGATAGATTGAGCTATTATACACTACCCAAATTGGAAATGCAAGCTTTTTTGCGCAATATTGTGCTTTTGCAAAGCCGTTGCAAAGATTATCAAGAGGAAAACGATAAATATACATTCTTTTGCGCAAGTTGCGTACTTGGAGCAATCAATTCAAATCTGCAATGGCTGAGTTTAGTTTGCGCCTTTCACGGATATAAAGTATGGCAGCAAATATTAATGAAAATCCAGCGGAAATTGGATACGCCGCCCACACACCATACAATCCAATAATTCGTGGCAGGATAAATACAACGGGGATAAACGCCAACACCTGGCGCATCATGGATAAAAAGAGTGATAATTTGGGCCGTGCTGTGGCCTGGAAATAGTTGCTAACAATGACGAGAAATCCCACAAAGGGAAACATGGTCATCACCAGACGAATGGCGTTGGTTCCGAGTGCAACCAGCTCACCCTCTCCCCTGCTAAAGGGTAAAAACGTGTATTTCGGAAACAACATGATCAAAAGAGTAGCGAACACGCAAAAAACCGTTACAATTTTTATAGCAAGATTTAGCGTATCGCGAACTCGATCCGGACGCTGTGCCCCAAAATTGTAACCAATTATCGGTTGCGCGCCCTGACTAATGCCGATCACGGGCATAAAATTCAGCGTATAAATCGTAAAAATGACGCCCATCACCGAAATCGCAATATCGCCGCCATAAAGTTTCAGCGAATTGTTGACAATTGCCAGGATAAACACGTTGGCAATGTTCATCACAAACGGTGGTGAGCCGATGCTCATCACACGCCTGGACAAATCCCAATTAACTTTGAGATAATTCTTGCGAATTTTTAAAACGCTGCGTCCGCTCATATAGTACCACATCACCCAAATTGCGGCCAAAGATTGTGCAATGACTGTAGCCCAGGCCGCGCCTCGCATGCCCAAGTCGAGTCCAAATATAAAAATGGGATCAAGTATGATATTCATTCCAGCGCCCACCAGCATGGTGAGCATGGCGATGCGTGGATTGCCCTCGCCGCGGATAAAGTTGTTCACCCCAAATGAAATTTCATGACTCAGCGTGCCGATGAGAATAATCTGCGTATACTCTTGCGCCAGTGGCAGCACGGATGGGCTGGCGCCAAATAGTTTTAAAAGCGGCGTTAAAAAAATCAGTCCAACTGTGGTAAACACTACCGCAAACGCAAAAAACAACACGAGTGCCTGGCCCAAGATTTTTTCAGCTTCATCTTTATTCTTTTCGCCCAAGCGAATGGAGATCAGCGCATTGGAGCCAAAAGCGATGAGCATGCCAAACGCCATAACAATAACCACAAGCGGAAACGAAATCATGGCCGCGGCCAGACCGTCGGGGCCAACACCCTGGCCGATAAAAATGCGGTCTACGACATTGTAAAGTGAATTTATAAATGTGCCAATAACAGCGGGGATGGAAAACTTTATCAGTAATTTCGCAATTGGCGATTCTTCAAGCTGACGCGTTTGTTGATGTTCCATAAAATCCTGCAAAAAATCAAAAGCACAAGGTAGGCCAAATAACTATTCAAAACAAGTTTTTAATCCGCGAGTGGCGTCAATTATCTGAGCAACAACATTTTTCGCATTGTCGTTCCTGTCTTGCCTTGGCTGGGGTAAACTGTCAATCTGCAAAAATAGACACCGCTCGATTTATTCGATAGATCAATTTGCAAGGAAAATTGTCCGGCGGGTTTGACAGAATTTATAACCGTCTGGAGGGTTTGCCCGCAGTTGTTGAGAATTTCAACCAGGACACGTGCTGGCTGCGCAATTACAAATGAAATAGTTGTGCGGGGATTAAATGGGTTGGGATAATTAGGAAACAGTTGAAAGTGCTGTACGGCCCTATTTTCGTTGTTTACCTTGTTCGCCGTTTTTGTCTGCCGCATAGCCCAATCGTACAAACCAAAGGTTTGCACCACATTCGACTCCAGTTGATGGCCGCCATCGTCAAATTCTGAATAGAGGTGGGTAGCGCCCTGAGAAATTAATGTAGAAATGGAATCGTCTGACATGGTATTGCATGCGCCGGTTCTAAAATCGCAATGTGTTAACCACACCTCGGCGCTATTCTCCCATAGACGCCGAACGATTTCCCGAGGCTGGTCGGCAGGCACCACATTATCATCGCGGTTATGAAAAATCCACATGGACGTATTGAGAATGTTGGAGAACTCGTTGTACACATAGTGGCCAGCCGCCGGGATGGCCGCGGCAAATTGATTTGGATATCTAGAGATCAATCCATACACGCCCAGCGCGCCAATAGATTTTCCGCACACATAAAGCTGCTGCGGATTGATTGAAAACTCGCTGCTTAGGGAATCAATCAACACCATCATCATTTCTAGGTGGAGGTTCGCTGGAAATTCGTCAATCACTCCGGTACGTTGTTCCCAAACGGTTCCGACCGGTATTTGAGGATAAACTACAAAACAAGGCGATTGCATTTGACGCGTAGAATCGATCCAATATAACGCGAGTTCATTGTCCAGTTGGGTTTCGTTGTCCGTTCCGGCCCAGCGAGCACCGTGCAAAAAAAGCAACAGAGGATACTGCTGTGCCTCGGAATACTCAACTGGAACGTACAAGCGATAAGGCAGCGTTGTCGTTTCGAGAGTGATGGTGCGACGATCAAGCCGTGCATCCAAATTTGGATCAATTTGAGCAACAGCATAATTGTCTATCAGGAAACAAAAAAGCAGATAAATGTAAATTGACGAGTGCTTCATCTGATTTTAGGGGTGTTAATGTAAAAAAACATTTGATTGTCGTATAAAGATAATACTTTAAAATCAGTATAGCAAATTGGCATAAAGAATTAAATTCATTTTTATTAAAAAATCATTAGGAATTTAAAAAATAGGTTTGTATCTTTGGCTCGTTAATTATTGTACAGGTTCAAGGGTTAGTGAGTATTGATCGATTGTTTTCCAACTTTTTTTTCATTCCAGAGCTCGTCTCCATGTTTGATCCCCAAGTTCGTAAAACGACCATCTTTTTACCAGACCATCGTATACCCGTACAGAAATGTTAAATCCCATTAAAGGAAAGTATAATGGAAACAGGAACAGTTAAATGGTTTAATGGCTCCAAAGGTTATGGCTTTATCAGTCGTGATAATGGAGACGATGTCTTTGTTCATTTTAAAGCTATCGAAGGCGATGGCTACAAGTCTCTCGATGAAGGCGAACAAGTGGAATTCGAGATCGGCGAAAGCCCCAAGGGTCCGCAAGCCATTAACGTAAAACGGATATAATGGTCAGATTTTTCTGAACGTTTCGCCCCCGCCTCAAAAACGGGGGCTTTTTTTTGCCCTATTCTTACCTCCTTTTTCAATAATGAAACAATTTCAACTTGATTTTTTCAGGAATTTTGCTTTAAATAGGTACCCGCATTTCCCAGTCCCATTTCTACATAATAATGCTTCTAATTTTAAAGGCGAGGTGATCATGAGAAAAGTTGCAGTTGTCTCGGTTTTTGTTGTTGCGCTGTGTTTGCTTTTTGGGTGCAGCGGCTCGGATGATGGTCAAGTCATCAAACTGTCGTACAGCGTGTTCTTCCCTCCTACGCACATTCAATGTCAAACGGCTGAAGCGTGGGCTGACGAAGTTGAATCTCGAAGCAATGGTGCTGTCGAAATTACCGTCTATTCCGGCGGTACGTTAACCAAAGCTCCGCAAGTTTACGAAGGTGTTGTGAATGGCATTTCTGACATTGGTATGAGCTGCTATGCCTATACGCGTGGGCGTTTTCCGCTGTTGGAAGCTTTGGACTTGCCGGTCGGCTATCCAAATGGTTTGACAGCCACTCGCACCGCCAATACTATCCTTCAAAAGTACCAACCTGAAGAAATCTCCGACGTCCATACTCTCTACGTGCATGCACACGGTCCTGGCATCATCGCATCCAAAAAAGAAGTAAAACAATTGGAAGATTTGCAGGGCCTCAAAGTTCGCGCTACGGGCTTGTCCAGCAAAATTGTACAAAACCTTGGCGCAGCCCCCATTGGCATGAGCCAGCCGGAAACCTATGAAGCGCTGCAAAAAGGTGTTGTCGACGCAACATTGTGTCCGATTGAAACCTTGAAGGGTTGGAAACAGGGCGAGGTGATCAATTTTGTGACCAATTCGCAAGCCATCGGTTACACCACCAGCATGTTTGTGGTGATGAATAAAGACAAATGGGCTTCTCTGCCCAAGAATATCCAAAAAATCTTTACCGAAGTGAGCCAGGAATTTGTCGACAAGCATGGTGAAGCCTGGGACCAGGCCGATGCTGAAGGCCTGGCTTTTGTGAATGAACTGGGCAAAACAATAATTCCTCTTTCGGATACCGAGGCGTCACGTTGGAAACAAGCGGTTCAGCCGCTACTGGACGAGTACGTGCAAAATGCTGAAACCAATGGCTTGCCGGGCAAAGCGCTGTTGACT
>CAYPZM010000117.1:9143-13890 GCA_964414825.1 uncultured Cytophagia bacterium | reverse complement strand
TAAATCTTGAATCTTCTTCTGTGTCCATCCGGTTAAATCCGTGTTCTAATCTTGAGGCGACTTGGGGGCATTGCATGGAAAGCTTTATGCCGCCTCTTCTTCTGCTTTGAGCATGGGCTTTCGTGTGCCTTTGACTTTGGCCGGAACACCAACCGCAATAGAATAGGGTGGGATGTCTTTGGTGACTACCGAGCCGGCGCCGATAACGCTGCCGGTTCCCACGGTAACACCATCGAGAATAATGACATTGGCGCCGAGCCACACATCATCTTCAACAACCACGCCGCCGCGGCTTTCGTAGCCCTGGCGCATGATCGGTACATCGAGTCGGTCAAACTGGTGTGCCGCACCGCCGATGTAACAATTGGCCGCTAGCAGCACGTGTTTGCCAAACTTTATTTTCGACGTAGTCCCCAGCCGACAATTGGCGCCAATGTTGCAAAAATCATCAATTTCGATCAAACCATCGCGCGTGCCCAGGACGGTGCTGCGGCCGAGCAGCACTTCGTTGCCCAGCACAATCACGGACTGGTCGTTTCCCTGCGCGCTTAACTTGCAATATTCATCAATAACACAATTTTTTCCCATGCTAATTTTGCGGCTGTGCTGCAAGGTAATGCCGCGGCCAAATACGGTTCCCTTGCCAACCGATTTAAATAAAGTGGGAAACAGCAATCGCCGAAAAAAGTAGCCGAAAATGCCTGGCAGGTATCCAAAAAACAACGTAATCAATTCTACTTTGATCAGCGTAAAAATACTGTACGAGCCGATTTGGATGTCCTGGTATTTTTTTAACGGCGATTTACGTTGGCGCATAATATCTTCAAAGCTGCTAAAATAATCCACTTTGCCTTTTACATCGTCCTCGTTTATATTGTATTGAACATCGTCATCCAACAATTCACTGGTGACGTGCATTCCTGTAGCTGAATAATAGAGTCCACCTACCATTCCGGCAAACAGCGCTTTGGCCCGCATAAACAGCGCCACAGACAAACCAATCGCTCCGGCCACCCCCAATCGACTAAATGTAAAAAAGTAGGCGCCTTCGGCTAATCCAATGCCGCCGATGGAAATGGGAATCATGCTAATGACCATAACAATGGGGGTAATAATCAATGCATCCAAAAATGAAATAGGGGCATTAAATGCCAACGCGCTCACATAAACATTAATGACGGCCATCACATAAAAGGCAAACGAATTGAGAATCACAAAGACGAACGTGCTTGTGTGACCTCGCAACGACAAGGTGGCATTTTGAAATTTGTGCAGTTTGTGCAGAACGCCTTGGAGCAGTCGAATATTAATGTGCTGCTCGGCCCACTTGAATACATTCGGGCTCAAAATGAGCGCCAAAATACATCCGTATCCCACGAGCGAAACGACAATGGCAATTCCCAAAAAGCCGTTCCACAATTGGCGAATCGCCAGCAAAAAGGCAAGGATGGCCATGAGCAGCAGCACGGAAAGTCCGGTAAAACGCTCGACAAACACAGACGAAAAAGCCTCGGCGCGTTTTCCGGTAGACTTGCCAACTGCGTAGGCCCGCACCACATCGCCGCCCACATTGGTTGGCAAGACCGTATTGAAAAAATAACCGACGATATACAGCCAAAAACATTTAACCAAAGACACGCGAATATTAAGCGCTTTTAAAATCACATGCCACTTCCAGGCGCTAAGAAACACCAAAACCGGCGTAAGAGCAATGGAAAGCAGCAGAAAGGTCACATCCGCCTGGCGTATCACTTGCCACAATTGTTCGAGCCCGGCTTTGTAAAACACATAACCAATAAGCGCCAGACTAACCACAATTCGTATGTAAAACCCGATCCCCCTTTGTTTAGGCAACAAAGTAGACATGATAACCGTGTGTTAATATGAATAGCCGCGCAAATACGGCATTAATTTGAGGGCCGCTTCGCGAGCTTTAGTTTTTTCATTTAATAAATTAGGGATCATTTCACTTTTAATCGTTTCACGATTTTGAAATGTCTGAGTGATCAAATGTACGAATTTTTCAACAGAAAGATCACGAAATTCGATCAAGTTTTTTTCCAGGCCAATGGTGCGCATGTAACCGCGATTTTTCGGGTACGTCACAATACCGGCCGGCACCGTTCCCATGGCCGATGATAAAATAAGCGAATGAGTGCGCATCCCCACAAACAAATCGAGCCGTTTTAGCACCGAGCAAATATCACGATAGCTATATTTTTTGTTGTTGATCAAACGAACGCGGTCGCGTTTTTTGATTTTTGCCAACACTTCGGTGGCAATACCCATGTCCATGTGCTGGGTTTCGACAAAAATGATGTCGACATCCAGATTTTCGATCACTTTGTCCACGGTTTCGGCATACAGCGCCACCAAATTTTCGCGACCAAATGAAGAGCCGTCCTCGCGCACAAACGCATCCACATAACTGTTCACATTAAAGCCGACAACCGGACGTTTGGATTCGAACAGACTTTCAAGCGTGCATATTTCATTAAATCGTTTATCACTCACCGGATCGGCATTGAGCGCACAATCCGCACCTTTAACAATATTGGGATGATGAAAGCCAAGCCGTTCGAGAAGCTCGTGCGATTCTTTATCGCGCAAAATGACCAGGTCCGCACTATCCACAACTGCTTTGAGCGCTTTTTTGCCAGCCTCGGTACCCACGGGTCCCAGGCTGCTGTTGTAGAGCACCACAGGGATATCGCGTTTTTTAGCCAGCGGCAAAACCTTTGACAACGTCCACAAGTAGTTAAATAAAGGATTGTACAATTTGCGATCAAATAAAATGGCATCGGTGACGAGCACAAGGTCGGATTTCAACACCGTTCGGTAAACAGGAAGGCCCAAAATTTTGGCGCTCAAATTCCACGGCATTAGCCCAGTAGGCTTTATATCATATTGATGAAACGAGTCGTTCACAAATCTGGTGTTAATGGTCGGAATATCAAATTTAACATGTTTATATCGAGTTGAAATATCTCTTAAAAGACAGCCGAGAATTGCGGCGTCGCCGGCGTTACGGCCCGAAAAGTTACCCAGTACGCTAATTGTCTTCATGATCTCTTTCTTGGTTTTAATAATCCTTGTTGAATGTACCAGTCCGCGGTGTAATGGATCCCTTGCGGCATATCGATTTGCGGAGAAAAGCCCAGCTCGCGTTTGGCTTTGGAAATATCAAACGCCCGATCGTGCGTAAACACATGCACGCGGCGCGGGAAAATGGGGGGCTGAATTTTTAGCGGCAAACACACACGCTCGCACACGTGCGCGGCAATTTCAACAGGCCATACGGGCGGCTTCCACCGGGGAGGTTGCGCCTGCAATTCATTTGCGACCAATTCGGCATAGTGAGCAAGCGTAGTGTAACGTTCGCCTGCGATAATGTACGTTTGCCCAACTGCCTGGCTGGCCTCCCCGGCCAATCGAAAGCCTTCCACCGTGTCAGTTACAAATGTGAGATGGTAAAACACATCTCCACCGCCGAACATAATAAATCGTTGTTGCTGCAAGTTCTTGTATAATTTGAGCATTCGGGTATCGCCCGGACCGTAAATGCCGACCGGTCGCACCACCGTAACCGGCAAATCAAATTCTTTATGATACCGCATGGCCAATTGCTCGCCTTGCAGCTTGGTTTCCTGATAAATGTCCTCAGGATCGAGCGGTGCGTTTTCATCCGCTGGCGGCTGTTTGATATGGCCATGGACGCCGCAGGTGCTGCAATGCACCACACGCTCCACATTGTGTTTCAGCGCCGCTTGCAACACATGTTTGGTACCGGTGACATTTACGTCCCGATACGCCTGGTCACTGACATTTGCCGCACGATACAGAGCCGCAATATGAAATATTTTGTTGACGCCTTTGACAGCCGCATCAACCTCTTGCGAATGGGTAATATCACCAAACGAGAATTCTACCGGAAGCTGCTTCAACTCGGTTATATTGCTTTTTGCCCGAACCAACACGCGGACGTCGTAGCCATGTTCCAGCAAATTCTTGACCATATAACTTCCGGTGAATCCGGAAGCACCCGTTACCAAAGCTTTCATTCTGATGCTGCTCCGTTGCTATTTTTTTGCGACCACACAAATGGCATGTCCAAAATTTTTGCGAATAAAGCGGGGAACCAGATTATAAAGCGGCACAAACACATTGTTAAACATTCCGGCCAAAAAGCCTTTGCGGGGGGATTTTGTTGCGCGGATATAATCCAGAAAAATATCGATTTCCTTAAATTCGGAAAACAGGTTGCGCAGATCTTTTTTGCTGTACAACCTTGTGATGGGTGCATCTTCGTGCGCAAATTCAAAATTAACTTTGGCAAATTGCGAAAGCAGAATTTTCCACGAATACTTGTAATATAACGTGATAACCGCCTCGCCGCCCGGTTTGAGCACACGCAAAACTTCTGAAACCGCACGTTGCGTGCTTTCGGTTTGGTGCAGCACACCAAGCGATGCGACGATTTCAAATGTATTGTCTTCAAACGGTAATTCCTCGGCGCTGCCGTGTTTGAATTCGGCTTGAAGTTTATTGTGTTCAAAGTTCTTTTTCGCCAGCTCCAGGGCCGCCTTTGATAAATCGAGCCCGGTGGGCTTCATGCCGCAACGCGCCCAATGGGTCAATTCCCAGCCAGCGCCGCAGCCGACTTCGAGCATTTTGCCGCCGGGATATTTTCCGGCCTGTTTTTCAATCAACCGATAACGATGCTCGTAATTTTGTTTGATGAATTTGC
>CAYPZM010000117.1:0-9133 GCA_964414825.1 uncultured Cytophagia bacterium | reverse complement strand
GTCAAAAAATTCGGCATTGCCAATGTCGCGTGGATCGCCAGTCCAGAACTGCGTGGTATTGACATTATCCGTCCAATACTTTTGCACTTGGTCAATCGTTTTGCTGTCACTGCCCTTCCACAGATAGGTTCCAATCGTATCCGCCATAATTCACCTGTATCCCTGTTTAATGTTCCACATTGTATATATTCAAATAGTCGTTTATTTCTTGTTGAGTTTGGCTCTCGCTCCAGTCGAGCTCTTGAGCCATAATGTGTGCTACAGCCTGAATTTCTTCATCTTGAGCTTTTCCGGCGCTACCCAATTCGGTTCGACGCAGCAACACATCAGACAATTTTTGTGCCATTTCTTTGCGCACGCCAAACAGGATTTCCGCCTTTAAAATGTCCGAATCTGAGGTAATCGTTTCAAATCGAGATCGGTTATTGATGTCCACATCCAGCACATCCCGGTAACGCGCACCGTACGTATTGACCAGATGCTCCTTTGAGGCTTTGGACAAACCGTGATTCAAACTTTGCTGGCTCTGCCGAATAAATTCTCCAACATCAAAAATTTCACCGCCCCAAATTTGTCTATCCCGACTCTGAGATTTAACTACAGGCTTGCCCAATTTTTCCATAGCCTTATTTACGGCCACTTCGGAAACTCCGCGCGCGGTGGTGAATTTGACGGTCATGAGTGACAATAAACCGTCAATTTGATCTTGAATTTTATGATCAAATATTTTGAAATGCTTTTCCAGTTGAACGTCCCCGCTCTCTTCGTTTACGCTGGACATGGGCAGCAGTCCGGCATAGGTATGAATGATTTCGTCTCGTCTGATATTTGCGCCGGGAAGAGCGCTATTGACTTCCTGTAAAAACTCTTCAATTTCCGACTCGGTAATGTGATAATCTTCGGCGTCGCCGACATACGGCTTGTGCGCCGTGCCTGCCAACGTGAGTCCGCGCCACGGCACAAAAAACAGCATGCGCGAGCCTTTGCTGATGATAGCATCTTTGTCTTTAAACTCGCCGCTTGTTGGAGCGGCGAAGGCGTGCGTTTCGGAAAACGCCCGATTCACTACCAAATTAATGGCTGTAGAATAGGCTACCGGTGCTTGCTTGCCTCGCATATCCGCCAAAACCTGGTTAATCCACGGGCCTTGCGTGGAAATGGTGAGTTTGGCGCGAATATCAAAAGTATCGTCACTGAGCGCATCGCGAGCGCTAACGCCCAATACACGCGAATCGCGCAGCAATAATTTTTCGGCTTTAACATAATTCGCAGCTACCGCGCCGCGTTCCACCGCCGAATGTACGAACGAAAGGAGCAGCCGCTCGGAATTGGTCATTTGCGCATCGTACCACAGAGCGCCGCCGTTTAAATCCTGGCGATCGAGATACGGTACAATTTCGAGAAGCTTGTTTTTTGAAAGAATAGTGCCATTGGGCAGCCGACGTTGTTTGTCGAGGTCTCGATTTCGGTCAAAACTAAACACATCGTTCATTAACAAACCAATGCGCATCACCTCGGGACCTTTGATGGCGTGGCCAAATGTCGGCATCACACATGGAAGAGGCTGCACCAAATGCGGCGCAATTTTTAACAAAATGCGGCGTTCGGTGATGGATTCGCGCATGCGAGCAAAATCGGCATGTTGCAAATAGCGCAAACCACCGTGGATAATTTTCAGGCTGTTGGAGGATGTGCCGGAGGCGAAATCCGCTTTTTCGATTAACGCCACTTTGAGGCCGCGCAGCACCGCATCCCACGCCAGGGTCGCGCCGTAAATGCCGCCGCCAACGACTAGAATATCAAATTCTTCCTGGGATAGTGTCTTTAAATCTCGTTGCATAATATACTGTATTCCTGCTGTTTTGTGCTATTTCATATATAAATCGTGCCACATATGGAAAACCATAAGCGCCCATAAACGGTGACTGTGGTTTTCACGGCCCACAAGATGCTCTTGCACCAAGCGATTCACGTAATTTGGATTAAAATAACCTTTGTCCTTTACATTTCTTTCGGACAATGCGTCCATCATGTGCGGCTTTAATTCTTTTTTCACCCAATTTTTAATGGGAATGCTAAAACCTTCTTTGCCACGCTCAATAATATTCAAAGGAAGAACGTCGCGCAGGCTTTCCTTTAAAATATGTTTGGTACGATTTTTAAACAGCCGCATTTCGCTCGGAAGCGTGGCGGCAAATTCAACAAAACGATGATCCAAAAACGGCACACGAGCTTCGAGAGAATTGGCCATACTCATGCGGTCCACTTTGACCAGAATATTGTCTACCAAATAGGTTTTGATATCGACGTACTCTTGCTCATCCAATGGATTGCCGGTGGAAACCTGGCGAAAATAGTCGCGAATAAATCCGTGCGAATCGTAACCGTTAAGGGATCGGCGAAAATCATCGGCATAAAGCAGCTCTTTTTCCGCCTGCTGCAAAAAGATCATCCAGCGCACGTGCTGAAGATCGCCGGACAGCCGCGCACCTTCCACAAACCGGCGCGATTTGTTGATAAAGCCTTTTTTCTTGTCCGTGGGCGGCATAGCGTTCACAATAGGCTCAATAGCGCCTTTGCGCAAAAAAGCCGGCAGCTTGGCATAACGTCGCGCCACCTGTTGCGCAATGTAAGTATCATACCCGGCCAGCAGCTCGTCGCCGCCATCTCCGGAAAGCACCACGGTGACGTTTTTGCGCGCCATTTGCGATACGAGATAGGTCGGAAACACGGAAAAATCGCCGAACGGCTCGTCCAGCATCCACAGAATCTTTTCGGTCAGCGAGGCCACGTCCGGAGTAATAATTTCCTCAAAATGCTCAGTGCCAAAATGGCTGGCCACAGCTCGCGCGTAGGGCAACTCGTTATAAGTTGTATCGTCAAAACCTATTGAAAAACTTTTTACTTTATCAGAGCTGGCGCGGCACATCATGGCCACGATGGAACTGGAATCGAGTCCGCCGCTTAAAAACGCGCCGAGCGGCACATCGCTCATCAAGCGGACACGCACCGCATCTTCCAACAACTCTTGCAGATTTTGCTGGAGCTGCCTACTTGAATGCGATGAGCGCTGATATTCCAGATGCCAGTATTGTTGAGTTTTGACTTGGCCATTTTCGTACATCAACCAATGGCCGGGCGGAAGTTTGAATACATTCCTAAAAATGCTGTATGGACTTGGAATGTACTCGAATGTTAAAAACGTATCCAAAGCGCGCGGCTCAATGTTTCTCGGCACCGACGGTACTTGCACAATGGATTTGAGCTCCGAACCAAATACAAATTGCTCTTGATCGCAATAATAGTACATCGGTTTAATGCCAATGCGGTCGCGCGCCACAAACAGCCGATGTTTTCGGGAATCCCAAATCGCAAAACCAAACATGCCATTGAGTTTTGTAACACAATCCGCGCCGTATTCTTCGTAGGCATGCAGAATGGCCTCGGTATCGGTTTTAGTAACAAAAACGTGTCCTTTGGCTTGCAGCTCGTGGCGCAGGTTTTGGTGATTGTAAATTTCGCCGTTAAAGACAATGGCAATGGAACGATCTTCATTAAAAATCGGTTGTGCGCCAGTGGACAAATCGATGATACTGAGCCGGCGCATGCCCAGGCCCACGTTATTCGATACGAACTTGCCTTCATCATCCGGACCGCGATGAGTGATCACATCGCACATATTTTTAATATCGTGCGGATCTACCGGAGAATCGGATTTTCGATGCACAATACCACAGATGCCACACATTTAGTTAACCGACCTCATAACCTGTTCCACAATCCATTTTGTCTTTTGCAAGTAATCGTCATAACTGTAATGCTTTTCTGCAAGTTGCTGCGCCGCCAGAACCAGTTGGCGTTGTTTCGGCTCGTCATCCAAAATGGAGAGAATGCCTTCAGCAAACGATTCCGGCTTTGGATCGGCAAGTACCGACACCGAATCGCTTAAAATTTGCGTGTGCGTGATGTGCCGCGTAGCCACAATGGGTTTGCCGCTGCGCAAATAGGAATAAATTTTCAGCGGCGAATTTGTACCTTTGAGCCGCGGCGATACCAAAATGTGGCTCATGGACACAAAACTGGGGATGAGCTCGGGCTGCACAAATCCGGTAAACGTAAAATACGAACCCACGCCGCGTTTCGCCGCCTTGTTTTTGTAGGCGGTGACCTGCTGCTCGTTGCCGCCAACCATCACAAAATGCACGCCGTTTTGACGTTTTTTGGAAACGTGCGCCACGCTATCGATTAGCATATCAATGCCCTGGTACGGCTCAAATGTGCCGTAATACAGGACAAGCTTTTCGCCGTTCAGATTGTACTGCTGGCGCAACTGCTGTTCGTTGGCCTGGCTGGGCGGAAACACCACGCTGTTATCGGCCACATTTTCAATCAACAAACTGGTTTTGTGCGGAAAATGTTTGGTGACATATTCCTGCAGTTCGGGGCAAATGGTGATGATAGCGCCGGAATTTTCAATGGTGTTGCGCTCCAGGCGTTCAAACAGGCTCGTCAATAGCTTTGAATTTGAAAATTTAAAATTTTGCAATTGTTGCGGCAAACTGGAATGCATATCGTACAAATGCGGCAAGCGAAATTTTTTCGCCAGAGGCACGCCAAAAAAGGCGGCTTCCTCATGCGTGTGCAAATAATCGTAGCGATGCTTGCGCAACAATTCAATGCTCTTTTTGTACAGCGCCACATCGAGCAATATTTTGGGTAACGACGGTCCGATTTTCACTTTTTTGATAAATGATAATTTTCGGGCGCGGTGAATGGTCAAATTGGGTATCTGAATATCTTGTCCGACATGATAGGTCACCAAATCAATGTGATGCCCCAAAAGCGACAAGGCTTTAATTCGATGCAATACGCTAAAGGGGGTGCCGCGCGGTTGAAACCAGGGTTGTGGCGCTACCATTAAAATACGTAATTTTTCCGATTCATCCAGCTTGGGGATTTTCCAGTCCATAACAATTAATGTCCTAAAAAGTGTAATGCACGTTAGTTATTGCGCACCGTAGCCGGTAATGACCACCCAAAAGGTGCGAAACATCAGTTTTAAATCCAGGGCAAGGGACCACCGGTCGATATATTCCAGGTCCATGCGCATCCATTCGTCAAAACCGATTTGATTTCGGCCGCTCACCTGCCAAATGCAGGTGATGCCGGGTTTGAGGCTGAGTCGACGGCGTTGCCAGATTTCATAATGTTCCACCTCGCTAACCAGCGGCGGGCGCGGGCCGACAATACTCATATCGCCTTTTAGCACATTGATGAATTGCGGCAGTTCATCAATGCTGGTTTTGCGAATAATATAACCGATGGGAGTGATCCGAGGATCGTGCTTGATTTTGAATACCGGCCCGTCCATTTCATTGGAAGACCGCAGATTGTCTTTTAGCGCCTCGGCATTGGCCACCATGGAGCGGAATTTATACAAAATGAACTTGCGGCCATTTAACCCGATACGGGTTTGCCGAAAAAACACCGACCCTTTGGACGTGAGCCGAATTAATATAGCGACAAGCAGCATAATTGGAGAAAAAAACAAGAGTGCCGCAGCAGAAATTAAAATATCTAACAATCGTTTAATAAATAGCTGCCATTCCTTTGCATAAAACGTGTAGAATTCGAGCAATGGGAAACCGTTAAAATCGGTTTGACGCGCTTTGGCAATGTGCAAGTTGTAGAGGTCCAGTGAAATTGACGTGGATACGCCAACTTTTTCGCACTCTAGAATGGCGTTTTCAATACGGTCGAGCCACAAACGCGGCACGACAAAAATGACGCGGTCGATCACCAAGCGGTTCACAATAAATCCAATGTCTTGCAAGCGGCCCAGCACCCGATAGCCTTCGACTTCTTTGCCAAACAGTTTGGGATCGTCATCGATGAGGCCGACGATGTGCAAGCCCCAATTCGAATGCGCTTTAACATCCTTGATAAAGTCTCTGGCGCGTTTGCCGGTGCCGACAATGAGTAAATTCTCCTGGTTATAGCCACGCGAATGGATGCTATCCAATATCAGCAGAATGATGGCTTTTTCCAAAAGGATCAATAAAATTGCCGTGAGCGAATACATGAGAAAAAACAGCCGGCTGGCCATATCCACTTTAAAGAAGAAGATAAAACTGCCGCATACGAAACTGGCCCAAATGGACGTGATAAAAATCATCCACGCCAGGTTTTTAAAGGGGCGCGTCCGGTAATCGTGATAAAGCCGGTTGAGGAGAAACAATCCCCACCAAATAAGCGGGAATCCGAGAAACATGACCCAATACTTTTCCGCAAAATAAAGCAGGCCGGAAAAAGAGGTGCTGATGGCGTATGCTTTGACATTCCAAAAGGTGATATATCGAATAAATTCATCAACATAATAGGCAACCGGAAATGCCAGAAACAGAACAAACAGGTCGACAAATTTTAAGATATTTTCTATAAACTTTTCTTTATCGGAAAACATCGCTCGCTCAACTTTACCTTTAGATTATACGTTTTCCTTTTTGAACCACTCTACAAAAGCCTCTATACCTTCCTCAATCTTGGTTTGCGGATGATATTCCAACTCGTTTTTAGCTTTTGACACATCAGCATAAGTAATGGGCACGTCGCCAGGCTGTTCCGGCTTGAACTGCAAAATGGCCTCGGCACCCATGGCTTGCTCGATCAGCTTTATGAGATACAGCAGCTCTACCGTATTCGATTCACCCAAATTGTAAATGTTGTAACCGTCGCAAAACTGCATGGCGCCGCGAATGCCCTGAATAATATCGGCGTAAAATGTATAATCGCGGCGACTTTTGCCATCGCCAAAGACAGGAATGGGTTGACGTTCGTGAATCAAGCGGGTAAACTTGTGAATCGCCATATCGGGGCGTTGACGCGGGCCGTACACAGTAAAAAAGCGCAGGCAGTTGATGGAAATATCATAAAGTTTGTGATAGGTGTAACAAATCAGCTCGCCCGCCTTTTTTGTGGCAGCATAGGGAGAAATGGGATTGTCCACCCGATCGTTTTCATGAAACGGGACGTTTTTGTTAGCGCCGTACACGGACGAGGACGAGGCAAAAACGAATTTTTTGATGCTGTGCTCCTGACACATTTCCAACAGATTCATTGTGCCCTGAACGTTCACCTGCTCATACAATAGTGGCTGTTGAATGGAAGGCCGAACGCCGGCTCGCGCCGCCAGGTGCACAATGATATCAAATGAATTTTCCTGAAAAAGCGTGCGTAAAAATTCAAGATTGAGGATGTCATTTTCAACCAAACGGTAGTTGGGCGACTGTAAGGCGGCTTGGATATTTTTGCGTTTTATTTGGGGAGCATAATAGTCGTTAAAATTGTCCAAACAAACAACATTATGATTTTCGTGCAAAAGATTTTCGGTCAAATGTGAACCGACAAATCCTGCACCACCAGTGACCATGACATTCATAGGATGACTCGCCTCCCTCCCGTTTAATAGTGATAATAGCTGTACGAACTTTTTAGCAGCGCCTCTTCTGTGCCGTTCATAATCACGCCAATCATGTTAGCGGGCACGGTTTCAAAAATTTCCAGGCGTTCTTTTGCGGTTTTTCGATTGGTTTTGCCGGCTCGCACTACGAGAGTCACGGCATCGACCAGGGTTGCAAGAACGACCGAATCAGTAGCCGCATCCAGGGGCGGAGCATCAAAAATAATAAAATCAAATTTGCGCCGAACCTCGGCCAGAAAACGTTTCATTTTAAGCGAACCCAGTTGTTCGGACGGATTCGGAATCAACGAACCGCAGCTCACCACCGATAGATTGGGGATGTGCGTGGGCTGCACAATTCCGGAGAGTGTGGTGCGGTTGCTCAAAAAATTGGTCAAGCCCGGCTCTTTACGCGCGCTAAAAGTATTGTGCTGCACTCCGCGGCGCAAATCGGCATCCACCAGCAAGGTGTTGGTGTGTTGCTGCGCCAATATAATGGCCAAATTGCTGGCGGTAAACGATTTGCCTTCTTCGGGCCCAATACTGGTTATAAGCAACGATTGTGTCTGTTCCGTATCGCGTGAAAACATCAAGTGCGTTCGCAGCGACCGATACGCTTCGCCAACCGGCGTGGGCGAGTAATCGTGTGTTACCAGTTGTTTGTCAATTTGCCGCGCTTTTTGATCGTCGCGGTATTCCGGTATGTCTTCAAATGTAATCACCGGGATCGTGCCGATCACCTTCAAGTTGAGGTGCTTTTCTACCTCTTTGAGCGTGCGGAGCGAAAAATCGCCAATATCAATTCCGACGGATATTAAAAGTCCAAGAAAAAAGCCCAAACCGGCGCCAATCATCACTTGGCTTTTTTGGCTGGGATTGATCGGTTTGGTGGGTCGTTTGGCATCATCTAAAATTCGGATTCCGGACTCTTGACTGGCTGCGGCAACCTGGTGTTTTTGCATTTCCGTGTACAACATACTATATAAATTTTCATTAACCTCTTTGTTGCGTTCCAACTCGCTCAAGCGAGCCTCATCGTTGGGCAGGGTTTTCAGCTTGCTTTCAAGAGTTGTTTTTTGGCGTCGCAGCTCTGATTCTCTTTCAGCAATTTTATTGCGATAATTGGAAGCAAAGGCGATGATCTCTTCCTGAGTTTGATATATTTGATCCCGCAATGCGCGTATTTGATCATTGTCCTCGGGAAGCGTTTCGTACAATTTTGTAAACCGCGCTTCTAAACCTTCCAAATTTTGTCGATGAATAGCCATGTCCGGCTCATTCGCCATAGTTTCAAAATTGGCAATTTCCCGAACCACATAGCTACGATATTGCGAATAAAAATCGTCACTTTTTTCAGCCTGCACTTTTGATAACAAGTTGGTAAGCTGACGGCGTTGTTCGGGCAATTCTTCGAGTCTATCTTCAGTCTGTCTGAGATCAGACACAAGTTCGCGCTTTTCCACTTCAAGTGACAGGGGATATTGCGAATTGAACCGCAACAAGCTATCCTCGATCCTTTCCATACTTTCTTCGGCAGCCAGCAACCGCCGCTGAAGCATTTGACGATAGGTATCCACATCGCGCGATTTCAACTTTTGCATTTCCTGCAAATAACCGAAAGCAATACGATTGAGCTCTTTGTAAACAAAATCGGGATTTTCGCTCTTGAGCTCC
>CAYPZM010000116.1:0-13915 GCA_964414825.1 uncultured Cytophagia bacterium | reverse complement strand
GATGTGGTTGCGCAAGCCGGGGCGCCCAAAGTGCTGACAAAAGCGTCGGGGGATCAACAGCCGGGATTTATTAACGAGCAGCTCCCAAATCCCCTTGTTGTACGTGTTGCGGATGAACTTGACAATCCTGTTTCCGGACACGCAGTCGAGTTCACAATTGCCAGTGGCGGCGGTATGCTTAAAAACGGCGGTGCTGCATCCTCACAAGTAACTACGAATACAGATTCCGATGGCTATGCGCGCGTCTATTGGACGCTGGGTAATGTGATTGGCGGTCAATCGGTGTATGCACGATCGTCGCATGAAGGTAGCCCGTTACAAAATAGCCCATTAACTTTTACAGCAACCGCGCAAAAGCCACTGCGCAAGCTCTCTTATGTGTCCGGTGATCGACAAACCGCATCGGTGAAATCCGAGCTAAAGAATCCGTTTGTCGTGCGGCTGCTGGACCCGGATAACAATCCCGTCGTAGGCGAAACGATCAAATACAAAGTCACATCGTTTGATGCCAAGTTTTCCGGTCAAGATTCCATTTCCGTGCTCACGGACAGTCAGGGCTACGCACGCGCCACAGCCACGCTCGGTAGTACCGTGGGCGATACGATTTATGTGTTTCAAGCTCACGCTGCAGATGCATCGGGCTCGCCGGTAGTGTTCAAAGCTTCGGCATCGGCGGGACCGCCGTCGCAGTTATTGTATGTGAGCGGTAACAATCAAACCGGTCCGGCTGGAACCGTGTTAGCGCAGCCCCTCAAAGTGCGCGTTTTGGACACCGCGGATAATCCGGTTAAAAATTTTGACGTTCAATTTAGCGTTACCGAAGGCGGTGGATCGTTTAATGGCTTGCAAGCTGCATTGATTTCCACGGACAGTCAAGGCTATGCGACTGCCCAGTGGCGTTTGGGCGATAAAGCGGGCTCCAATTCATCCGTTGCTTCGGTAAGCAGTTTTGAAGCTCCTCCGGTTTCCTTTTCAGCCCAAGGTGTGACCGGTCCGCCGGCACGGTTGACTAAAAATGGTGGCGACAATCAAAAAGGCGAGGGCGGTCAGCCGCTTGGTCAGTATTTTGTCGTTTCGGTTACCGACTCGTTTTATAACGCAGTGGGCAACCATCCAGTTACCTTTCGAGTGACACAAGGCGGTGGCTCTATCAATGGCCGAACCGAGGTTACCGAATATACCAACGCATTTGGCCAGGCTCAAGTGCTGTACACCATGGGCCAAAGCGCATATGAACAAAAAGTGCAGGCCAATGCCAGCCATAGTAATTCGCCACTTATCGGCAGCCCGCAAACCTTTACCGCTTATTTGGGACCCGGCGATCCGACGACCATGGCTTACATCAGCGGTAACAATCAAACCGGTCGGGTAAACGAGGATTTGCCCGAGCCCTTTGTCGTGAAAGTGCAAGATGACAATGGCGTTGGCGTTCCCAATATTCAAGTTGAATTTATTACGTTTACGACCGGAGCGTCGTTTGCCGGCTCAACCAGCCTCAAAGTTCTGACCGATCAAGACGGGTTCGCTCGAGCCACAGCTACGTTGGGCTCGACTTTTGGCACCAATAATTATGTATTCGAGGCGATTGCCAAATATAATAACAAAAATCTGAAACAATCGCCCATGCAATTTTACGCCTCCGGCCGCAAAAGCATGGCCGTGTCCATGCGCAAGGTGAACGGTGGCGATATTTATACGGGTACTGTTGGGCAAACATTGGGCGATTCCTTACAGGTTCTTGTACTGGATGCCAATGACCAGCCGGTTGGCCGGCATCCCGTCACCTTTCAAGTGCAAGAGGGTGTGGTGTTTATTGAAGGACAGCATACCGATTTTACCGCCTATTCCAACACCAATGGAATCGCAGCGGTTAGCGTAAAATTGGGTACCACGCCGGGTTCAGCAGGCATTCGCGCCACGTCGGATGACGGCGTCAATCCTCTCAATCCGGCATATCTGGATTTTCAAACTCGAGCGAATGTGGGGCCCCCGGATGTCACAACGTCCGAACTGAGTGCCACAAGCAATGTGTTGGCGGATGCGCAACAGCAGTCCGTTGTGCAAGTAACCTTGCGCGACAAATATGCCAATCCCATTGTGAATGAAAATGTGGTGTTACAAACCGCGGGCATCGAGGTGTTTATCAACCAGCCCAATCAACCTACTGATGAGACCGGATACACCAACGGCTCCATCGTATCTCCCAATGTGGGCGAGGTGACGGTCTACGCCTTGGTCGATAATCAGCCGGTTAAATCCGTCAAAATCAATTTTGTAGCGGGCGAACCGGCGTATGCCACGCAAGCGAATAACAATCAAACGCACGAAAAGGGCAAGACCCTTCCACAAAAAATCAGTGTTCAGGTGCGGGATACCTGGAATCATCCCGTGCCCAATGTATCTGTGACCTTTACGGTGACACAGGGCGGTGGCTCCATTGCCGAGCCTCAACCCATGCTCACGAGTCCGGAAGGCTGGGCGAACGCAACCTGGACCCTGGGTGATATGATTGGTCAGCAAAAAGTAACCGCCAGCATCGCGGGTCTTCCGCCACTCGAATTTGTCGCCTATGCTATGGCTCCAGGAGATGGTGTTATTCGAATTGTATCGGGCGATTCGCTCATCGGCCAGGTCAATCAGCCGCTTCCCGAGGCGTTCAAGATTTTGGTGCAAGATACGCTGGGCAACTCGATCACCAATATTCCGGTCGAATTTCGTCTGATCGAGGGTGCGGGTTCCTGGGTAACGAGTAATGAGGTCAACACCGATCAAAACGGTGCGGCTATGGCGTTATTCAAGGCCGGCGAACAACCGGGGTTGCATCGCGTGCAGGTGTATACGTCAAATTACGGTTCGGTCTTTTTCACATTTTATATTGAAGAAACGCCGAGCGTTACGCTCACAAAACAGACCGAAGACGGCAAACAGGTTCGCCCATTCCAGGAGCTGCCCCTATCGGTCCGGGTCACCGATGTGTTTAATCGCCCGGTTTCGGGAGAGCGTATTACGTTCGTGAGCACGCAAGGGCAAGGATATGTGAAAGAGTCCTTGCCGCGCTCCACAAATCAAAATGGTCTGGTTAGCGCCACATGGGTTGTGGGCAAGACCGGTCCGCAACAAATCGAGGTAAAGGCAGTAGACGCGACCAACAACCCGACCTTTTTTACCGCGTTTGTGCTCAATTCGGCGCCCTATTTTGATCCGCCGCTGCAACGCAACCACAGTGTGGAAGCCGGAAATTCCTTGCAATTCACCGTCAGTGCAAAGGATTATGATGGCGATGCGATTACCTACATAACGCGCAATCTTCCGGACAATGCCACGTTTGATGCCGCAACAACGCAGCAGTTTTCCTGGACGCCCACGGCAGCCGACAATGGCGAACACACCATTACCTTTTTGGCCATGGATGAATACGGCGCGGCTGACAGCGCGGACGTCAAAATTATGGTGAGCGTACGCAATTTGCCGCCGCAAATTCTTGGCTTTTCGCCGCAAGATACGGTGATGATGGTGCAGTTTGGTGCGCAAATTACCTTTGAAATTCAGGCCAGCGATCCCAATGATGATCCGTTGAGCTATCGCTGGGTGGTGCGCACCTCAAAAGGAGAAGCGCTTGCAGGCGATTCTTATATGTTGCCTATGATTTTTACAAAGCAAGAGTTCCCCGACTCGTTTGCCATTATCCAGGCCTTTGCCTCGGATGGTTACGTGGAAACCGCGTCCAAACCCTGGTATGTGCACATGCGCAAGGTGACGGCGGTCGAGTTGTCCAATTTCCAGGGAGTGGCCAAAGACAACAAAGTCGAGCTGATGTGGAAAACCGCACGAGAAGAAGGCACAGCCGGATTTTATGTGCTGCGCAGCCGCTTCAAAGAAGGACCATTTGAGGCGTTGAATTCCGCTTTGATAAAATCACAAACCGGCGGCGACTATCGTTATGTGGACGAAAATGTTCAAGCCGGCGACCGGTTTTACTATCGCATTCGCGAACTTGATATTTACGGAGTCACCGAAGATCATGATCTCATTCAAGTGGAAATTGCCTTACCGCGGGAAATTGCCTTGGCGCAAAATTATCCAAATCCATTTAATCCGACCACTACCATTCGGTTTGAGCTGCCGGCAGCGAAACATGTGCAAATCATCATTTTTAATACCAATGGTCAGCAAGTGTGCACGCTGGTAAATGACAACTATTCCGCCGGCATCCACAATGTCGTTTGGGATGCCAGCAACGAGCAGGGTGCCAAAGTGCCTTCCGGTGTCTACTACTTTAGAATGACCGCCGATGACTTTAGCGACACTAAAAAGCTCCTTTTGTTGAAATAAGCGAATAATGTCCTTCCAAAGCTCAGGCTTTGGGAGGACATCCTTTTTGTTGTCCGACTTTCTCAGCACATTCAAGGATTCGCGGCTACATCTACAAAAACGTTTTTTACGGGGATGGCTGAACCGTGCTTTGCTCACTTTACAAAGTGGGCCAAATTCCTCGTTGGCTACAGTCCACCTTTACAACATAGATCTGAAAACGTA
This sequence comes from uncultured Cytophagia bacterium, assembly GCA_964414825.1. Taxonomy (GTDB): domain Bacteria; phylum Zhuqueibacterota; class Zhuqueibacteria; order Residuimicrobiales; family Krinioviventaceae; genus CAYPZM01. The sequence goes on along the minus strand of CAYPZM010000116.1, from coordinate 9,379 downwards.
CGCTTTATTTGGAGGACAGGAGGGTTATGGAAAAAAACGGGCGAACCCGCCACATTCGAACGGATGTACTTAACGCCTGTGTTTTATCTGGTCTCACGTTTCTAGTGTACAGTTTTGTGCTAACTTTTCCATTTATCCACGATGACTGGTTGTGGTTGTACAAATTCAGTTTTAGCAACACCACCGAAGTGTTGAATTCCATTCTGCAATACAGCAACAAACTTTTTTATCGCCCTTTGGGCCAACTTTATTTTTTCGGGCTCTTTAAAGTGTTCGGATTTTCCTCGGTTTATTACCACGTGTTAGCCGTATTGATTCACGTCGTAAACGGCCTTTGCGTTTATCTGGTGCTTTATGGTTTAACACGGCAGAAATTTCTCGGTTGGTCCGCCGCGTTTCTCTACATTCTAGCGGCGTCCCTGCATTTTGAGACCCTCTCCTGGATCGTAGGGATTTACGAATTGGGTGCGGTTCTGCTGTTTCTGGTGTCGTTGCTACTGTTTATGCGAGATCGGTGGCTCCTCAGCGCCTTGTGTTATCTGGGCTCGCTGCTGTTTAAAGAATCAACGGTGTTGTTGCCGTTTTTGCTGGCGTCGTACGTTTTCCTCTTCAAGCCTAAAGCCGAATCGATTGCAAAACGATTGGTTCCGGTAGTGCCACATTTTGTTATCTTGCTGGTTTACGCGGCGATAAAAATCCAGGGCATAAATACGTTTTCTCTGCCCGAGAGCCATCCTTATACCACTGATTTTTTGGGAATTCATGCGCTCTTTAACATTATGGCCTATCTAAAATGGACGTTTCAGGCCTTTTTCCCACTTTCAATTCCAGGTATGCTCTTTTTTATTAATATCGCCATCCTTGCTGTTTTAGTTGGATGGCTAGGGTTTCGCCGCAAGCCCCGTTCGGAAACGATCACACAAAATATCCCCGTTGTCAAGCATCTTTTGTTTTACGCCATTTGGATTGGCATTTGTCTGGCGCCGTTGGTTCCGGTGCCCAATCACGCCTATCGATATTATCTGGTCATTCTATTCCCGGCCGTAATTGGTATGGCGCAAATCATGTTGCTCGTTTTTGCCGATGATTTAAAAATCGATTTTAAAGCAGTTAGGATAACCTTGGTTGTATTTATCTGCTTAATGACCGTCAATTCCATCTCTTTTCTCAATGCGATGAAAAAAGAGGGACTGGTGCAGCTAACCTTGGCCGATGGCTCCAACCGAATGGTGCGGCGCGTGATCACGGTAAATTGGCTTCAAGAGATTGTAACGTCGGATGCCGCCGATTATGCAGAAAAAAATAACATTGTGTTCGAAAATGTCAGCCAAATCGCTTTTCAACGGTGCGCTGGCCTACGAACATTGAGCGCCAATAATTCAATAAATGTTTATGATATAACCGAGCTCGGGCTCAACACAAACAATCCCGATGAGCTTGTTAACAAGCGCGGCGAGCAGGTGCGGTTTGGCCAGGAAAAAGCCTTGCCGTGTTCGTCCATAATTTATTATCAACAACAAAAAGACTCTATAGTCAGAATGCCCACGGAGACGCTATTGGAAAAATTAAAGGAGAACTAGAACGTTCTGACCTTCAAAGAGCAGCAGTTGGAAAGGCAGTACCATGAAAATTTTGAATCGGAAAGACGTAGAATATTATGTTTGGCTGATGGTGCCGGTGATGATGTTAGTATTGTACTATATGTTTTCATTTGTGTTACCGGCAACCGTCGACAAAGAGATGACTCTGTTGGGGCTTTCGCAATTTCAAGCGTTCGGTCTTTACGGAATGTTGGGATTTACCGCACTGGTTGGCCTATTATTCGTTTTATTTGTACGATATGAGCTGTTGATAAAACGATATGTGTCTCGACTTCAGAGTTTGCTGCACTATAACATCACTGCCTGGGTAATTGCTTTGGCGGGTGCGGTGATCTTTTTTCTATTGAGAAACAATTTCCTCAATCAAGATGCCCTGCTGTTTCCGTCCAAGTTCGAGCGCTACATGAATGCCTATGGCTCGTTCGCCACGCACGATGAGATGTGGGAGTTTTTCATTCACTCCAAACTGTGGGCATTCACAAATACCCATTTCGGCTGGGATGTGTTTTTGACCTACCAGGTCATTTCCAGCATTGCTGGCGGAGTTTTTTTGTTTATTTTGATAAAATTTGCCCAAACCATCGCCGCAAACAAAGAGCTGCCCTTTTTAGCCATTATGGTTTGTGGCGGTTATATGCAACTCTTTTTTGGTGATGTTGAAAATTATACGCTTACCGCGCTTTTTGTGCTGTTGTACTTTTACGTTGCTTTACTTTATTTTCAAAATAAAGTAACCCTCTTAATCCCGTCGTTAACACTCACAGTGGCTTTGACCTTTCATCTTCTAACCGGATTTCTATTGCCTTCGTTATTATGGCTTTACATTTTGGAGCTTAAAAAACATAACTGGAAACCCATTCTCCTGGCCTTTGGCGCGTCAGTTACTTTATTTTTGCTCACGTTACTATTTTTTCATTTTAACTATCTTCCAATTCAGGCAATATATACATCCAGCAACGCCTCGCTTTCCGGAGGGCACTTGGAGTGGCACATCGTTATCCCATCCGTGAGATACTATCAATTAATCGTTCGGCTGTTGCTGTTGCTCGTGCCATTTATTTTGTTTTTGCCGTTGTTGCTTTTGTTCAAATACATAAAGTGGAACAATTACACAATTTTTCTGAGTATTGCCGTTATTTTTTTGCTACTCTTTACCTTTGAATGGAAAGCCCTTTTGGGCGTGTTGCAGGATTGGAATTTATTTGCCAACAGCGCCATACCCATCTCGATTCTGGTTGCCTACAATTTTGTGCATAACGCCAATTTTAAAGGCAAATACAGAGTGTTGATGTTGTGTTTGCTTTTATTTGGCACCTCATCTTACCTGTGGATAATTTTAAATCATTTTCGGTAAAACTCTGCCGCAAAATAGATGTCGTCCGATTGACTCGAGTTTGAAAAAGGACGTTTTAGGATTGCCCATCGGCTTTGCGCCTTGCCCCTTAAACTACCCAGGCTGTATAGTTTAAGCCCCGGTTGGTGTCTTTTTGGTTTTGCGGCTTTTCGCGCCAGGTTGATTCGTTTAAAACAAAAGTCCTGAAATGGTATCTCTTTTGCAAACGACTTTATTGCACCTCATAAATTTTGACAATGTAAATGCAAGTAATGAAATAACAGGAGTCTACAGTCAAGATAAATTTGTGTACCCTTTTAAATCGAAAAATTTAAACTCTGCAGCCTGTCATTGCAACATTGCTCTTTTTCATACTTTTTAAAATCCCACCCGACACTGGTATTATCTTTGCTCTTTGCCGTGAGCGAAAGCCGGATATTGTTGCTTGGATTTGAATAGATATCAAAAGGAGTGGTCATGAATTATGTGATGCGTGTGTCGATGTTTGTTCTGTGGGGTTCCATCCTTTTGTTTGCGGATGCCGTTCCACAACGAGGCATAGATGCGTTAACGGATTTTTCGAATTTGCCGGTATTGCGCTCCGGAGAAATAGTCAAGCAGGTATCAAGCCACGATCGAACCGGTGGCAATTATGATTTCAATAAGGAAGAGCAGGGGCTGCAATCTTATTTATACAAAGAAGACGGGCTTTACGTTATATTTGACGAAAAACGACCCGGCTGCCTGTATCGCATTTGGATGACCTTTTGGGGCCTGAATCCCGAAGGCTATGGCGATATATACTTTTTTGTGGATGGGGAGGAGACGCCACGAGTCAGTATGTACGAGGCCGACTTTTTTTCCGGCACAAACTCGCCATTTTTGTTTCCGCTGGTTGGATTTTGGGACAAGTCCGGCGGCGGCTATTATTCGTACACCCCCATCGAGTTTGAAAAGTCGCTTAAAATCGCCACGAGTGTCATTCCCCATTTTTATAACTATACTTATAAAATCTATCAGGATACGGAAAAGCTCACCTCATTCACCATGGACGCAGATGTTACAGAGGCGGTGTCGGTCTATGAGCAAATCGGTTTGCCCATGGTTGAGGCGACGTCTCCGGACGAGATCGATGAAACCTTTCAACTGGCGAGCAATCAGAATAAAGTATTTGAGCTATCCGGTCCCGGACAAATTGTCGAGATCAGCATGGATATTCTCGATCCGACCCATGGCGATATTTATGAGTTTGGACAAAATCTTTGGGTCAAAATTAACTGGGATCATGCTCAGGACAGTCAGGTTGAATGTCCCATTTACTTGTTCTTTGGCGCCGGTATAAAGGATTTTGCTTGCGAGGCGCTGCCCGTTGGCTCTAATCCCAAAACCGGCGAGTATTACAATTATTTTCCCATGCCGTATCAACATTCCGCGAGAATCGAATTTATCAATAAAGGCAATACAACGTTAAAAAATGTGGCGCTGAATATTAAAGCGGATCGTGTGGCGGATGCATCCTTTATGCAAAATCGTGGTTATTTTCACGCCACGCATTCGGATGTTATGCCAGTAACGGGCCAGGATTACATTTTTCTGGAAACCCAAGGCACCGGTCATGTGGTGGGCGCTATTTTGGACACTGGCGTGTCGCCGCGAAATAATCAAATGGAAGGTGACGAGCGCGTTTATATTGATGGCAGTTTGTCGCCGCAATTGTACGGCACCGGTACGGAAGATTTTTTCAACGGCGGCTGGTACTTTTTAAAGGGTGGAAATTTTAGTCGAGCTACGCACGGATATACGTTTGGAGACGCCGAAGACGCAACAAAATTTGTCTGTTACCGTTTTTTTCTCACGGATCATCTCAACTTTAATTCCGGCATCAAGTTTGGCATTGAACATGGTGGAGCTAATGAAATTATTGTCGACTATAATACCTTGACTTTTTGGTATGGAGTCGATAATATTACCTTAATTGCAACCGATTCGCTCGATCTCGGCGACTCGCAAAACGAGTCGAGTCACCAATTTTTTGCAGAAAACGCCGAATCGACTCATAAAACCGCCTACTATGAGGGCGATAATGACGATCAATCCATCTCCGATACCGGTTATTTGACTTTCGGAGCAAGCGAATTCAAAATGCGCATTCTTTCTGAAAACGACGGTGTGCGACTGCGACGTCGATTCGATTATTCCATCGCCAATCAAAACGCCAAGGTGTACGTAAACAATCGACTGGTAGGTGAGTGGTATACCCCTGGTTTAAATACATCAAAAAGCTGGCTTGATTCGGATTTTTTGATTCCCCCCATATTTACTCGCGGGCAGAGTGAGTTGCACATAAAAATAGAGCCAAGTAGCACACAGTGGTCGGCGTTCAAATACTGGGCGTTCTCCAATACGCACATGGACGTGGATGATCAACCCCCAAGTCCTCCAAATAATATTATCGTATCGGGGGCGGGAGAATAAGCTTGTTAAGTGTTAACGAAATATTAGATTTATCAACGTACAAACAATATGTTTAAAAAACCGGTAAAATCCCGCAAAAAAAGTTTACTGCCTGTACAAGAGGGCTGATTAGAGGCGTTTTGAGAAGATTCAGTAAATTGTATCGCATGGCGGCGCTTTAAAAAAGTTGCCAAGCTTAAAGGCGCTGCTGTACTCATCACTTCAATTCCCATTAATCAAAAGGCACACATGTCTTATCCTTCACAGCTTGTAGCCAAAGAACGCTTTATGCCCAAATATCTTTTTGTTTCCATGCGTCCCAAGCAGTGGAGCAAAAATATGCTGGTGTTTGCAGGATTGCTCTTTTCACGGGATATTTTTATTCTTTCCAAATTGACGCATGCATTAGCTGCATTTCTGCTCTTTTGCCTGGTTTCCAGCGCCACCTATTTGATAAACGATGTCGTGGATCGCAAAAAAGATGCGCTGCATCCCAAAAAGAAAAATCGTCCCATTGCCGCTGGCAAATTAGCTCCAGCCACGGCCTTGTTTTTTGCCACATTTTTTGTGGGAATCAGCCTGGTGGCGGCATTTCGGTTGGATGTATATTTTGGCCTGATTTTGTCCACCTATTTTATTTTTACCTTGGCCTACTCCTTTCATTTAAAAAATGTCATTATTCTCGATGTGCTCATCATCGCATCGGGATTTGTCTTTCGCGCGGTTGGAGGTACATTTGCCATTCAGGAAAACGTCTCTTCATGGCTCATCATCTGTACCATCTTTTTTGCGCTGTTTATGGCGCTGGGCAAACGCCGTGCGGAAATTATTTCACTGGGCGACGAAGCCGGAGATGTTCGTGCAACCCTGGCGCATTACGACCAGACCTATCTCGATCATTTGATTACCATTTCAACCGCCGCCTGCCTCATGTCTTATGCGCTCTATACGCTGGATACCGAGGTGGTGGAAAAATTTGATACTCGAATGCTTGTGTTAACAATTCCTCTCGTCATTTTTGGATTGTTTCGCTATCTTTATTTAATCTATCACCTCAACCTGGGAGAAACACCGGAAAATGCAGTTTGGGGCGATAGACCGATTTTAATTTGTGTAGCCGTTTATATCACGGTCGTTTCGTTGATCATTTATTTTTGAACCCTGTGATTTGAGGAGAACATGAAGTCAAAAGTAGCCGTTGTAAAATCCACCCCCGAAACCGTATTGGACGATATTAAAAGCGCCTTTAATTTAGGCGGTGCTAAAGAGGCGTTGGACACTAAAAAAACTACGATTCTCAAAGATAACATTTCCTGGCATTTCCCTTATCTCAGTGCCAATACAACACCTTGGCAGCTTGAGGGCACGATTCAAGCGCTGCAAGAGTCGGATTATAACGATATTACTTCGGTGCACAATAAAACCGTGGTGACGAATGCTCATAAAGGTCAGAAAATGAACAAATTGGCGCCAATCTATAAAAAATATGGCGTGCAAGAGCTGCTAAATTTTGATCCCAAGGATATCAAATGGGTTACCTATGAACCCAAAGCCGAAATGCTGGTGCTGCATAAAATTTATCCCAAGGGAATTCAAATCCCCGAATATTTTCTGGATAAAAATATCATCCACCTGCCCACCATGAAAACCCATATTTACACCACGATGACCGGCGCCATGAAAAATGCGTTTGGAGGATTGTTAAATAGCAAGCGCCATTACACCCATTCGGTCATTCATGAAACGCTTGTCGATTTGCTGGCCATACAAAAAGAAATTCACAGCGGTATTTTCGCTGTAACCGATGGCACGGTTTCCGGCTCCGGTCCTGGCCCGCGCACCATGACGCCGCATGATACATCGCTTATTCTCGCCAGTGCCGACCAGGTATCAATTGACGCGGTATCCGCAAAAATTATGGGATTTGATCCCATGTCGATAAAATGTATCCGTCTGGCCCACGAACGCGGCCTGGGGGTAGGCGATTTGAATGAAATTGAAATTGTCGGCGAGTCCATTTCCGATTATAATTTAAATTACGATGTCGGAGATAATATGGCCAGTCGAGTGGGAGACCTGCTATGGTTCAGCCCCTTAAAAGTATTTCAAAAACTGTTTTTTCATACCCCGTTGGTTTACTTTTTTGTATTTGGCAGTTTTTTCTATCACGATTATATTTGGTGGCCTTTTAAAGGCAAACCGCGGCAAGCGCAATTTCGCAGCCAGAGCGAATGGGGGAAATTGTTCGACTCGTATTAAGAAAAAGTAACTTGGCAACCAGGCAGAAGAGAGTTATTCATCTTATTTTACGCTCTGGCTATGCAATTTTTTCCGGGTTTGCGAATAATTGTGAGTCGAATCACTCTGCCTGCTTGTTTCCAAGTTCATAATTTTAGGAAATAATTAAAAAAGTACTTGAAATTGATGAATAATGTTCTAGCTTCAATTACAGATGAACTTTAATACAAATTATAACGGGGTATAAAGTTCATGCACTTTTCGATGGGCACCATCTAATTTCAATACTTTAGATTTCGTTGAGAATTACGTGTTTCACGAAACACTTATCCTTTAGAGTGTTTTAAAGGCGTGCAAGAGAACAGTATTATATCCACATTATATTTCGTTTTGGATCGGATTTTGCAGTAAAATATAGGTTCACCTTTTTTGTGCAGAAAAATTTCTTGCATAATATGCTTTTTTCTGTAACATTAGGTGCGTAAAAGAATGTAGGTTTTAAAGTCAGAGTTTGCTCCTAAATTCCCAAGATCCTGCAGCTTTAAAACTGGGTATCTTCCAAAATGTAACTATGGAGAGAATTATGTGGCAAAGCAGGATTTTATTTATGGTTCTGTTGTTCGTTTTCGGCCATCTTTTGATTAACTTTGCAAAGGCTCAGGATAAACAGGTAACAAGACTTCATGTAAAAAATCCGGAACTTAATCACGACACTACTATCGAGGATGAGTGTTATACTGCAATTGCAGCAGCTCGGGGGATTACTATGGAATTTGTCTTCACCGATCATATCCTCGTTAGTTCCAGCATTTCACAAAGCCGATGTATTATTATAAAAGATTTGCCCTTTTCAGGCTATTATAAGGTAAAGGTTGTGGGCATGTATTCGCAGGAAAATGGTACATACCAAAGCATGGAGCAGTACCGTTTGGCAATCGAATCAGGCGACAGTCTAATTGTTGGGGACATTGTTGCGGATCAAAATAGCGACCGATTGACAGGTGAACCTGTGGGCTCGGATGAGATTCCAAATCAAAAGTCGGATTACTTTTATGTGCGTAATGATCATGGTTTTCGATATTTTAAAAAAGGAGATAATGTCATTTATTTCCTCACCGGCGATCAATACACAGCCAGCGGCCAAAATAATAGCGTGGATTTTTATTCGATCGAGCTGGTCCCGCCGCCGTTTATCGAAAAAGAGCCCGAATTTACTGCAAGCACCTCAAACACCATCGAATGGCTACCGATTGATGAAGGCGCGTATACCCAAGAGGTTTTTTATTTTGATGTTATGACCGGATTGGCAAAAAGAATGACTAGCCAATCGCTCCGCAAGACAGCGCTGGATGGCAAGCGCTCCACTACCTTTAATGGACTAGAACACGGCCACAAATACGGATATTATGTTGAAGCTTATACATTGGATGGTGAAATGGTCCGGTCGGACACGACCTATTCAACCCAGGATGCCTCGCCTCCGGGAAAAGTTGAGATTGAATTGATGCGCGCGTATTGGAACCAGTATGTGGAATTGTACTGGAATGGCGTTCAAGATGACGTGTCGAAGGTGAACTTTTATCAAATCGTTCGAACTACAGATAATGATATCTCGACAACGGTGGAAATAGTCGATACGGTTTTTGTGGATGCTCAATGCAGCCTCATCGATAGTCTCGATTTTTGCTATACCGATACGATTCAGGACGCTTCAGCAGAAGATAAAGTGTACACCTATCGGATTGACGCTGTT
>CAYPZM010000115.1:0-13969 GCA_964414825.1 uncultured Cytophagia bacterium | reverse complement strand
CAAATTGAGTTCTTGGAAATATCTGTAGTATTTGTCCAAAGATGCTATTAAATTTACTCATGAGATGGGTCTCCTTTTTGAGTGATTAATTGTCCTAAATTAATAAGGAGACTTGTCTCTATTTTAAAGGGAATTCTGCTGGTGTAAAATGTTTATTTTGGACAAGTATGATGGGAGATGGAAATGGATAGCCGATGCTCTCGACGTCAATTTGGTAAAGCGGTTGCAGTGAGCGCAGCCGCAGCATTTATAGGAGTCCCTGTTGTGAACGCACAAAAACAAAAGATCAGGTTGGGTGGGCCGGTGTTCGACCAGTTTGATGAGCCGCAAGAATGGGCGCAAGCGCATCGTTATTTGGGATACGCCGCGGCGTATTGTCCGGCAAAGTTTGAGGATTCTGCGGAACTCAAACAGGCTTACGTAAAAGCCGCAAAGCAAGCCAATCTTGTTATTGCCGAAGTGGGCGCGTGGAGCAACCCCTTAAGCGACGATGAAGCCGAACGCAAAGCTGCGTTTCGTAAAAATGTCGAAGGATTGGCGCTGGCGGAAGAAATGGGCATCTCTTGCTGCGTCAACATTGCCGGATCGCGCGGCGAAAGCTGGGCGGGTCCGCACAAACTCAATCTCAGCGATGAAACATTTGATATGATTGTGGAAACCGTGCGCAACATCATCGATGAAGTCAAACCGACTCGCACGTTTTACACGCTGGAAACCATGCCGTTCACCATCCCGGAATCGCCGGAGCGCTATCTCAAGCTCATTTACGCCATGGATCGCCAGGCGTTTGCCTGTCATTTGGATCCGACCAACATGGTCAACAGCCCGTACACGTTTTTCGATAATTCGGCGCTCATCAAAGAAGCGTTCAAGCTACTTGGGCCATATATCAAAAGTTGTCACGCCAAGGATTTAATTATGCGGGATGTGTCCGTCGTGCAGTTTGAAGAAGTCATTCCGGGCACCGGCGATTTTGATTATTCAACCTATTTGACCGAGCTGGCCAATCTGCCACATGACGTACCCTTGATGCTGGAGCATCTAAAAACGGCTGACGATTACAAGCAAGGTGCAGATTATATCCGTTTGATGGGTGACCGTGCCGGAATCGGGTTTGTTTAGCGTGCATCAATCAATCGATCCGGCGAGCACAATTATGGATAAAAATTTGGATCGAAATTCGATTTTGTGCGTTATAAACTCATTGCCGCTCTACGAATGTCATTTAAAAGAGAACCGGATATTTTTCTTGATTCTCAAATGATGTTTTAGTACATTTGTCAGCTTTATGCCACCTTAGCTCAGTTGGTAGAGCGGCTCACTCGTAATGAGCAGGTCGTCAGTTCGAATCTGACAGGTGGCTCATTTTTTACAAGGGTGTCTATCGGTTATGAAAAAAGTCACTGTATTACTCATTCTGCTCGTTTTTTCGTGCCTGGCGTTTGCCAACTCGCCCGCCACTTCCGGATTTCAATTCTTAAAAATGCAAGTAAGTGCCCGTGCTGCGGCAATGGGTGGCTCGTTTGTGGCTATTCCTGGCGATGTGAACGCACTGTTTTACAATCCCGCGGGCATTGTGGCTGTATCACAAAAAGCCGCTACATTTTCCTATCAAGATGATCTGCTCGATTTGAATTCCGGATTTATAGGTTATGTTCACCCGCAAGTAGGGCCCGGAAATATTGGCGTTTCGGTGTTGTATCGCGATTACGGTAATTTTACCAAAACCGATATCAGCGGTCAAGAACTTGGCGATTTTGGCGCCAACAGCATTGCGCTAACAGGGTCTTATGGAATCGAAGCGATGCCGAATCTGTATGCTGGCGGCAGCTTAAAATACGTTCGCGGCGCCATCGATACTTATTCTGCCGATGCGGTAGCGGTGGATGCCGGCGTCATGTATCGAATTCCGCAACATGAACTTGTACTGGCAGCCGTTGTGTCGAATGTGGGAACATCCCTCAACGCTTATATTGCCGAAAAACCGGAATTGCCCATGCAAGTTCGCGCCGGCTTTTCCAAACGATTGGCACATTTGCCACTGCTATTTGGCGTTAACGTGTACAAGTTTAGCGATTCGCCCTGGTACGCCACTTTGGGCGGCGAGTTTACCATTACTCCAAATCTGTTCTTGCGCGTTGGTTGGGACAGCTTTGGACGCGATCTGGAGGTGGACTCGTCCAAGGACACATTGGCTGGCGTAGCTACGGGACTCGGATTCTTTTGGAACAATCTAACATTTGACTATTCCTACTCTTCCCTTGGCGCATTGGGCGCATTGAATCGATTTACGATCTCCGGTCATTTTTAAATCCGCCTAATGAGCGGATTTTTTTATATCCGAGTGCTGTTACGTATGTAATAATCTCAAATAGTTATTGACTATAATATTTATTTTTGTAATTTGAACACGACAAAAGATCATCGGTAAGAGGTTGAAATATGAGAAAAGCAGTTCTTTTAATATGGGTTTTTCTGCTGCCACTAGCAGCTCTGGCGCAATTCAAAACTCAAGCCAAGCCGATCGATTTTGCGGATAGATTAACATCAGGCGTACAAAACGGCGTTGGCCTTCTAGGCCTCGATCCATCGCGTCTGTCTATGTCACATTCCTATTCCATGAGCTATATGTCGATTGGCGATAGAGGATTTTCCCAAGGTCTTTATCTCAACACATTAAAATATCAATTTGCGATTCCCTTGACATTTTCTGTGCAGTGGGGTATGGCGCATCAGCCGTTTCAAGGCAACACTACCTCGCCCATATTACAAAACGGATTTTTCCTTTCGGGCGCACAATTGCGCTACAAACCCACTGAAAATACAATTATCCAATTGGACTTTCATCAAAATCCCTACAACAGCTTTGGCGGCTATTATCCCGGGTCGCCTTCCGGTTTCGATTGGGTTGAATAATTCGACAATTTGACATTGGGGAAAAGGAGCAGCAGTGGCCAAAGGTAAAACCAGAGCTAAAAGTCAGCGCAGACCTGCGCCAAATCGGCGCAAGTCAGCACCATCGCCAAAATTTGCGATAAAGCCATCTACCATTGCCATTTACGTACTGGTATTTGTCAATAGTGTGCTCATTTTCTCATCGGCTCACAAGCTGTTTCAAAAAGCAGTAGATGTTTCCATTGAGGCGGAAGAACAGCCGCTCAAAATTGAAGTGCTGAACGGCTGCGGCGAGTCCAATATCGCGGCTAATTTTTCCAATACCCTGATGTACAAAGATTATCAAGTCATTAGCCAAGGCAATGCCGATCATTGGAATTACGAGTATTCTATTCTCATCGATTTGGGGAGTGGAAACGAACGTGCCATTGAGCGGTTTCGCAAAGAGCTTGGGCTTCAACCCAATGATGTCGTCCGCATCGACGAAAAGTCCGAAGCTGATGTCCGGTTAATCATTGGCAAAGATTATCAATCCCTTAAAATTTATAATACTCTACAATAATCTCCGTCTCGAATGGAATAATGTCTTTTCCAATAATTTTGCTGTACAATATAATTCGAGTCCCGCTATTGCTTGCGATTCAATGCGCGGGACTTTTTAATGTCAAAATTCGAAAAACGTTTTCCGGGCGTAAGGGACTGTTTTCGCGACTCGAACAAAACCTGGAACTTGTGCCCGATTCTGCGTTGCGTATCTGGATACACATGTCGTCCATGGGCGAATACGAGCAAGGTATGCCGTTGCTTAAAGAACTAAAGCAGCGATTTCCGAATGCCTGGTTTGTTGTGACTCTGTTTTCGCCTTCGGTTTATGATCATGTAACCTTGGAACAACCCAGAGTCATTTGCAGTTATCTGCCACTGGATTCTGTGCGTCAAGCCAAGCGGTTTCTCAACTGGATTAAACCTGCCATTCATATCACCATTCGTCACGACATTTGGCCGAATTACCAATGGCTGCTGAAAAAATACTCGATTCCATCCCTGCTTGTTGATGCGAGTATTTCGGACGAACGCTGGAGCACGGTGAAAAAGTGGCCCTGGCTGTCTCGTCAACTGCATGCGAGGTTTGACGCGATTTGCACGGTTTCGGAGCTCAATTCCGAACGGTTTTCGCAAATTTATGCGCATCCGGAGCGCATTTATGTCTGTGGCGATACTCGTTATGATCGGGTTTACGAACGGGCCATTGAAACAGAAAAAATCGAATCTATCCGTAAACAGTGGCCCTATGCCGCGGAAAAATGTATAATTGCCGGTAGCACCTGGCCTGGCGATGAAAAGGTGATTTTCCCAGCCATTATCGATGCTTTAAAAACAGACCAACACGCCGCCTTTATTGTGGCGCCGCATGAAACAACCAGCGAACATGTTGAACATATCATCACTTTGTTTCGACAAGTTGATCTGTTTGCAGTAACTCTATCGCAGTTTGAAAAAGAGTCCGTAACAAATGCGCGGGTACTTGTAATTGACCGCATCGGACTTTTGGCAAATTTGTATGCTTTGGGAGCTATCGCCTATGTGGGCGGTGGATTTGGTGCCGGTGTGCACAATGTTTTGGAACCTGCGGCGCACGGATGCGTTATTGCTTTTGGCCCGCGACATTTAAATTCTCCGGAAGCAAAAATTATGGTAACGCAGCAGGTTGGAACTCCGGTGTCTGGTTCCCAGGAGTTTTTTGCGTTTCTCCGGGAAGCGCTAAAAGGAGCATCGCATCTTGCGTTACGTGTTCAGCAAACACGGCAGTTTGTGCAGGAGAATATGCACGCGAGCCAAAGAACGGCAGATGTAATAGAACAGTATATCAGCAAAAAGAAAAAGGGAGTGTGAATGGAAGATTTGAAAGCAATTCAATGGCACAATGGGAAACTTCGTTTGCTCGATCAAACACAACTGCCGGAAGAACTGGTGTTGTTGGAAATTTCCGACTATCACGGCGTGGTCAAAGCGATCAAGACGCTTTCGGTACGCGGCGCGCCAGCCATTGGTATTGCTGCGGCGTATGGCGTGGTATTATCCGTTTGGGATGCCGATGAAGTGGATCGCCAGGAATTTTTGACCCGCATCAATACAGCTATCACTGCGCTTAAATCTTCGCGTCCCACCGCTAAAAATCTGTTCTGGGCATTGGAGCGCATGCGCAAGGTGATGTCAAGCAATTTGAACAAACCGCTGCGCGAAGTCAAACAAGCGATGCTAAAGGCCGCGGATCAAATATTAGAGGATGATATTAACCGCTGCAAAAAAATTGGCGAACATGGTGCAGAGTTGCTGCCGTTTCGCTCCAGCATTTTGACGCACTGTAATGCGGGAGCTCTGGCCACAGGCGGGCATGGTACGGCGCTGGGTATTATTCGCACAGCGATCGATAAAGGCAAAAAAATCAAAGTCTATGCCGACGAAACACGACCTCTGCTGCAAGGCTCGCGCCTTACCACATTTGAGCTGATGGAAGACAACATTGATGTCACATTGATCTGCGACAATATGGCCGCATATTGTATGAAACGAGGGCTCATAAATGTAGTTATAGTGGGTGCGGATCGGATTGCCGCCAACGGCGATGTGGCCAATAAAATTGGTACATATGGATTGGCCGTACTCGCCAAAGAGCATAAAATACCGTTTGTGGTGGCCGCGCCGTTATCGACATTTGACGCGGATATGGCCAGCGGCGATGAGATTCCCATCGAGGAGCGCGATGCGGATGAAGTGCGAAAAATCGGTGACAAACTCATCGCTCCCGAAGACGTGGCAGTATTGAATCCGGCATTCGACGTAACACCGCATTCTTTAATTTCAGCGATCGTTACCGAGAGAGGCGTTGTCAAATTTCCGAATGCGGACAAGCTGGCCGAGTGGCTAAAATAAATCTTGATTTGAAGTTCAATAAACAGTATATTTGACGAAATTAATTTTTCATAATTTTTAAAGCATAGGAGAATCCTCCCATGAAATCACGTTTTATGGTTGCAGCAGTTGTATTGGGTATCTTTGTAATGCTGTTTACTGCTTGCCAAACCAAAGAAGTGACCTCTGCAAAAGTATACATTCAACAAGACAATTGGGATAAAGCCATTGAGCAGTTGGAAATGGCTGTAGAATTGTACCCCACGGATCCCGAAGCCTTTTATTTGTTGGGTGAAGGTATGGCCCAAAAACAAAATTGGGAACGTATGAACGAAATGTTCGAAAAATCTTTAAAAATTGCTCCTACGTTCGAACAGCAAATAAAAAACACGCGCGAGAAAAATTGGGTCAATCAGTTTAATTCCGGTGTTAGCAAACTCAATAACAATAATGTAGAAGGCGCGCTGGAAAACTTTAGAACCGCCAAAGTAATCGATTCTTCTCGGGTTGAAGTGTATAAAACCCTGGGTATTACCTATACCCGCGTTGATAGCCTTGAAAAAGCCAAAGACAGCTTCCGCAAAGTGCTAGAGATAGAGCCGGACAACAAGGATGCATTTGTAGGTCTAGCTAATATTCACTTTCAGTTAAAAGAATATGATAAAGTCGTTGAAGTTGAGACACGCGCTCTCGAAGTCGATCCCGATGACAAAGATGCTATTGCCAACCTGGCCCTGGCTTACGATTATCTGGGTGAATTCGACAAAGCGAAAGAAACGTATGAAAAAGCGTTGGAAAAAAATCCTGGCGACATAGACTTGTTGTTCAACTTGGCTCGCTTGCATTTTATGAACAGCGAATATGATGAAGCGATTGAGCTGTTTAACCAGGTTTTGGCTGCCAATCCGGATGACTTTTCCGCAAACCTGCAGGTCGGTAATGCCTACCTGAGCATGGGCGATGAGTATCGTAAGGAATTGGTTGAAAAAGACAATACGGGTCAAGATGTTTCAGTGGAAGAGCGCGCTCGCTTGCAAGAGTTTTACCAAAAAGCTATCCCCTATTTGCTCAGAGCTCTTGAGATTGGCAATGCAAATCCTGATATTACGGTAGATGCCGCATTGTACAATAACCTCGGCGTAGCTTATATCAATATTGGCGATCGTGAAAACGGTGAGCTTTACTTTAAAAAAGCTGAAGAAGCAGAATAAAACATTCGTGATATAAAAATTTAAGGCCCCGGTTGAAACACAATGTCGGGGCTTTTTTTTGTTCATTAAAAAATGACTTGCTTATACAATATATATCGTCTAATTTTGGAAAAGTAATGTTTGAGATAAATGTGACACATTCTAAAACCAACATAGCCGAATCCCTCAAAAAAAATAGCCGCATTCCGCGTCATGTTGGCATTATTATGGATGGCAACGGCCGCTGGGCCAAAAAGCGCGATTTGCCGCGCACCGATGGCCACAAAGCCGGCATAGAATCCGTACGCGCTGTTGTGAAAGCTGCCGGCGAATTAGGCGTTAAAGCCGTTACCCTCTATACGTTTTCTTGCGAAAACTGGAATCGCCCCAAATCCGAGGTTTCTGCCCTTATGACATTGCTGCTGCAAACCATTCGCAAGGAAATTGATGAGCTCAATTCGCAAAACGTTCGGCTCATGACCATCGGAAATATTGATGCTTTGCCCTATGCGCCGCGGATGGGCATTAAAAATACCATTAAACGGCTCAGTAAAAACACCGGACTTGTGCTCAATCTTGCGCTCAGTTACAGCAGCCGGCAGGAAATTTTATTTGCGGTTCAGCAAATTGGCAAACAAATACAGGAGGGAACGTTGGAGCCAGATGAAATAAGTGAGGACACGATATCCCACCACTTGCAAACGGTTTAAATTGGTGATCCCGATTTGATTATTCGAACCAGTGGAGAACAACGTATTAGCAATTTTCTTCTTTGGCAAATCGCCTATTCCGAGCTCTATATCACTTCTACACTCTGGCCTGATTTTGGGAAAGAGGAGTTTTACAAAGCAATTGCGGATTATCAACAACGCGAACGTCGTTTTGGTAAAGTGAGCGAACAATTGCGATCTCAAAACGTCCAATCCTGAGCTTCCAATTTTTTCGTGATTTTAACATTTTCGTTGAGCAATACACGAGTCAATCTGTATATTTAGATGTCTGTTCTCACATACGGCGAGTGCGGAAAGGATACAACCATCTGATCATTCATTCATTCTTGTGGAACAATGTTTATATCTATACGTTTCTTCTTGCAGTTTTACGAACAAGATTTAGGCTGACATAAAGGACAGATTTGAGAAAACGTAAATGGGCTCTTTTTGCCTTTATCATTATGATCGCCACCATTTTTATCTCCTTTGAAAGCTGGCGAATCTTTAAGGCAAATGAGCGTCTTAAATATTATATACTTGCCGAATTGCAACCCATTCTTGGCAATGAGCTGTTTATCGAACGTGTTCATGTCGGATTTGGAAATATCCACATGCATAATGTTTCGTTTACAGTGCCGGGCCAGCATATTCGAACCACAATCAAGGATTTCCGAGTCGGGTATAACTTTTTGAATTTGCTCGTGCGCGGATTTCATCCACAATACATCTCTCAAGATGTGCTTTTAGTCGAACCGGAAATTACCATTACACCCAAGGCGTTTGCAAATCGCGACTCGTTGCAGCAAAAAGCGCCTTCCGCATCTCCGCGATTTTTGAGCGATCAGCTCAAAGAGCTGGATATGCTGAATTATATCTCGCTTAAACGCGGTCGCGTTATTCTTGAGCAAAATGATACCATGTCCGTAATCTTGACCCACTCGCTACAGGGCGGAATTTTTCGTCAAAATGAAGACTCTTTGTTTATTAACCTGATCGGCTCGTTTTTGGAATCACAAGAGTCAAATGTGACTATTACCGGAAATGCCGATTTGCAGCGCGGCTTGCTAACACGGCTGGATGCGCGTTTGGAACATTACGACATCGCCAACGGCATTCCGTTTCTGAATAAAGAAAAAGTGGATGTCCAAAAAGGAATGCTGCGCGGCGACTTTCATATCTTTCAAAATTTGGATCGTCAAACGTTTCGACTGACCGGTGAATGTCTTTTGCAGCAGGCGCAAGCCTCACTTTTTGCGGGAGAGCTCGATGTCGAACAGATGAATGCGCAATTCTTAATTTCGCAAGACAGTTTGTTGATCCAATCCTCAGACCTGCTACTGAATCAATCTCCGGTCACCGTCCGAGGCACAATCTCCAATCTAAATGATCTGCGCTTTGATGTTCGTCTCGAATCGAATCAGCTCGCGCTTGCCCGATTTTCCCACGTTTTGGGCGAATCCTTGCACAATCAGGTTGCCGGCCAAGCCATTGTGCGCAGCCGTATCCGCGGACCTGTTAACAATCTTGCCATCATCAACAATATTTGGGTTAAAACGTTATTGATCAACGACCTCAAATTGCAAAATATGCGCTCTACTTTTACGTACCAACACGGCAGGCTCGACATTCGTAATGCAACTGCAAAGACCTTTGAAACTGAATGGCAATTAAAGGGTGTCGTGGATTTGAAAGCGCCGGACAAGGATATTGAAGCTAGTTTGAGCGGAAATTTGGCTGATGCGCTTGCACTCTTTTCTGTTGGCATAGACTCCACACTGCAAGGCTCGGTTGCGCTAAGCAGCGATATTTCCGGCACGCTAAAAAATCCGCTTATAAGCGGAAATTGGGATATTGTGTTGAGCCGCGCCGACAATGATTCGTTTCGACTGGGTTCGCTTTTCACCTATAGCGCCAACGAATTCCGAACCTTGTCCACGCCTCAGGAGCATCCGTTTCAGCTCGAAGCGGTTGTGAATCTTCAAACATCTCCGGCCGCGATCCAGGTCGAAGCAGAACGATTTGAACATCTGTTAGCCTTTTTATTCAATGTGCCGCAAGAAAAAAATGTGTTAAAGCAAATCCGGGGACAACTCTCTATTGATGGTTCTCCGTATCACATGAACATTTCAAGCGTATTGGAAAAAATCTCCGGAGGCCTAAATGAAGGCGAGTTTTTACGGCTCGACGCCAATTTAAACCAGCACGAAAACAAAATATGGAGCAATGCTGAATTTATTATCAATCCATTAAATGAAAACGCGTTGCACGGGAAATTTGATCTTGAAAAAACCAACGAGCATTTTCTTTTAAAATCGTTCGAAATAAATGACGAATTTGCTTCATCGCTACATATCCATTATGATGAACAGACCATCGACGGTTCGGCAAACGCTACAAACCTGGATATTGCGCGCTTGACTGCTGGCCTGATCCCTTCGCTGGAAGGAATCGCTAACGGGTCTATTACCTTGGGCGGAGAGCTGGATGCTCCGCAGATGAACGGATCGTTGACCATCAACAATATTCTGTATCACGAGCTCGGACCGTACGACATTGTCTCCCGGTTTGCATATGATTCTACACGCTTTAACCTGCAAAAATTTTTGCTGAATCACAACAACTCGACGCTGCTATTGGCCGAAGGCTCGTATGCCACGCAGAGCAATAATGTGGATGTACAGCTCAAAGGAGCAGGTTTTGATGTGGGCAGCATCTATAGCGTAACCGGACGCGATACGCTGCTGACCGGCGAAACACTGGTTAATCTCCGCGTTTCGGGCTCGCCGCAATCGCCGCAAATTAATGGTGTGCTGGCCATTCAAAACGGCAAAATTTTGAACATTCCGTTTGATGAAATGGAGTTGCTATTGGGCCAAAATGGCCGTTTGGTCGAAAAAAAGGTTCCCCGCTTGTGGATCGACAAATTTCGCATTACACGCTTTAACGAATACGAGCTCCTCACCAGTGGTTATTTCCCCTTTCGTCAAACCGATAGTTTGTATTTTGATGTGGATGGCTCGGGAAATTTTTTCACTATTCTGAAGGATATTGACAGTTTTTTCCGGCAGCCGAAAAGTCATTGTACGGTCAAAGCTCGGGTGCGCGGCACCCCCGTTAACCCGGTGCTCGACGAAGCCCATGTCATTATCAACGATGCGAGTTTGGAATTTGGCTCTGTGGTGCCGCCGATTTCCGAAGTGAATGGCGAGGTGCATCTGAATTTGGTGGATCAGTTCGTTGATCTATCCTTCTTGAAAGGCAAAATGGGGGGTAAGCCGTTTTTTATTTATAATGAGCATGTTGAAAAAATCGTTTCTGCAAAACCATTGCAAGATATGCGTTTGCCCGATAACAGCCTTAATTTTGGCGTGCTTGTATTGGAAACACCAAAGCGGGGTGTGCCGTTAAGCTTTGTGGGTTTGATGGAACCAAACGAATATGGCCACCTTGAGCTCTTGGGACGCGAAGAAGGTGAAAAATTTTATTTTGCCGGACTGGGAGACGGCCTCACGCTGAGAGGTCGCATCAACCTGTACGAAACGGAAATTATGTACCCATTTTACGAGGGTGCGGGCGGCGCCTCCTCGGGTGTTAAAGAATTTTTGGAAAATTTGACCTGGGATTTGCTTGTGGTGCCGGTAAAAAATACCCGTTTTGTACGCAATTTCCCGGGCGCCATTGATGAAGTGTATGTCAATTTAAAACTCGATGAGCGTTATGGCGGACTTGGCTTTAGTGGCCGCCTTGCCGACGATAGTTTTCGCATCAACGGAACCGTGCGCTCGACCAAAGGCTTTATGGAATACCTGGATATGAATTTTCGCGTCGAGCAAGTCGGCGTGGAATTTGACCGCAGCAGTCTCATTCCGGTTGCCTATGGTCAGGCACGCACCACGGTTACCGACTCGTTGGGCATCTCTTCCACTATTTTGTTAACCTTGCAGACCGTTGACAATACCATGGATAAAAAGTCGGTGGACGATATTGTGCGGCAAGAGGAGGGACGCGCCCGGTTCGATCAAATTCGTTTCAAACTCTCCAGCGACAATCCAAATATTGGCGTCAGTGAAGCGCAGATCATGGCTTCGTTGGGTTATTCCGCCAGTAATTTCCAAAATAGCGCTCTTGAAGCCATTGGATATGGAACCGATAATCTCATTTTACGTCCCATATTCAGGCCGGTTGAGAGAGAATTGGAGCAAACCTTTGGGTTCGATTATGTGCGTTTTAGCTCCCAATTTACGCGTAACATTATTCAATTTAATTTGAATAACAACATCGACCTGAATAACCGTTTGTCGCTATTGGAGAGCACCAAAATTATTGTGGGCAAATATCTGGCAAATCGATTTTTTATTCAATACACCGGGCAAATCGAGTCGGGCGTTGGGTATCGTTACAAAGTAAAAGATTTGGGTCTGCACCACACCGTGGGGCTGGAATATCAGATAAATCCGCAGTTATTCGTGGAACTTGAGTACGACTATGATAGTTTGATGTTGTACAATCGAGACGACAAACGCGTTGTATTACGACACTGGTTCCCGTTTTAAAAACAAAAGGTTATATTTTCCTTTGCAATCTTGGGATTATTTCCTAAATTTCGCTCTCTTTAAAATTTGAGGATGTTTTATGTTTCGCTTACGAATCATACATATTTTTACAATAATACTGCTGTTTTGCGCTGCGGGCAATCTGTTTGCCCAGGCTCGCACCTTGAAAGTTTTGGGCGTTTCGGTAAAAGGCAACGAAACAACGGATGCGAATATGATTCGTATGCAATCCGGTCTCATGCCGGGCAGTGAAATGGGCGCCGAAGGCATTCAAGATGCGATTCGCAAATTGTGGCGCTTGAATCTGTTTTCCGATATACAAATTGTTGTCGACCGTCAGGTGGCGGATGGGTATTACTTGACTATCCAAGTAGAAGAGTATCCTCGTCTCGAACGCATCGAGCTGCAAGGTAACAAAAAGCTTAAAAAAAACGATATTGATGAAACCCTGAACTACTATTCCGGACAAATTATCAGCCCCACAACCCTGGCGCGTTCCAAAGCCAAACTTTTGGAAAAATATAAAGAAAAGGGATATTTGCTGGCCGAGATCGATATCGAAAAACGTCCGGGCGAAGTGGACAGCAGTCGGGTTATCGTAAAATTCGATTTTGATGAAGGAAAAAAAGTCCAGGTCGAACGGATTCGCTTTTTCGGCAACAATGCTTTTTCCGATGGAAAACTTCGCAAACAATTTGATGAAATTAAAGAAGATAAATGGTGGCGCGGCGCCGATTTTGATAAAGAAAAATATAACCAAGATTTGAACTTGCTGGTAGATTTCTATCGAAATGAAGGCTATCGCGACGCCGAAGTATTGCGCGACAGCGTTTATTACAATCAAGAACGCGATGATATGTTCATCGACATTTGGGTTTCCGAAGGCCCGCAATACACCTTTGGCGATATTACCTGGGACGGCAATAAAGTTTTTACGGACGAGGAACTTTCTTCCACATTGCGCTTTAACAAAGGCGATGTCTATAGCAAAAAAGCGCTCGATGAAGCCGTGTTCCAACACGTTGGCGGGTTGTATTACGACCTCGGTTATATCTTTGCTTCCATTACCCCAAAAGAACAGGTAGACCCCGAAAACTCGCAAGTATTAGATGTCCACTTTTTGGTGAACGAAGGCAAGCAAGCCAAGGTAAATGAGATTTTGATCACCGGCAATACCAAAACTAAAGAAAAAGTAATTCGCCGCGAGTTGCGGATTTTGCCGGGACAAACATTCAACAAATCGTTGCTCGAACGCAGCCAGCGCGATGTTTGGATGCTGAACTATTTTGCCAATGTGGAACCCGGCGTGCAGCCGATCGACGAAGAGCAGGTCAATCTGGAATTCAAGGTTGAAGAAAAATCGACCGATACGGCCAACATGTCCGCCGGTTGGAGCGAACGAGACAAGCTGATCGGCAGCGTGGGCGTGGCCATGGCCAACTTGTTTGGCAGCGGACAACGCCTTAGCTTTGATTGGATGTTTGGAAAATATTATCGCTCGTTTAACATCAGTTTTACCGAACCGTGGTTGTTGGATACGCCAACTTTGGCCGGATTTAGTTTTTACGACACGAAACGAGACGAATACTATATCGGTTACAAGCAGGTGAGTACGGGAGCCTCGATGCGGTTGGGTCGGCGGTTTAATTGGCCGGACAACTTTTTCCGTGGCGACTGGATTTATCGCATTGACAGAACCGAACTT